>CAZYYM010000251.1:0-1513 GCA_964651385.1 uncultured Gammaproteobacteria bacterium | reverse complement strand
TACTGTACACCCATTATCCCGGATATCACATGGCTTTCAAATGAGGCGGTCTCACGATTCCTCCAAAGGACGCGCAATCGAGTAAGCATCACCGTCACTGCTCCAGCAGCTCCGCTTCCATGGAAAGGAAAACCTGGTATGCATTAATCCGATTGCCTGCTTCGAACGCCGGCAAATGCTCAAATTGCGACCAGTCGGCGGCATCATAAATTTCCTCAAACGACATCAGTTCACTGACGCCTTCGCGCATCGTCTCGCGCATGAAAGCGAGGTATTCACGTGTCAGGGATATCCTCTCGGACGGTTCAAATGTTGCCGGGCCGTGACCGGGTACCAATGCCCTGAGGCCAGTAGTTTCGAGTTTTTCCAGGGTTTCGAGCCAGTGCCTCGTATCTCCATTACCAATAAACGGAATGCGAGACCGAAATATGATATCACCCGAGAATAACACCAGGTCCGGTTCGACCAGCATGGCGAGGTCGCCATCCGAATGCGCCTTGCCCTGGTAGTTGATCGTGAATGTTTTGGTCCCCAGCCGAAACGTCGCCGAATCCTTGATTATCTCGTCGGGATACACCAGGCGGGTATCATCGTTGACCCAGGGAGACAGCGAAAATTGTCTTTCTTCCCGACGCTCGAGTGCAACATCGGATTCGAGATAGTCCAACGCGCCATCGGGCGCGTAAATTGTTGCGCCTTCCTCTTCGAAGACCTGTAATCCATAAATGTGGTCGGCGTGATAGTGACTAACAATTACGCGCGTGATGGGCTGGTCGGTTACCGATTTAATCAGCCTGACCAGATTTTTCGCCAGTGATGGGGTACCGAGCGCATCGAAAACAAGAACAGCTTCGCCCGTAATTACAAACCCCGCGTTGGATATAAAACCTTCATTATCGGTAGCAATTCCCGGAACGCCTTCTACATAATAAATGTCCGGCGTGATTTGCTTGAGCTGCATATCGACTTCACTCTGCGCGTATTCGATCGCGAAGACTTGTGTCGCGAACAGCAAAAGGAGAACTATCGTATTTAGTTTCATAACCAGGCTTCAATAGTGGTAATTATTATTGGAGCAATACTGGCTGCCCTGGTCAACCTTTTTACTACAGGCGAGTTGCGAGTTTAATCCCTTATGCTGCCTGTATGGGATTTAACGCGCTGCCAGATCTGACCTCAACTAGGAAAACGCCTGACCGGGTTTGGAACCCATCGCCTTTAGAATTTTGGCCAGTGGACAAAAACCGGTAAAGGAAGATTGCAGTAAGTTAGCACCCACGAAAAGTGTCAATCCCAACCAGTACACACTATGGACTTGCGACAATACAACGCTGGCGATGATAACTAGTCCAGCAAACATTAAAACAAATCGGTCAATAGACATGATTTCTCCTTTATAAACGTATATTAGTATATAAGCTTTTGCTAATATTTGTCAATCGAAGAGACCGACTTTAGTCAATAACATATTGATAGGGGGTGGCGGTTAACTAACTATCACCACGCGTCGTTG
>CAZYYM010000250.1:0-1517 GCA_964651385.1 uncultured Gammaproteobacteria bacterium | reverse complement strand
GGGATTTACAGCAAATTAAGAAACGTCACGTATTGCGTGTTTTATTACCCAATAATGCAGCCTCGTATTTCCTCTATCGTGGCGAGCTGATGGGCTTCGAATATGAACTCGTGCAGGAATTTGCGCGTTACCATGATTTACGCCTTGAGGTAGTCGTGCCGCCCAGCCACAAAGAACTTCTTAGCTGGCTGCTCGAGGGTAAAGCAGATTTGGCGATGGGATTTCTGGAGCTAAGTGAGTCGCAGCGACAGCTTGGAGTAGAGTATTCCGTGCCCTATCATTACGGACAACAGCATATCATAGTAAGTAAAAATGACCCTGCAACCGGGATTTCTGACCTGGATCAACGCACGATAGCAGTTCGACGCAATAGTAGTTACTGGGACGCGCTGTCCAAATTGCAACAGCAGGGTGCTAATTTCAGGCTTCGCGCGATCAGGGATAATGTGGAAACTGAGCGCCTGATTCAACAGGTGGAGAGTGGTCGAAACGAGGCAACCATGGTCGATGAGCGTATTCTAGATATCGAGCTGGCAAAGTCGGTCGAAATCAAATCAGTTTATACCGTGGCTGCCAAAATTCCGCATGCGATAGCGGTTCGCGCTCGAAACACCGCGTTAAGAGCGGCGCTTGATTCGTTTATCAAGCGTACTTATAAAAGTGAATATTATAATGTGCTGTATCAAAAATATTTCAAAAATCGTCGCTCTGTGGTGAAGCTCGCGCGTGGGCGAGTTATCGGTTCGCTCAAGGGGAAGATATCGCCATACGATGAACTGGTGCAGAAATACGCCGAAAAATATGGCTTTGACTGGCGTTTAATTGCGGCACAAATGTATCAGGAAAGTCGATTTAACCCAAGGGCTAAATCATTATCCGGTGCACGTGGGTTGATGCAGATAATGCCTCGTACCGCTCAATCGCTCGGAATCAATAATATCGACCAACCAGATAACAGTATCAAGGCTGGTATAAAATATCTGGACTGGCTACGCGATCGGTTTTCAGATGACCTGCCCCTGCCGGAACGATTGTGGTTTTCACTGGCCGCTTATAATTCCGGTGCCGGGCATGTGAACGATGCCCGTCGGCTGGCGAAAACTATCGGTCGAAACCCGGATCGCTGGTTTTCAAATACCGAATACGCGATGCTGTTGTTGTCTCAGAAAAAATATGCGAGCAAGGCGCGCTACGGTTTTGTCAATGGCGAGGAACCGGTCAACTACGTGCGAGACATCAAACAACGTTTTCAGGCCTATGTCGAATTCGGCAGTATTCAGTTAGGCAGGGTAAGCCAATTACTACAATTGACCCGGACCAGCAGTTTCAG
This sequence comes from uncultured Gammaproteobacteria bacterium, assembly GCA_964651385.1. Classification (GTDB taxonomy): domain Bacteria; phylum Pseudomonadota; class Gammaproteobacteria. The sequence continues at coordinate 187 of CAZYYM010000250.1, read as the reverse complement.
CGGTATGTGCTGGCTATTCCCGGTATGATACCTTAGCCTCTTCCCCCTCGATTTTAACCGACCTGTTGTTTTCGCCTTGAATACTTCATCTGTAAATCGCGGAATCGTCGCGATCATGATTAACAATGTGCTATTCGGGCTGGCAATGGGCATGTTTATTCCAAGTTGAATGCCATCAAAAATACCC
>CAZYYM010000249.1:0-1543 GCA_964651385.1 uncultured Gammaproteobacteria bacterium | reverse complement strand
CGGGTGATGAACGAATATTTCACTTCGTTTCTGCTGCAAAGAATACCGTCGCTTTCCTAAGTAACACATTCAATTTCATGCAGCGTATAGCCAAATTCAGCGGCGCGCCGATGTAGGCCTTTAACGACCCGCTTCCGGTATTGTTGCTCGTAGTGACCAGCCCCTGGGTCTTTATAGTCCATTCCATAGCGCATGGCGTTATAAAACAAGACGGCAATCTTGCGAGCGGTAGCAGTTACTGCTTTAGCCTTGCCGATCCGGGCAGACAATCGGCGATAAAATGCACCCAATGCCGTATTGGTTCGCCCCACAGTTGTGGCGGCCAGTCTCAGGTGTGCGGTTATCCGATTATTTGTCTTTCGGGAATAGGATGACAATACTTTGCCACCGCTAGTCTTGCTGCCAGGCGACAACGTCAGCCATGAGGTAAAATGCTTGGCTGACGGCCACCGACTTAAGTCGGTACCGCATTCTGAAATTAACCTTAACGCCAGGTAAGGCCCGATACCGTGGATTTGTGTAAGGTCTGTTCCCGCCAATTGGTAAAGCGGCACTCTTACATCGAAGTTCAAGGCGTTCGGTTGGCGAGTCTTATGGCGCGGTTTCGGCAACGGAACATCCGGGACTGTCGTTGATAGATTTAACGAGTCCAATGCGGCAGCAATCTTCTCATCACAATCATGTACTCTCAATTGGTAAAAGTCGTAAAGTAAAACGGCCTGTTCAAGAGCAAACAGATGTTCCGGTTGGTAATTACCGACCAAAGCGGCACATATCGTCTCCTGCGTGGCTTTGCAACGCCCATCACGTAACGTCGCCAATGTTTTGGCGTCTCTCTCACCCTCGATAATGGATCGAATAATCTTCATGCCGGTGACACCCGTCACATCACTGATTACGTGATGAAGCTGGAGATTCATGAAGGTAAGGGCTTTTTGCATGTGTTGGATATGGGCTGCGCAATAATCCAAATGTCGCTCACGTTGCCGCAAATACGATCGCAGAGCAGATATCGGCCGGTCAGGACGAAAGCTCGCTTTGAGCAGCCCACAGGCATGAAGTTTTTGCAGCCACTGTGCATCATTCACATCGGTTTTACGCCCAGGTACGCCCTTCGCGTCTCTTGCATTGGCGAGAATAACTTCAAGACCTCTGTCTTCGAGAATCTCATAAACGGGAACCCAGTAAACGCCGGTTGATTCCATGGCAACAGTCGTCACGCCCTCCTCAATCAACCAATCAGCCATAGCATGAAGGTCTGAAGTGTATGCCTGGAAAGTTCGAACCGATTGCCCTGACAAATCAGGTGGAATTGCGGCAACATGAAATCTGGAACCTATATCAATACCTGCAGCTCCTTGGTGAATAATCGGCATCCCTTTTAATCGTCGCTTAGATTTAGCCATAAATCGTCTCCCAATGAAAAGTGTGTGCCGGGCGGGAGACTCGGATTAATCAATTTCCTAAACGGGGTCGATTTCTGGCACCAATATCGGGTCCGCAGCCTCGCCTAGAGCAAGTGCTTTGACTGGCACAGTGCCAC
>CAZYYM010000248.1:0-1546 GCA_964651385.1 uncultured Gammaproteobacteria bacterium | reverse complement strand
GCTGTAAATATCAGTGATTGGAATAACGATGCGGCCACAGCAAGATTCGAACCCAACGAGGGTTTCCAGGAACCTTATACGGCGTTTGTCAAATCACTGACCAGCAAACCGGTAGTCGGCGTCGGGCGTTTTACCTCGGCCGATGCGATGGTCTCGCAGATCAAGCGCGGCGTACTGGATTTAATCGGCGCGGCGCGCCCGTCGATTGCTGACCCTTTTCTACCGGACAAAATTAATCAAGGCCGCATTGAAGATATCCGTGAATGTATCGGCTGCAATATCTGCGTCGCGCAGGATATGTTATCGGTGCCTATCCGTTGTACGCAAAACCCGACACAGGGTGAAGAGTGGAAGCGCAACTGGCATCCAGAAACTATACAGGACGCGGCAAGCGAGGATGCGGTACTGGTGATCGGCGCCGGTCCCGCTGGCCTGGAATGCGCCATGCAATTGGCCAATAGAGGTTACCAAGTAACGCTTGCCGAAGCCGGTGACGAACTCGGCGGCAGGGTCACGCTGGAAAGTCAGTTACCGGGTTTGGCGAGCTATGCGCGAGTACGCGATTATCGGGAATCGCAATTGTTGAAAAAGCCCAATGTGCAAGTTTATAAAGGCAATCGTTTAAGTGCAGGCGATGTGCTCGAACTGGAAATACCTCATGTTGTTTGCGCCACTGGTTGCCAATGGCGGCGCGATGGCAGAGGGCGACAGCACGCGTTCGCGGTAAAAGGTATTGAAACCGTTGCTGTGCTAACACCGGACGATGTGCTGGCTGGTTTCGACACGGGACAAAGGGTAGTGATTTATGATGATGACCATTATTACCTGGGTAGTTGCATTGCGGAAAAATATGTTCGACAGGGTAAAACCGTCTGTTTGGTAACCCCTGACAGCCTGATTTCAAGCTGGACAGCAAATACCCTGGAACAGGAGAAGATACACAGGCGATTATCAACCTTGGGTGTCGAGATGGTTACCCAGCATGCCCTGCAATCGGTGGCCGCCGATCAGCTGACAATTGTCAGTGTTTATGATCCGCATCAGAAGCGTATAATCGACTTCGATTCATTGATTATGATTACTTCCAGGGTGCCGGACAATAAGTTGTACGATGATTTGTCGAGACATGAAGATGCATTTAAAACCCTGCGGGCAATCGGTGATTGTGAGGCACCGAGTACTATAGCAGCCGCGGTTTATGCAGGGCATTTAGCGGCCAGGAATCTACAAAGTGATGAGGATTTTTATACGCCCTTATTTCGTCGCGAAATGCCGGGGTTAGACTAGTGGTCGAACAACATAGGTATGAGGGATACAGAGTGCCCCAGATGAGCTGGAACAAGGCGCAGCCCGAAGGGAAAGACCCAAAGCATTCGCTGCGCTCATGGGGCCAGCTTTGGCCTGTCCTTTTCAAGGGCTGCAACGCAGTGCCGGGTTATCTGGGACGCTCCCTGCGGGCGAGACGTGAAGCGGTCATTCGCTTTGTTGCACCTTTTGACAAGGACTGGGCCATTGCCTGCAAGGCGCGTCGCGCGACTAACCACTT
>CAZYYM010000247.1:0-1548 GCA_964651385.1 uncultured Gammaproteobacteria bacterium | reverse complement strand
GGGACATATATGGTCACCCCCCAACTGTCAACAGAGAACTGATTTTTTATATTGTTTTTTTGCTGTTACATTTTGTCTAAAGCAGATGCCGGATAATCAGAATAGCAGATGATGAAATAACGGTCTTTCGACATATATTCGGCGTCTTTGTGGCCAATGACTACGCAACTTTGGCCGCGCCCTGGTGAGATTCAAAGATGTCCTGTTTGCCTCTGCACATAAAATGCCTATGACGGCAGGTGTCCCCATAAGGTTCCAAACAAGACGAACCGTTTTAACTCATCAATGCTACTAACCGATTTAGTCTGACATCACTTCTCCTGCCTTTGGCCTGATTTTTTCATGCTATCGTTACCTGCTCCTGATTATTCAGGCCGGTGAACCGGCACAGGCCAACTTGACATTAAAGACTTCTTTTTTAACCAATACGCGCCAGATGATTCTAGCCAGCTTATTGGCCAGCGCGACTGCTGCTTTGTTACCAGACATGCGTTGCTTTAAACGCTTAAGCCAGCTACTGAGGCCATCCGATTTCCGATCACACCAGTTAAGCACTGATCTGGCACCGTGTACAAGCAACCGCCTTAAAGCGCTGTTGCCACGTTTAGTGATGGTACCCATGCGATTAACGTTCCCACTACTATATTGTGACGGAGTTAATCCTAACCAGGCGGCCAGTTGACGACCATTTTTAAAACTCTCTGGATCCGGAACGGTACCCATCAGTGTTGCGGCAATGACCGGGCCTACACCGGGAATAGTGAGCAGCCGTTGATAATCGTCTTTATCTTTCACCAGCGCATTGAGTTCTCGTTTGACTGCCTCGATCTGCTCGGTGGTGTGTTTAAGATTTTTATATTGTCGGTTAATAAAAGATCGGCTGACAGGGCTGAGTTCATTCTCGGCATCTTCGAGAAAATAAGGGATAGCGTGACACAATGCCGCTCTCGATTTAGCCATTACCAAGCCGTATTCGGCCAACAATCCCCTCAACTGGTTACTCAGTGCGGTTTGTTGTCTGGTCAATAGGTCCTTGATTTTGGTAAGCGACTGGATATCTTGCTGCTCGACGGTTTTGACGGCTACAAATCGAATCCGGGGTCTGAAAAATGCCTCGCCGATGGCGATGGTATCGTTATGATCGTTTTTATTGCCGATGACAAAAGGTTTCACTGCAAAGGCTGGTATCAGAAAGACTTTATGGCCTAGTCTTTCAATGCGCCTGCCCCAGGGATTGGAGCTATAGCAAGCTTCCATGACGATATTCGTTGGATCTATTTTCCTGAGCTCATGGATAAGATTAGAGCGTTTAACTTTCTTGTTAAACAGCACTTTTCGATCTTCATCAAAACCACAAATCTGGAAAATACTTTTTGCTAAATCGATACTGACTAAGTTACATTTCATGATGGTCGCTCCCAATGATTTCATTGAATTGTTTTCACTCTCAATGGTGGCACATTTATGATGCCTCTTGGGAGTGACCATCTCAGCACATAATCATTTAATGCAGCTGGGTGATGAAGCCTACCTGGAAGTGATTGCAAT
>CAZYYM010000246.1:0-1577 GCA_964651385.1 uncultured Gammaproteobacteria bacterium | reverse complement strand
CTTAAATCTGGTCTACAATAAGCGCACAGCATGCGGAGAATTTAATGCTTAACAATTTACGAAAATCAACCTACTTTGTAGTAGGTATCGTGCTCGGTCTTTCACTGGCTATCGGGCATAGCGTCTACGCGCTCAAAGATGACCAGGATATTCCCTTCGAGGAATTACAGGCTTTTACCGAGGTTTTTTCCCGTATCAAATCTGACTATGTCGAAGGAGTTGACGACAAGGTCCTGATCGAAGACGCCATCAGGGGAATGCTCAGTGGTCTGGATCCACACTCATCGTATTTGAATACCAGCGAATTCGGCGACCTGAAAATTGGCACTACCGGACAATTCGGTGGACTGGGAATCGAAGTCGGCATGGAAAACGGGTTCGTCAAGGTTATATCACCGATCGACGATACACCCGCTTCACGCGCTGGCGTTCAGGCCAGCGACCTGATCATCATGCTTGATGACAAACAGGTGAAGGGCATGACTCTTAACGACGCCGTCAAGATTATGCGTGGCAAACCCAATACAGACATAAAACTAACCATAGTTAGAGAAGGCGAATCTAAACCCCTGGAGATAACCATCACACGGGAAATCATTCGTGTTAAAAGCGTCAAGAATCGAATGCTGGAACCGGGTTACGGTTACGTCCGCATTACCAATTTTCAGTCACGCACTACCACCGATTTGCTTAAGGCAATCTCTGACCTGCAAAAAGAAAATAGACTGCAAGGTATGATTCTAGATCTACGAAATAACCCGGGCGGTGTATTAAATGGCGCGGTTGGTGTTTCCGATGCTTTTATCGAAAACGGGATGATTGTCTATACCGAAGGCAGGATCGAAGATTCAAGCCATAAATACCTGGCGACACCAGGCGATAGCCTGAATGGTGCACCGCTGGTGGTTTTAATTAATGGCGGTTCAGCATCGGCATCAGAAATTGTTGCCGGGGCAATGCAGGACCACAAACGCGCAATAATAATGGGCACCAAATCATTTGGTAAGGGTTCGGTTCAGACTATCCAGGAATTACGCAATGGATCGGCGGTGAAACTGACCACGGCACGCTATTTTACGCCTAATGGACGCTCAATTCAGGCCAAGGGTATTGTTCCTGATATCACGCTGAGCACTTTGAAGCTTTCCGCCAATGATACAAAAGAACGAATTTCATTTTCGGAAAAAGACCTCGATGGCCGCCTGAGCAACCCTAATGGCGAATCTCCTGAAAGTGATGCCAAAGACAATCCAGCGTCGGAAAAACTGGCTGAGACCGACTTCCAGCTTTACGAAGCGCTGAATCTTCTTAAAGGCCTGCACATCATGAGTCAGCTTGAAAGCAGCTAACTACCGGAACCGGGTCCGGCAATTATTAATCACCCCGATATGTTGCCTGGTTCTGGTAACTGTCACTAACGCAGATCAAAAGCCCATTTTATCGCTGGTTATCGATGATCTGGGTTATTCCCTGAGCAAGGGTCGGGCCGCGATCGAGCTTGAGGGGGATCACACCTACGCCATAATCCCCGACGCCACCTATAGCAAAAAGCTGGCAAATCTGGCCCACGAAATGGA
>CAZYYM010000245.1:0-1622 GCA_964651385.1 uncultured Gammaproteobacteria bacterium | reverse complement strand
TCAACCGCATCCCAGGCCTCCAGCACCGGGCACTCAGATATTGGTCCTTCGCCATTACAGATTTCATCCAGTCCTTCAAGTGCCTGCAGAAATTTTTTCAACTCACCAATCTGCGCCCTTATTTCGCATATCTTGTTTTGCAGTTTCTGTTTTACATCAGCACAACCGGCATCATCTGCATTACGCAATCTTAATAAAGTCAAAATTTCGTCAAGAGTGAAACCACATTCCTGCGCCCGCTTAATAAACAGTATTCTTCGAATCACCTCTGGTCTAAACTGACGATAACCTGAGTCAGTTCTTTGCGGATGCGAAATAAGCCCTTTTTGTTCGTAGAATCTAATCGTGTCAACCGACACCCGGGAAGCCCTGGCGACTTTTCCAATGGAGATTAGCTTTTGCGCTGATGATGATGTCATTGTGCAATTATAAACCCTTGAGTTAACTCTAGAGTCAAGCATAGCGGATATTTACCTTTTGCAGGCATAGCACACGCCGGTCGCAAAATTTATGGAACCTGACTGCATTTACAGCAAATATAAAATATGTTTACAGGTATAATGCCGCCTCATTTATACTTTATTTAGAAAATACAAGAAGCTATGTCCACTACCTTAATGGAATTTATTTTTGAATACGGCATGTTCCTGGCCAAGTTCGGCACGGTAGTGCTGGCCCTTGTCGCCGTGGTTGTCGTTGGCCTGATACTCGTGCTACGTGCCAGAAGTAGCGGTGACGAACACCTGGATGTCAGGAATATCAATGACAAATTTGAGCACATGCAATTGATGCTGGAGTCGGCCGTCCTCACAAAAAAAGAGTTCAAACAATCAGTCAAGGAGGCCAAGGCAAAACACAAGAAAGAAGAAAAGCATGTAGTCAGTGATGATCAACGACGTCGCATATTTGTACTCGATTTCAAGGGTGATATCCGCGCCTCTGAAGTTGCCTCTCTGCGCGAGGAAATCTCATCCCTGTTAACCGTATGCAGGAACGGCGACGAAGTTGTGGTGCTGGTGGAAAGCGGTGGGGGTACGGTTCATGGCTATGGCCTCGCCGCTTCACAGTTAAGACGCATTCGCGACAAGCACATAAAATTGACCGTCGCCGTGGATAAGGTCGCTGCCAGTGGCGGTTACATGATGGCCTGCGTTGCCGATCATATCATCGCCGCGCCCTTTGCCATACTGGGTTCCATCGGTGTGCTTGCACAGATCCCGAATTTCAATAAATTACTGAAAAAGCACGATATTGAATTCGAGCAGATCGCCGCGGGCAAATACAAGCGAACGCTGACCATGTTCGGAGAAAATACCGATGCGGATCGCGACAAACTGAAAGAGGAACTGGAAGAAACACATGTGCTATTCAAGCAATTCGTCAAGGACAACCGTGACAAGGTGGATATTGACAAGATTGCTACCGGTGAACACTGGTACGGTAGCCAGGCCCTGGCACTTGGTCTTGTTGATGAAATTATCACCAGCGACGATTATCTCAGCGCGGCTACCATCGATGCCGACATCTATGCAATTAAATACGTTCGCAAAAAACCCCTGCTGGAAAAAATATTTTCCTCGACAATAAAATTATTTCAGCAGGATATGTATTAAATCGGCCCG
>CAZYYM010000244.1:0-1622 GCA_964651385.1 uncultured Gammaproteobacteria bacterium | reverse complement strand
CCAATGATCTGTCCTAGTTATTCCCTAGTAAGGTCAAAACAATAATTAACTCAAGAGATTATTCCTGAATATTTCAGCTTCCTGTAAAAGCGTAGGCTCCAGTTGCAGCAGCCTGGCGGGAAGATCAGCATGACAGTGTGTAATCGTCAAAACAATGATCATATCATTAACTTCTGTGCAGACGAGATGATGCTCACGTACAGGATAAAAAGAGAACCATGATGAAATATCCTGTTTTTGCTGGAGAATCTTTGGGTGTTCCTGAAGAAGCAACAGTGCTCCTTCGATATCTAGAAGGTAACGGCTTGCTACCTTTTTACCAAATGTTCGAGTTGAGTAGGTAATAATGTCATTCAGATCGGACATCGCTCGATCTGTTAATGAAACGGAGGTCACCAACTATCCTCTTTTTTTAGACAGAAACTGATCAAGATCCGACATCAAATCACCGGAAAAAGAATTGACACGACCAGCGATAGCGTCTTGATAACCCTCTATAATTGCATTTCTTAGCTCACGAGCTTCCAAACGCTCTTTTTTTTCACGAAGAAGGCTACGCAGAAACTCACTAGGTGTCGCGTAAAGTGAACCATTACCGGTATTCTGGTCGATAAATTTACGCAGTTCGTCGGTCAGTGATAGGTTGATGCTGCTGGACATCGGTGATCTCCTGAATCGTAAGTAATCATATTTAATGAAACAAACTATAAATTTCATGTCGTTTATTGTCAATAATAAACATAACAATGGAAAATGTAATCAGATAATATGTGGTCGGCCCAACACATGAATGGCAGCTTAGTCTATTTCAACGAGACATTAAATCACGAGCCAAGGCAGAAAAAGCCGAGATCTACTGGGGCGATGAAACAGGCATGCGCAATGACTGTCAACATGAACGAAGCTATGCCCTTAAGGGTAAAACGCCAATGATAAGACTCAATGCCAATCGCACATCGCACATCGACCAATATGATTTCGGCTATTACCAATCAGGGGGAAGTTCGATTCAGGGTTTTCGATGGCACCATGACCACAAATATTATGATTGATTTCTGTAAACGATTTATCAAGGGAGCGAAGCTGAAAGTATTTCTGATGCTAGATAATTTACGAGTCACTGTATGTAGGTGAATGCGGATAGATTTGTAGGATTTATCCTACAGGCAGATACGATAATATCTGCTTCGAAACTACGGCCGAGGCACGAGATTTACCTTTCAGCACCATCTCCCCCAAGGGGATTCGATAGCTGGCCTGTTTTTATTGAATACCAGGGAAATACGGCGAAAGTGGCTGCTGAATTTGGGTGTGGCGATAGATACCCGCTCTCTAAATCTCTTGGCTTGTAGTCCGGAAAGTGCAACCTATCTGATTTTTCTTATAGACATAGACAGAATAACCGTGGCCTCCACTACACAGGATGCAGACCTGTGTACAAGAACGCTTTATTCACAATTATCGTGAATAAGTGGTCTTCTGTAACAATTTTTATAGCGCGGATTCGTATAATAATGGCGTTATTTCACGGTTAGCGTGAACTACGAGCTATTTTTCACACAATGCAGCCCTGAGACTGGTGGATGACCTGGTCGCAGATGGCAAGACACACTTCACTTTTG
>CAZYYM010000243.1:0-1630 GCA_964651385.1 uncultured Gammaproteobacteria bacterium | reverse complement strand
GATCCGCCCAGTCCCATCGATCTTCCTCCTGGCTGCCGTTTCCATACACGTTGCCATCAGACCAGGCAGGTTTGTAAGGAACGTATGCCCGAATTCAAGCCGCTGAAAGAAGGCCAGGGAGTCGCCTGTCATGTCGCCCACGGTGTGGCTTAATGCGGGCGAGGAAATAATATGTCGATTCGTTTTCTGGCACAGAAAATATTTCGCGCCCTTTTAACGGTCATAATTATCGTCACCTTTATATTTATCATCCTGCGCATATCAGGTGACTCGGCCTTGCAGATCTATGGGCCCGATGCGGACGCAAATGCTCTCGAAGCGCTTAGGGAAGAATGGGGCTTGAACAAACCCATTTGGCAGCAATATCTGATTTACATAGGTAATATTTTACATGGTGATCTGGGTAAATCATACCTCGACGGCCGTGATGCGGTTGAGGTAGTGGCGGAACGTATCCCGAAAACCCTCTCCCTGATGTGGATCACTGCCGTCGTTACGTTTTTGATCGGGATCCCGGCGGGTATCTACTCGGCTCTTCACCACAACACTGCCATAGATCGCTCCACAATGACACTGTCTGTTATGGGTTTGAGCATTCCTAACTTCTTTCTCGGAGTGCTGTTAATTCTCCTGTTTTCGGTTGCCTGGCAAATACTGCCCAGTGCGGGCAGCGAATCGTGGCGGCACTACATTATGCCGGTTATTACCATGGCCACAGCGGAGGCCTCCGTATTCGCCCGGTTTACGCGGTCGGCAATGCTGGAGGTGCTCAATCAACCATACATCCGCACCGCCATCGCCAAGGGCGTGCCCTGGAAGAAAGTGGTTCGCGAACACGCCCTACCCAACGCCGCCATTCCGACCGTAACGATGGCAGGCTTTTTTGTCGGCAGTCTGATTGTTGGCGGTGTCATTACCGAAAACGTATTCGCGTGGCCCGGGATCGGGCGGCTACTGGTTGATTCGGTGGCGAACCGGGACCTGGCAGTGGTGCAGGTGGCTATATTTATAATCGCGATTTCCATGGTAACCGCCAATCTGATCGTCGACCTGACCTATGGATGGCTGGACCCGCGGGTTCGCGATCTCCGGATAGAAGACGAATAAGACCTGATATGGCTGACAAATCACAAGCTTCATCCACGTTCACACCTCCTGCGAAACGGCTCCGGGGCGGCTTTCAGACCCGGCTGGGCCGTTTTTTCAAGCGCTATCCAGCGCTTGTGATGATTGCCACCCTATGGTTGCTGGTTATGATCTTCGTCGCTGTTTCCGCACCGCTTATTTCTCCTTACGATTATACAGCGATTGATTTGCGGGCAAGGTTGCAAGCGCCGGTTTGGATGGAAGGCGGTCACTGGAACCATCTATTTGGTACCGACGATCTGGGCCGCGATGTTATGAGCCGCCTCATCTTTTCAATCCGCATGAGCCTTCTGGTCGCTTTTTTGGGTACCATTATCGGTGCAGTTCTGGGTACTGCACTCGGCTTTCTGGCGGCTCACTTTCGCGGATGGGTTGACGACGTCGTGATGGTGGGAATCGATTTTCAAGCCTCTTTACCGTTTTTCATCATCGCGCTGGCATTGCTTGCCTTTTTTGGCAACAGCCTGACGCTATTCATTGGTCT
>CAZYYM010000242.1:0-1637 GCA_964651385.1 uncultured Gammaproteobacteria bacterium | reverse complement strand
CGATTGACGCGAATAGCAATTATCGCGAATGTCAGGAATCGGTGTGCGTTATGAAGGGTGGATTAATTAAATAGTCCAGGTCACAATTTTACCTACTCTATAACAGCCGTTCAATAATCTGGTAATTCCACTGACGTGCCAACTTCGGTCATTAGGTAGCAGGCAAAATATTCTGATTAAGTCGAAAAATATTATGCGGGTCATATTTATTTTTTAGTTGAGCTAAACGATCGTAGTTATTGTTTCCATACGAAGCTCTTAATAGAATTTCTCCCTCTTCACCCTCTCCGGGAAAGTTAAGGTAAGAACCACCACGTGAATACGGCTTCATTTCGGCCCACGCGGAACGTGTCCAGGCTTTTGCCATTTCATTGTCAGCGGCATCTATCCATGAGGTATCAAAACTGCACAGGTACTTCGCGTCACGTATACCCAGAGCGGTCTCCGAACTATCAACCCGGTTCATCTCTCCACCCAGATGCCAGATTATGACTAGTGACCAAGGGTCTGGACGGTTATTGGCGCGTGCAACGATCTTCTCAATTGCGCTGTCGTCGAGCGTATCCAGATAAAGTGATTTCCAGTAATTCTGCCTTTCCGCCTTGACAAATAATGGATCGAAAGCAGTCTGAAGATCCGCATAGGGTATCGGCCCACTGATATCCAGAAGCGGATCGCCGAGTTCACGTAGCGGCTGCATCATATCGCCAACTTTATCAGCATCTCCAATATGGACTACCGCCGGAATGACAACAGGAATACCGTGTAACTCTTCGGGAAAATTGGGATGCGCTGGCACACTCCAGAACAAACAGTTTGAAGTTACCTCTTCGGGTGCTGTTGACATAAATTTTCGCCAGCTCCGAACCAGATCGACGGTTTTATCATTTATTGCATAAAACGCAGCACAAAGCGTTACTGTCGGACCGACTGGATAAAGCTCAAATTCAAACGAAGTGACAACTCCAAAATTTCCGCCGCCACCACGCACAGCCCAGAACAATTCCGCATTTTCCTCTTTACTGGCTTTAATCAATTTGCCATCTGCAGTCACTATATCCACCGACACCAGTGCATCACAGGCCATACCGTGTTTTCTACGCAGATAGCCAATCCCCCCGCATAAGGTTAATCCAGCCACACCTGTAAGAGAGACAACACCTAATGGCGCCGCTAATCCAAACACCTGTGTTTCACGGTCGACGTCACCTAGCAAGGCTCCGCCGCCAACATAGGCCCTCCTCGCATTCTCATCGACTCGAACGCTGTTCATCTTAGACAAGTCGATGACAATTCCGCCGTCACAAACTGCATTGCCCGCAACATTGTGACCACCACCACGTATCGCAATCAGAAGATTATTTTTATGAGCAAAGTTTACTGCATCGATTACATCGGCAGCGCCTGAACATCGAACTACTATCAGGGGATATTTATCTATCGAACCATTCCAGATTTGGCGACTTTCATGATATCCGGCTTCACCCAGCAGCATTGATTGGCCACGTAATTTTGTTCTAAATTCTGCCAATACAGTTGCTTCAATTGTTGTTGATTCACCCAATAAATTTCTCGCCTCATAAGTTTCCATAATGTCCGCTCCAACAATTTGCTCATTTATTGTCAATCAGCCTAAC
>CAZYYM010000241.1:0-1652 GCA_964651385.1 uncultured Gammaproteobacteria bacterium | reverse complement strand
CTGTTTCATGCAGTAATAGTGGCATCAGACACTATATATGCTGTCATCTCTCACGTCACCGACAAACCGGCGACCCGGCGTGAGTATAAATCTAATACCACAGCTAAAAATAACCAGCCTTCTGTTGTCCAGATGTAAGTAAAGTCCGCCACCCAACGTTGATTGGGTTGTGCCGCTTCAAAGCACCGTTCTAATGTATTGGGTGCCAATACCGCATCTGGTCGTTTACCCCTGTCCTGAGGCAGGCGACGTCTCGGTTGCCTGGCCTGCAGCCGTTCCTGTCGCATCAAACGAGCGACACGCTCCCTTCCAGTGGGGTAGCCCCAGGCCAATAGATCGGGCCACACGCGCCGCACGCCGTAAGTCTCACCACTCTCATTAAAACTACGATGAATTTGCCTGACCAGCACTTCATCAACCCTTGTACGTTGACTCGGTGGTCTACTCAACCAACTATAAAATCCACTCGGCGAGACATCGAGCACCTCACACATCCACTTAAGCGGCCATATTCCCCGATGCTTTGCGATGAATCCATACCTTAACTGGACTCGCTCGCAAAGTAGGCCGCGGCTTTTTTTAATATATCCCGCTCCGCTTTCAGCTTCCTGATTTCTCGTTTCAGGGCTGCAACTTCAACCTGTTCCGGTTTTTGTTGCCCATGCCCAGGAAACGCGTGCGCTGGGTCATCCTTATAATCCTTCACCCATTTACGCAGCACATTCTCATGTAAATCCAAATCACGGGCCGCCTGCGCCACCGTCACTTCCTGCTCGCGTACCAATCGGACTGCTTCCAACTTGAACTCGCGGGTAAACCTTCTTCTTGCCATTATCTGCCTCCAGTTTCATCATACTACCTAAATAATATGTACGTGAAACCTGGGGCAGGCCACTATTTCGTAGTCAGCAATAAGAACAGCAGGTTCGCAAACTGCCTGAAGAAGATTAGCGGTACCGGTATCACTACGGGAAATTTATCGCCGCCGCATTCATGATGAATTAACCGGCTTACCTGTCTGACATTTTTGGATCTTTAATCTCTCTGGGTTTTATTCCCCGCTGCTTGCTGCGAAATTATATGTAGGTGCGAATTTATTCGCATTGCACAAGTGCTGTTCGAATAAATTCGAACCTACAGCACACCGATACCCCGACAGCTTGCTGCGGGGCAGCTCATTCAAGGTTCAGGATCGCTTGGCGACATCGCTTTCGGCCCATCAAGCTAAGCCATTTGCACAAAAAACGGCAGCAGGCGAGACAAGTCCTGGATTTCTGCACCGGATTCCTGATTAGGGTTCAGCGTGACTTCCCATTATAATGACTTTCGGAGCCAGGATCGGCATGTTGATATATTTCCAGAGCACGTATCAGCGGACAAAAATTGAATTACAACTATTATTTCTTATACGCCTTATTAATGAATAGCACTTGGTCAAGGTCGAGTCTCAGAAAATATGCCAATAACCGTCTACTCCCCGTCATTCTGGCGAACGCCTGAGAAGTGGTGCATGGATGCGCCGTTAACAGACCAAAGGACGGAGAAGTGGTGCATGGATGCACCGTTAACGGAGCAAACGACGCAATCCAGTCGATTCAATGAGTCCGCTTCGCGGACACTTTATTACTGGATGCTGGTATACACCAGCATGA
>CAZYYM010000240.1:0-1665 GCA_964651385.1 uncultured Gammaproteobacteria bacterium | reverse complement strand
TATCCCGTCTGATCCGACACCATGGAAATCACAATGGGTATGCTTAAATTTCGCAATCTATCGTATAGTAACTGGTCTTTTGCCGGTTCTGTTGCCCGATCGAAACGAAGGTTTAAACCGATAGCGGCGACCGAACGCCGTTCGAGCTCGTTGATTAAATCAACCAGCAAAGCGCGATCGATTGGTGATCGATAAGACACCGCATCCAGTGAATCCTCGTTAATCAGAATCACTGCTAAACGATCAGACTGGGGTCGCGGTGTCGACAGCAACGCCACCCTCAAGTCGGAGAAATAATTTTCGGCCACTTCGACTATCGACACACTATTTAGCAGAGTATGCGTAAAAACCGTACTCAGCGGAATAATGATCAGACCGGCAATCCATGGGTTGCGAAAACCACGGCGAAATAACTTCAACAAAGAATCTACTACCAGTTTCAAATCCCTTCCCACGCCAGTTTTACTATTTTAAGCCGATGGAGTATGTGGTGTTGGGCCGGCGTTGGGAAGAGAAATTCTTGCTAACAAATTAAAGGCGAGTGCCCGATAGTCGTTATTCATTAAACAGGAATCGAGTGATTTATATAATTAAAACAATAATATATAGGCAGTTTTTTAGCGATTTAGGTAATCCGAATGCGCCACCCGATCTCGTTCAGAAAATGCTTCCGGAATGGTTCGTAGCCGATAGAAATTCAGGCAAGCGAGTGCTTAATGAAGGATTTTTAACCGTTGCACTATATAATTTATTATTGTAAGCTTATTTCAAAGGTACGATTGGAAGGCGTTTAATGGATGTTAAACTACGCCACTTTGTACCTAATAATAAAATACATAACCCGCTTAGAACCGAATGATTTAACAGGCAACTAGCCAAAGGTAACAGAAATTCAGATTAAGCAATTCTCGGCATCAGCCCGGGATGCAAAAAAGATTTCATAATGCCTGGGGCCTTGCCATGAAAAAGGACGGGCAGTCATGTATTACAGAAATCGATCCAATCCGTTTGGCCTATCTTGCCGAAAGCTTCTATCCCCGGCGCCATTGTTATTCATTACCGGCTTATTGCTATTGGCCGGATGTGGCGGTGGCGGTGGCGGTCAATCTGAAAATCTGGTCGGTATTTCCGGCACAATATTACTGCCGGGCGGTACGGTCTCGCCCGGAAATGCCACCGGTCTTCAGGGCGCTGCTAACCGCCCGGTGTCTTTGTATAAAATTGCCGACGACGGCAGTATCATCGGCGATGTACTGCAAACCGGCACTTCAGATTCGAATGGTAATTACGTTTTGCTGTTGCCTTCAAATGTCACCTACTCCAGCGATTTAATCGTCGAAGCCGAGCTCGACAATAACCAGACTGCCCGCGCAATCGTCATTGACGAGACCACCGATATCACACCGATCACTGAATACATTACCGCGAAGCTGATCGAAAATCCCAAGCTGGTTCTGAGCGCGCTACCACTGACGGAGGTAACTCAGTTGATTGAATTTGTCGAATCTCTGCCACTCGGACCGAAACCTGATATGGCCAACATGCTGGTGGAAATCGCAGCATTTTCCGACGTCGTCGTCGATGCTGAAATTAGCGATCTAACTACGAACCCATCTCAAATCCGGCTATCGGGATTACTGTCTGTGCCTGTAGGCGCCGGTTGTA
>CAZYYM010000239.1:0-1671 GCA_964651385.1 uncultured Gammaproteobacteria bacterium | reverse complement strand
CGACTATCGTATGCCGGAGATTAACGGCGTGGAATTGATCCGGCTCATACGCGCCAAGCGAGACTGTCATGACATCCCCATCATGATGATTACTGTAGTGAGCGAAAAATCAGTACGCTATGATGCGCTGGAAGCTGGTGCAACCGCATTTTTAACGCGTCCCATCGACCAGATCGAATGTCGCACCAGTTGTCGAAATCTACTCAAACTTCATGAACAACAAACAATTATTCAGGATCGCGCAGACTGGCTCGCTCGCCAGGTGGAAATAGCCACCCAACAAATTGTATCGCGCGAACACGAAACCCTTATCCGGCTCGCAAAAGCGGGCGAGTACCGCGACGAGGAAACCGGACACCACGTCGTACGAATGGCCAAGTATTCGCGCCAGATTGCGGAGGCCCTCGGATTGAGCACTCAGGAATGCGAAGAAATCGAGTATGCGGCGCCGATGCACGATATCGGCAAAATCGGTATCCAGGATCGGATTTTATTAAAACCCGGAAAATTCGAGCCGCAAGAATGGGCGACAATGCAGCACCATACGATCATTGGTCACTCCATACTCTCCAACAGCCAGTCAAAATTTATTCAAACCGGATCGGTCATTGCGTTGAGTCATCATGAACGTTTCGACGGCAGCGGTTATCCAAACGGATTGCGCGGCAAAGAAATTCCACTGGTGGCTCGAATTGTCGCCGTTGCCGACGTATACGATGCACTGGTTTCGCCGCGACCTTACAAGCGAGCCTGGGACATTAAGGATGCACAGGATTACCTGCATAAGCACGTGAATACCCAGTTCGACCCCGTATGCGTGGAAGCATTTTTCGAACGTCTTGATAATATTACCAACATACAGAATAGCCTGAGAGATAACTGATTTCGACCCCGGCAAATGACCACGTCGAATTATAAACATCTCTGGATCACCCGCCTAAATCACAGGCTGAAGAAAACTGGCGATTCTGAGCCCGAGCAGGCCAAGCTGCGCCTTGTGATCGGCTTTGTTCTGGTAATGTACCTATGTCTCCCATGGAATAATGACCAAACTTTTAGTGAAGTCATTATTTCTCCTGGGAGCATCATAATCTTGCTTTATTATAGTTTCGCGCTCGCCATATTTTCCACCATAGTATTAAATCCTGTTGCTTCCCAGCTAAGAAGATTCTGTGGCGCCGCGCTTGACATGGGGTCTCTGTCAATTCTTATGTTCCACTCTGGAGAAGAAAGTGTCCCATTATTTCTGCTCTACCTTTGGGTGATTTTAGGTAATGGATTCCGATTTGGGCTAATGAACCTTTATATTTCTCAGGCTATTAGCATTGCCGGGTTTTCCATCGTGATTATCTGGGGCGAATACTGGCAAAAACACCATAGTTTTGGCATAAGCCTATTTTTAATGCTTTGTCTGTTACCACTGTATGCAGCCTTCCTCATCCGAAAACTACACGCTGCGGTCGCCCTGGCGAAACATGCCAACGAAGCAAAAAGTCGATTTCTCGCCAATATGTCGCACGAGCTTAGGACACCATTAAACGGGGTAATCGGAATGGGCGAGCTATTGCGCGAAACCAGGCTTAGCTACGAGCAACAAGAACTGGTTAAGGCTATGGATAGTTCAGCGGATACCTTACTCGGTCTGCTTTGCACAGAGGTCGACTGCCTTTT
>CAZYYM010000238.1:0-1688 GCA_964651385.1 uncultured Gammaproteobacteria bacterium | reverse complement strand
AATGGAGAGTATCGATGTCAGCGAAGTCGAGATCGATGCATTCATAGGCGGGAGTTCGGATTGAATATCAAGGTGTTTTGTATAGCGGTATTTTGCACGCTACTATTGTCTGGTCCCGGAATCGCAGCCCGCGATCGTATCTCGCTGATGCCTCAGTCCGGTGAATATTCCGAAGCTGATATCGAGAAGGAAATTGTCTTTGGACGAGAAATGGCCGCGATCATGCTCGCGCGGCACAAACTCAGCACCGATAAGGCGCTTAATCGTTACCTGAATCTGCTCGGTCAGTCGATCGTGCGTCACGCCAATCGACCCGAGTTGAACTTTTATTTCGCAGCGGTCGAGTCTCCACAAATAAACGCCTATGCAATACCGGGCGGTTACATTTTCGTTACCACTGCAGCCCTCGAAATGATGCGAAACGAAGCCGAACTGGTTGGCGTGCTGGCGCATGAAATTGCCCATATAACCGAGCGGCACATTGTCAGGACGTTGAATCTTCGCGCCGACGATAAATCGATGACAGCTATCATTGGCAAAATCGTTAGTCAGAAGGCAGCCTCGGCCAACGTGGTTTTTTATCAGGCTATCGATCATGCTTTCGATTTGCTTTTCAGCAAAGGTTTGGCCGCCGAGGACGAGTATCATGCCGATATGCAAGGTATTTTCCTGACCGCCTTTGCCGGATACGAAGCTTCAGCCTATTACCAGTATCTGGAGCGGATTAGTCGAGTAATCAAGACTAGCGGAGGCGAACTGGACAGCACCCACCCACCCTTTAGCAAACGCATCGGTCGCCTGAAAGCATTAATTCTGAATAACGGATTGAAAGGCCAGAGGAATACAGTCAATGAAAAGCGATTTACAAAATTCAAACCCTAGGGGGTTTAGTCAGGCAATCAGGCAAATCGGCTATCTGTTGATACTTGAGCTAATATTTTTTAGCGGAAACCTGAAAGCCGATGAGCTCCACTACAACAATGTTATTATCGGCGATCGCGCTGCAGGTCTTGCAGGAGCCTATACAGCGATTTCTGACGATGCATCCGGTCTTTTCTATAATCCTGCAGGAATTGTCTTCTCCGAAGACTTGCAACTTTCGGCCAGCGCAAATGCAATACATGAAACCGAACTAATCTATAAAGCTGTACTGAATGGCGGTGACTGGAACAGAACCTCTTCAAATATCGTTCCCAATTTTTTCGGCATGACCAGCAAACTCGGCGACGGCTATATTGGTTTTTCCTACGCGGTCACCGATTTCGAAGTCGAAAACCAGGATTCCCGGTTCACAAATATCCCCGGCGTTTCGCTGTTTATCATCAATATCAATAATAACGACAAGACAACCAAGTTTGGCCCATCCTATGCGATGCAAATCAATGACCAGTGGGATTTTGGTGTTACACTGTATTTACACGAGCGCGACCGTGAGCTGATCAATAACCAGTGGATCAGACTCCCCGACAATAGCTTTGAGTGGAGCAGCCTTTACTTCGAAACTTCCGAGTCCGGCATCGAACCCGTTATCGGATTTATGTGGACACCCGACGACTCGATTTCCTTCGGCCTTTCGATGCGGAAAACCTTTATCTCTTCGTCGCATTCCCGCAGCCAGCTAACCTGCTCATCAGATGCCAACAATACTGCAGCCCAAGCGACCCAGTGCATACCGGTAGCCACCTCCC
>CAZYYM010000237.1:0-1689 GCA_964651385.1 uncultured Gammaproteobacteria bacterium | reverse complement strand
GCGGGGAATAAATATCTGTCCGGATTGAATAAATATTTTATGCTGATATCGGCAGAAAGTCGTTTCGGCTATTGACCGGGGCGGGCTAATGGGTGACCCCTATAGCAAGAAATGCAAAGCAGCGCTCAAGTTCAGCTTGTATCTTGCCACCTGTCGACACGCGTTTTGTGCGTTGACCGCCAAAATCTGGCGCCTAACTTAATCGAGGTGACTTATGGAAAATCAAACATTCATGGTAGTTGAAGCAACTCCAAATCCTGACAACATGGAAGATATGCAAAAGTATGGTTCTCAATCATACGGTCTAATGGAAAAGCACGGAGGCGCTCCCATTGCAAACTACAAGGTCCAGTCCGTTTTGGATTCGGGCGACAAACCAGCGATGATTGGCGTGTTTTCGTTTCCCAACCCCCAGGCCATTCAGGATTTACTGTTCAACGATGCCGAGTACCAGAAGATCGTTCCGTTTCGGGACAAGGCGTTTAAAAGCATTCGATTCTTCGTTTGTAATGAGTAAATTCAGTGATTAAGCCGAATAGGTGAATTGACGTGGAGCCTGTTTTTCAGAGTATTGACTATATCGAACGGAATATGTTCGAGCCCATCGACATTCATGATATCGCCCGCGCTTCAAATTATTCGACCTACCATTTTTGTCGAATATTCCGCTCACTGGTTGGAGATTCTCCCAAAGAGTATCTTCGTAAAAGAAGGCTGACGATCGCCGCTGAACGTCTAGCCAGAGGGGAAAGTTCTATTCTTGACATTGCGTTGGCCTGCCAGTTTGAATCGCATGCATCTTTTACGCGGTCCTTCAAACAGCTCTTCAATATGACCCCGGGGCAATATCGGGAAAAAGCGGATCCTTTACGACTCGTATACAAGGATCAGTTTAGCCCACACATGCTGCATCACCTCCAAAATCGCCTTGATATGGAGCCTGAAATCGTTACTCGGAGCGAAACGAAGGTAGTCGGTATTGCCCGACAATACCAGGAAGAAGATCTGAACATCGAAACGCTATGGTCAGCGTTTCGGCCTGATGTGTTTCAGATTACAAACCGGATAGGTGACGATGCTTTTGGTATTTACGAAGAGTATCGCGAGTGTGATAACAGCGTTGGGTTTAGCTACATTTGCTCGGTTGAGGTGACGAACTTTGACCACATTCCGGAGGGGATGATCACCCGAACGATCCCTGAGCATCTCTATGCCGTTTTCCGTCATCAAGGTCCCATTTCTTATCTGCCCGAAACCTTGAAATATATCTGGGGAAGTTGGTTACCGAAATCCGACTTTGAATATCTAGAAAGGCCGGATTTTGAACTTTATTCCCCGAGAACTCGGCCGGACGATCCTGACAAAATGCTGTTTTTGTATATTCCCGTTAGAGCAAAATCGTAATTTTCAGAATAATTCCGCGTCGATAATTTTTGTGTTGGGAAGCCGCCTGTTAACGTAATTTTCGATCAGTAATAATATGCTTTTTTTGGCGTTATGACTAAGCTCCCGGGAATCACAAAATTATTCCTGTCAAGAATGGCGGATGGTAACAGCTATGATCGGCAGACGTCCTCTGAAAATACAGGCTACAGGCGCCATTTCGATATCAAATCCAACATGGGTGTTTGTTCCATCAGCTATATGCCTGCAATGCCAGTAACCACATACTGACACTAAATACCGATA
>CAZYYM010000236.1:0-1707 GCA_964651385.1 uncultured Gammaproteobacteria bacterium | reverse complement strand
ATATTCCCCATGCAAACGAAAATAACATTTACTTGTTTCATGTTGTCCATAACTGTTTGTTTTTTCTTAAATAAATTCATTTAGTGTATTTTTGGCAGACCTATATTGCCTGGTATCTATCCGCGTATCTAAATATACGAAAATTAAATTCCTGAAACGCAACAGGAATCGGACTACAAGCCGAGGGCCGATTTGTGTTTACAGATGCCAAAATCAAGTACGACATACATTACGCGAAAAACCTTTAAAAGGTTATTTCGAGTTAATCATTGCAGACGCAAAAAAGTGTTGAGACGATATCATCATCGTCGCTATACCTACCTGCCGACTTAACCATCCGGATTCACACATTTGTAGACAACAAAAGTCTGCTGACCATTCGCTATAATTGTCAGTGGAACAATAGTGTCACCTTTCATATTCGAAGCACTGTTACGTCCGATAGTCTGTAATTCCACTGCAATAGTTTCTGGCGGTCTTGGCACTCCCAGTGCTGTGGGCGTAACCGAGGTATTGGATTTTCCCAGTTCCCGACAACTTGAAACTTCGTCAGGGTCGAGGACACGAACTTTTTCACCACCATGGGATAAAGTAACTGTGGCACAGCCACTGAATAGTAATGCTGTACAGACAACGGATATTAATGCGATTTTCTGATTGATCATTTTTGTCTACAAGGCAAGGGTTAACTGATTGGGCGATTGTCGCTATGATCAGGAACTAGAAGCCTGATAAATACTTTCAATAGAGTCATTGAGCATATTGTTAAACCCTTCATCACTCTGCTGAGCACTCAAACCTTCGGTCAAGGCGCGCGAAAAACTGGCAACCATGCTGTTGTTCAAGGCCAGGCGGCGATTGGCTTCTTCACGAGAATAACCACCCGACAAGGCGACTACCTTGAGTACATTGGGATGGTCGATGCAAGGCTGATAGAAATTCGCCTGTTCCGGTAGTGTTAACTTGAGCATCACCAGTTGGCCGTCTTCCAGTTGATCCAGCCGCTTCAGCAATGCTTTCAGTAACAGTGCTTCCGCTTTTGCTTTTTCAGGACTATTGATATCCACCTCGGGTTCGATGATGGGCACCAGTCCGGCCTCGACGATACCAAGGCCGATTTCAAATTGTTGATCAACGACCGCGTTGACACCATCGGCATTCGCCATTTTAATCACTGACCGCATTTTGGTACCGAATATTCCTTTTCCCTTTGCACGCTCAAGCAGACCTGTCAGGTCAGGGATATCTTTCATCACCTGAGCACCATTTTTTTCATCAGCCAGGCCTTTGTCAACCTTGAGGAAAGGTACGACCTGCTTGATCTGCCAGAGATAATCGGCAGATGAGCGATCATTGATATCACGATCCATGGTATTCTCGAAAAGGATGGCGCCCATGATACGATCACCATTAAAACTCGGGCTGGTGATAATGCGGGTGCGCATATTGTGGACCTGCTGAAACATTTCCTCGTCATTTGAATAATCATCGTCAGATAAACCGTAATTAGCCAGAGCTTTTGGCGTGCTGCCTCCGCTTTGATCCAGCGCAGCAATAAAACCGGTTTGATTTCTAATTTTTTCGATTTGTTGATTAAAGTTAGTCACTGTACTCGTCTTTGGGTAAGGATTTTAAATGGGCCTGAAAATAGCTACGTACAGTATAATCACTGTTATTTTTGATTACAATTCGGCTGGTTGATCTTTC
>CAZYYM010000235.1:0-1746 GCA_964651385.1 uncultured Gammaproteobacteria bacterium | reverse complement strand
GGCTGTCACTGACGCCGTCGGGGAATATCCGGTATCAGCTCAAAACGCCCTACAGTGATGGAGGCACCGGGCGGCGTTCCGACACGTCATCTTCGAGCCGCTGGATTTCATTGCCAAGCTGACGGCGCTGGTGCCAAAGCCCAGGGTGAATCTGATCCGGATCCATGGTGTATTCGCGCCCAACAGCAAACACCGGGTAGACGTGACGCCGGCCAAATGCCGCGCTCGAAAGGAAAGCGAAGACAAAATACCTGCACAGTGCAATGACCTGAGCAAAGCGTCTGAAGCGGGTATTCAAAGCTTCCGCTCCTGCTCACGCCCTGATCTACATCCATGTAGGCCACATCGATGTCTCGGTGTGCCCGAAGTGTGGCGGTAAAGCTAGGGTGATCGCCAGTATCCAGGCCCCGGTTTTCTACCTTGATATACATGGGTGATAGCGATTATTCTCCTTACACTTAGGTTTCATTCTGCCCAGTCACCGCCGTCGGTATAACGTGTACCCCGATGACTTTTCATGGCTTTGGGTTTTTTCAATCGTTCTCCGGGTGCATCAACAATAATGAGAATTCTCGGTTTCCCGGAATTCGGGTTTACCACCCCGGTAACAAACTCGCTAATTTTCAAACGACCATGCAGCTGGTCTGCAAAAATTGTATAAACATAGTCCCCGATTTTTAATCGCGAGGGCGCCTTGCCGGCCATATGAAATTCATAACTATCGCGACTTCCGTCGTACAGGGAGTCGAGTGTTTGCTGCCCGGAGTTTGCTGGAATGGTTTTGGTGATGCCGAAACTCATGTAGCTATTCTCTCATATACAACCACTAACTCCACGGTTAATATATAAATATTACGATCTCGATAAGGAGCTGCGTATGATAAAAAAACAATTCGGTTATTTAAAGGCAGGCCTGCCAGCATTGCTTTTACTTGGTATAAGTATTCATGCAAATGCAGGCTGCGACGATGATCGCGAACCCGGCATGGACTGGTCGGGCTGTAGTAAAATGCACAAAATGCTCGACGAGGAAGATTTTACCGGTAGCCGCTTCGACAATTCCAGCCTCGATAAAAGTAATCTTAGTCAATCCAATTTTACCCGCGCCAGTCTAGTCAAAGCCGATCTGACAAGGGCAAATCTGGATGAAACAAAATTTTACCAGAGCGACCTCAACAAGTCCCTCGGCTACAGGGCAAGTTTTAGAAACGCGCGATTCAAAGATTCACGCCTGACCAAATCAGAGTATTCCCGAGCGGATTTTAGCAAGGCATTATTCGAAAATATCGATTGGGCAAAAGCCGAGTTAGGGCGCGCCGACTTCACAGGAGCGCAATTAAAAGAAGTCAATTTCAAACATTCCAATCTGTCGCGGGCCCGATTTACCGCCGCCAGTCTTTACGGCGTTTATTTCACAAAAGCCTATACCTACCAGACCCAGTTTGAAGGCGTCGACCTGCGAAAGGTTATAGATCTAACACAGTCCCAGCTCGATATCGCCTGCGGTGACGATAAAACGCTATTGCCGCAGGGACTGGTAGCCTCAGCCAACTGGCCCTGCGAGGAATAGTCAACCCTTGAAAGTATGATAGACGACCCAGTATTACCGGGTGGAAATTATATTTTAAGCTATGTCGAAAGATACTTCTGTACCTAATAGGCATATTCAACCGGTACTTCTTGCATCGGATAATGCCCAGTTTACCGCTTCTATCGCAGTCATCGAAGGCTTACATGCCAAATCCA
>CAZYYM010000234.1:0-1763 GCA_964651385.1 uncultured Gammaproteobacteria bacterium | reverse complement strand
CCTTCGATATCTCGGCTATATCGCAGCTTTATTATTCGTTATTGCGGCAGATCGAGGCGTTACATTTGTTGTAATTTTGCTAATAATTAGACCTTTAGTCCTAATAATTATGCTTTATGAACGCAATAATTCCCCATTAGAATATCAATATGGCATAAAATCCCGTTCCTGAGAGGAGTGATATTTTTAGTTGTAAGTAACATAAGTTTATGCATAAACTAGTTATTCGTTTAGATTAATTTTCTAAGCTGTGGTTTTCAATGAACAATATCTCGTATTTAGGGGAAAGCATTATGAATAGATTTACTTGCTATGTAATTTTGGCCAGTCTGGCCCTGCCATCACTGGTCGTGGCAGAGGAATTGGAAGAAGTTGTTGTTACAGCGCAACGCAAGGAGGAAAACCTGCAGAATGTGCCAGTTTCCATCACTGCATTCAGTGGTGATTCGCTCGAACAACAAAATCTTAAAGAAGCGAAAGACTATTTTTCCGTCACCCCCAACGTCAATTTTACAGAAGATGGTGAAACCGGTGCACGCTCAGTGGGTATCAGTATGCGCGGTGTCAGTGACTTTGCCAATTCCTTCACTGGTGTCGGTGGGCTGTCCAATAGCTTTGGTATTTACCTCGATGAATTCAACATTGCCAATAATGCGACCAAGACGGCAAACCCGCAGTTGGCCGATTTGGCCCGACTGGAGGTGCTGCGTGGGCCCCAGGGCACTTATTTCGGTAGTAACGCGACGGGCGGTGCATTAAACCTGACAACCAAATTACCTAATGAGAAAATGGAATATGAGCTGGGCGGCGGTTATTCCCGTTTTAACACATGGGAAGTCAATGCCATGGTTAATGCTCCTGTCAACGACAATTTTTTTATCCGCGGTAATGTCCATTACGAGGAAAGCGATGGATTCCTCAAAAATCTGAGCGCTCAGGGTAGCAATGATGCCTATGATCATGTCAGCTTTCGTGTGGCAGCCAGATGGTTGGTAACGGATGCCTTTACCGCTGATGTTTCCATCATGCGAACGGTTGAAAACGATGGGACGGATACCAACGTCAACACCGGGGTGAGTGATTTTGACACACCCAATTCGACACCGAATGTTCTGCAAACGGCACCCGGGGCTACGACATTTGACCTGTTTTCTAATCTGTTCCCCATTGATGCCGGTTCCGGTTTTTACCCGGATGAGAGGCGAGTCATTAACAAGGATTTTCACGAGTCCAATAAAAACCATCAGACCATTTTTAATGCCCGCCTGAATTATCAGGGTGATAACTGGAGTCTGCGTTCCATTACCGGGGTGTTGAAGTCCAGATCCCGCAGGCAGTTTGACCAGGATCTAACCCAGTATTCCCTGTATGAAACTTACACCGGCCGAACGGGTAACACCGTTAGCCAGGAGCTTCGATTTAACTACCAGGCCGACAACTGGGACTGGACCCTCGGTGGGATCTACTCGAATGATGATGCCGACAACTACGGCATCAGCCCCATTGGCAGTGACAACTTCTTTTTCCTGTTCAATGGCGCGGCAGCGATTTTGCCTGACGGCACCCTGGATCCGAACGAAGTCGCAAATGCGTGTTTTTGCTTAAGCCGTGGGGATATCATCTCCGGTCCGAATAACAATACCTTTGATTCAGAGAGCTGGGCGGTATTTTCCGAGGTCAACTGGCAGTTTACCGAGCAACTCAAAGCAACGGTCGGTGTGCGTTATACTCAGACTGATGTCAAATCAGCACGGGCTGACTGG
>CAZYYM010000233.1:0-1765 GCA_964651385.1 uncultured Gammaproteobacteria bacterium | reverse complement strand
CGAGTAAACGACCGCACCAGCGCCTTTCCAACGGGAGGGGATCTCGGGATATACTCAATTCTCTCGGGTGATCGTAAATTCCTGCTTCGTTCCCGAGGGTCCCATTTTGGAATGGCCCGAATCGAACTACCTCTAACGTCAATACAGACAGTAGTGTCCAGGGCGGCAAAAACATTAACCTTGCAGGGTCAATTCGACCCAGGATTCGCCTTTTCCCCATCGCCACAAAAAAATTTTTCCCGCTTATTGCTGCTTTGTACTAACGCGCAATCGAAGGCTTCGATGGCAATCGATGCGCCGATCTGGTTCTGGTCTCCGATCAGGTAAAAGGGCCTCGTCATTTCGCGCAGCCGGTCCACCGACTTGACCAGTTTAGCCTGACCCAGACTGTAATAGCGTCCGGAAAAAGTTCGTTTCTGCCAATAAAACACGGGTGTTTGGTCATCCGCTACACTAAAAAATAAGCGATCGCTAAAATCATTTTCCAAACCACTGCGAAGCATGATAACCAATACAACGAGCAATAATGGCGTCATCAGGCTTAACGGCATTAACCACCCGGGCGAACGCCCGTCGATCAAATAACTCACCAACAAGCCGATAGCAGGAATACCCGGCAATACATAAATCACCAGAATATTGCCCGAGAATGTAAATAAAATCAGCGGCGAGAGCATCCATAAAAACAGGAAACTGTGCCAGTGCCGATCCTCTACCGACGACTTCGCCGGGATAACGGCGTCCTTTTTGAGGGCCTGGCGAATGCGTTTTGCCCACAATGCCAGCAGTACCACCGACCAGGGTAGCGAGCTTATGAACCAAAACAGCCAAATACTTCCCCGCGGCTGGTCATGCGCAGTCCCATACAGATCTCCTTTCCAGCCACTTTCCATGAACCTCGACCAGTGCTCACCGACAATGAAATAATGCAAGAAGCCGGGGGTGGCCTGCTCGGCCATCCAGTACCAGGGAAAAGCAATCACTCCCATTAGCAAAATTCCGCTGACCAGAGGAATTTTTTGCCACAGCTGTTTCAAACCATCAACAAAACCATGGTTATACAACAACCACGGGAAGACGGTTAAACCAAACAATACGATAACCAACGGCCCCTTTACCAGAAGGCCCATTGCGATACCGACAGAAATACCATAACCCCAAATCTTGCTGCCGTGCCAGGCACGATAGAAGCTGACCAACGCCAGTGTAAGACTCAGGGTCAGCAGCATATCGGTCATAATCGCGCCGCTGGATATGGAAAAAACCAGGCAGGTCGCGACAATCAGGACGGCAACGAGTCCGTTATAACCCTGCCTGATCGCCAACAGGTACACCAGGAGCAGGGTCCCAATGCTTGCTATCCAGTGCGGCAGACGCAACGAAAATTCATTTTGCCCAAAGAATTGATAGCCGAGAGCGCTGGCCCAGGTATGCATCGGCGGTTTTCCCCAAAACGGGATGCCATAGTCGATCTGTGGGGTCAACCAGTTGCCCGTTTCCACCATCAGTCGGGCCATTTCTCCGTATCGGGATTCGGTCGTATCCATTAATGGATACAGCCCTAACGAAACCAGCCTGACGGTGACTGCGATGCCGATTAGTAGAAATATCGTCCGCGGTTGAAGTAACTTCACCAAACGATCTCGAGGTGACTAATTCGCATCGCTGTGGGTATCGTGGCCCACCCCATCAGCGGATTCATTTTGATAGGTTTTGACTTCTTGAATGATATAGGTGGGTATTTTATTTACATACGTGCGGTTAC
>CAZYYM010000232.1:0-1781 GCA_964651385.1 uncultured Gammaproteobacteria bacterium | reverse complement strand
ATTATGGCACTACAAAACGTTTTCCGAGCCCCATTGTAATAAAAACAATGGGTTATCGATGAAAACTCGTTAAAATCGTGGGCGTGGTGTTAAAGATGCTTTACGGTTAGTGGATTCAAGTAAGCGGTAAGCAGGCTCGGTATGCTGCCAGGTTGGTCAAATATATACGGACCTGGCAAATCAGCAATTCAAGTTAACCGATGCAAGTAAAGGAGCGAAGCATGTCGAATAGTGACGATCTGGACCCGAGCGACTTGATCAGGCGTGCCTACTTGATTAAATTACTCTCCGCCGGGGTGCTTGGACTGGCACCGCCGGGGATTGCTCACTCTGGCTGGTTTAGTAGTGAGCCCGAAAAGATCGAAGATGGTAAATCGATTTATCGTATCAAGGGAGAGGTAGCTGTTAATGGCATACGCGCCGATCTCGACACCCGAATACAAACCGGTGACAAGGTAACCACCACAAGCAATAGCGAAGCTATTTTTGTGGTTGGCAGCGATTCGTTCATTATGCGTAGCAATAGTGAAATGGATATAAAGGGGGCCGGTTTTTTTATTAGCGCGTTGCGTGTTATCAGTGGTGGCGTGTTGTCTGTGTTTGGCCATCGTAACCCCGGGGAGAATTTGGCCATGAGGAGCACTACTGCCACGATTGGCATACGTGGCACTGGTGTTTATATGGAAGTGGAGCCTGACCTGACTTATCTTTGTACCTGTTATGGTCAGATCGCACTGGCGTCGAAAGACGACCCCAACGATGCCGAATTATTAACCGCGCAACACCACGATGTTCCCAAGTACATCTCCTCGCGCGCCAGTAATGGCTCCCATATCCGTAAGGCGCCGGTAAAAAACCACAATGACAAGGAACTCAAGCTACTCGAGGCGATTGTCGGACGCGAAGTTCCTGCCAATTTCGAATCCGCGTCGAGAAAGCAGTCCTATGAAAAATGACCCGAAGCAGAGCGCTCATAATCCCGGATATATAGAGCCTGGCGGGAACGGAATTAGCGTCAAATCGAACCAAGGAGAGGCGAATTAATGGCAGGTCACGGTAACCACTGGCGTAGTGCCGCAGACACAGAGCTGCAAGCGGAACTCAGCGAATATGTAAAACCTCCGAAAAGTAGCCCCGCGGTAGCCCCAGATAAGGTGTGGCTATGGTTAGATAAGAGGAAAATGCAGAGAAGTTTTTTAAGTTATTGATTTTTAATGGTGCCCAGAAGAGGACTTGAACCTCCACTTCCGTTAGGAAACTAGCACCTGAAGCTAGCGCGTCTACCAATTCCGCCATCTGGGCATGGCGCGGAAATATACACCACCTGTTCTGCTTGTCAATCGAGAGAGCCGTTTTCAGGGCATTAAATCAATTGGGTCTATAGTTGGTTGCCAATTGTTTCTATATACTCGCCGTCTCCACCAGGGACGTTATATGTCTAAAAAGCCTTCGAATTCCCCCGTAGATCCTTTTTTCGAGCGTGAAAAGAAAAAGTATGATCAGCCAATCGCCAGCCGTGAGCTGCTGCTCGAGATGATTGCGGCGCAAAAAGTGCCGGTGCCGCTGGAACATCTCGCCGATTCGCTTGGCTATGCCGGTGAAGATAATATTGAGGCGCTGCGACGGCGCTTGCAGGCAATGGTTCGAGACGGGCAGCTATTTCGCAATCGTCGCAGCGGCTATATCAGTTTTGATCATATGGACCTGGTCAAGGGGCGGGTCTTGTCGCATCCGGATGGTTTTGGATTCGTTTCACCGGAATCGGGTGGCAAAGATATTTT
>CAZYYM010000231.1:0-1797 GCA_964651385.1 uncultured Gammaproteobacteria bacterium | reverse complement strand
ACCTTTTAGCGAAGAAAAAGAAAAAATTGGTCCACCAGAAGGGATTACGCCTGCAAAGACTGTAATCGATACACTCAGTATCGATGTATTCGGCTTTAGTCGCGGCGCTGCCACAGCACGCTACTGCATTCAATTACTGCTCAAGGACGAGGAAATCCGTATCGAGGCCGACGCAAACTCGATGGGTTACAAGCGTATTGCAAAGGTCGAAGTGCGGCTGGCAGGGCTTTTCGATACGGTGGCTTCCTTTCGTGAAGGTCTTTTGCTGGGCAATGAAACCTGGTTGTTGAGTCTCGATGCGGTCCAGCATGCTAAAAGCGTTTTACATCTGGCCTCCGCGGACGAACACCGATCGAACTTTTCTTTAACCAATATAAAAAGCAAAGGCGGCAGTGAGTATTATCTACCCGGTGTGCATTCCGATATCGGAGGCGGTTACACCGATGGTGAAACCGAATCCCTGACGATATTCAGTGGCCCTCCGGATCAGGCCAAAGCCGACATGAAACAATTAATCGACTCGGGGTGGTATTTGCAACATCAAATTAGTCGAAAAGACTATCATAGTCCACCTGATCCCCTGCAAAGTATCCCACTAGAACCAATCGTCACGCGTACAGAACTTAGCGTCGAACGTCCGGCTTTGCCGACGACCTATTGCATCATCCCGCTGAAAATCATGGCCGAATTTATGGCCACCGATCGTTTTCGGTTCAATTCTGATTACCAAAGTAAAATTGCCCAAATCAACGCCAGCCAGGAGTTAAATGAAATCTCCGAAAGAGTATTTGCCGAGTACACTAGTGCAACAACGCCGGAATACTGGACCGATAAAATCGACCCCTGGCTTAAAAATGCCCGAAACCGCTATTTTCATTTTTCCGCGTGCTACGACAAGTTTGGTATGGGACCAAGGTTTGTAAAAGGCAAGCGTAAGCGTAAACACTATGATGGCTAGAGCATCCAGGTCCCGGATTTCAATATTCGTACTTTTTTTTATAGTAACAGGTGTAACCCTTATGATTGGCAAGGCTTGGTTTGGCAACTCCGATAAATTCGACTGGATCGCGACTGAAAGCGCGCCGACCAATTACCCGATGAAAATTATCAACGGCAACCTGCGCTATCACTGCAACAAGGACGGTCGCGGGCTGTATGTGCCGGCTGGTTCAATCGTCTACCAGGGCTGGGGAGAAGGTGTATCTACCCACATAACCGGTGACGACCTGAAACCACTGCCAGACCATTTATCGATCACTTATTTCTCTTACACCGAAAATACGTTTTACACCGGTAAATTTGTTCTGCCTTACGAGGCGATCCTGAAACTATTCAAGGAAGGTTCCCGCAATTCGGATGACCCGGACTGGTATCACTACATTACCGTCGGCGTTGCTCCGGGCGGGGCGGTATCGGTATGGGTAAGCGGATTGGAAAGAGGAATTGAAGTATTCCACGGGCAGGCCGAAAAAACCGAAATGGATTTAGTTAAAATAATGGATATAACCGATGTTGACCGAGATACCTATGTCCGGAGGGTCATTGAGGATTCGCTCGATTCCGCAGCATTGGCGGCACTGCAAAAAAACGGTATACCTGTCGGCCTGTGGACAAAATACCGGAAAGCCTATGACTGGCTACCCGTTTTCACCACCACACAGCCGACTTCCAACCTGATTACTTATTTTAACGGGGAATTTGATAACCCCGAATTACCCCATACAAAAGCTTTTCAATCAACGAAAAGGCCACTGCCATCGTTCATTTCCTTCACGACGGTTGTCAATTTGAAAGGCG
>CAZYYM010000230.1:0-1828 GCA_964651385.1 uncultured Gammaproteobacteria bacterium | reverse complement strand
ATCAAATGCAATCTCATCGCTAAGTGACGCTGCTTCACGTAATGTAAAAACAGAATCATCGTGTTGATCCGCCATGAACACTGCCACCGAGTGAGCTGATAAAATCGAGCGGGTATCTGATATAAGTGTAAATAGTGCGTCGTCTAGTTTCGAGACCTGACTAATCAATCGACCGCGCCGCCCCTCGGTACTCATGGCCTCTAGTCCGTCATCTTGCCGAACCACGCGATTTTCGAAGTCTCCAACACGACGCTCGTAAAGCTCCACAGCATCCTCGGCCCGATGGCGGGCACGAGCTTCCGCGCGAACAAATGCAGTTGCACCGCATGTTGCGAGCACCGCATAGAGTGAATGCAAGCCAATAATGGAAAACTCCCAGCCGCTCACCCCCTCAGCAAACGCCCGGCCCAAATCAATGAACACAAAAAACGTCACAAGAAAGAGAGCTGTTCGCCAACGAGCAGACCATCCGCCAAACGCTGCCAATAAAATGTAAGCGAGCGGATACAGTGTTATCGAAATTGAATTTCCACTCTGTTCGGTTAAAGCAATCAGCAAATGCACAGCGACTACAAGCAATCCGCCAAGCTCCAGCCTGTCCCAATCGGTCGCTGCAGATTCGTTTCGAGTACCAACGGCCAACAGCGTTACCTTCTCAATTAGTAAGGCGAGTAAAACGCTGGTCCCAATTATTATTTCCCATGGTAATGTTGTTTGATGGCTGAGCGGCCTAGCGCAAATAAGCACAGCAAACCCGATTACGTAAATCAGCACATGTCTATGCAAAGCCCATTCGGCAAACCTGCGCCATACAGGATTGTTCGCAGTTGATTCTTTAGGTGAAAGATATCCGGACTCGGACATTGTTTTATTATTCAAACTTTATTCAGTCAACGTGAATAATTGCTGGCTGTACATTTTTCGCAGCACTAACGCGGAACCTCTTGATACAATAGCTCATCAGGCGCGACCATCCCTAGTTCTTCCCGCGCCACATGCTCAATATATCCATTATCGGTGGTCAATTTAGAAACAGTTTCGGTCAATTCTGCATTTTCTTCTTCGACAAACACAATCTCTTCAACGATTCGCTCATTTTCAGCTCGCAACTGAAGGTATGCGAATAAACCATGACGACCTGCCAGAACTATGGTGCCACAGACAACGAGTGCTGCAACAATTGTAATGACAACGCCACGACTGTTATCAAGGCTATCGGCAATTCGTCTTTTCAATGAATTTGATTGCGCCATTTCGATTATTCCTATTGACTCGTGGCTCCTCGAGTCCCCTCAGCAGCGATAGCAATGCGATGCAATCCCGCTTCACGCGCAGCATCCATTACGAAAAAAACTCTCCCGTGCATTACCTGCGTATCAGCGCGAATCACAACGAGCATTTCAGGATTTTCCCTGGCCATACTTTGAAGCCTTGCGATGAGAACCTGGTCATTTACCGCGGCATTGTCCCAGAACAATCTCCCTTCACTTGTAACTGATAACTCAATTTTATCAGCGCGTTCTTCGATGCGCGTGGTTTTTGATGACGGCAGATTGACATCAATACCGGATGTTACAGCGAAAGTTGTAGAGACCATGAAAAAAATTAGCAGCAGAAACACAACATCGATTAACGGTGTCAGTTCAAGAGCAATCTCGGGTCGGCGAGTTCGCTGGGTAAAATTCATTTTGTGAGCGCCTCGCGTCTGCGCGCAGTAATATTTTCTACGGTCTCCTCACCAATTTCTGTTTCATCTAAAAACTCTGCCACACGCTGAGCATTATCAGCCAACTCGCCTGCAAGCCTGTCAATTCGTCCAAGAAAATAA
>CAZYYM010000229.1:0-1839 GCA_964651385.1 uncultured Gammaproteobacteria bacterium | reverse complement strand
GACTACTAGAGCTTTGATATTTCTCACGACTGAGATAATATGCACATGTCAGTTCCCCTAAAAAACGTATTTAAGGAACAAAGGAAAAATGGAAAACCGGAAAAGAATTGAATCGTATCTCCCGTCAGATGGTAATGCCCAAAAGTTTGGCGCTGAAAACGTCGTTTATGTCAGGGAGCCGGAGTACGATGAAATCGATTTACGGGAAATCATTCGAAATTTATTTTCAGAATGGAAATTTTTTCTTCTAGTGATGGTATGCGGTTTATTGCTATCAGTCATGTTCGCTTTCTATTTATCCAGGTCATTTTCCGTTGAAGCAATCATTCGCCTGCCGAGCGTGGACATGCTCGGTGACATCGGTGAACAAAACCTACTCGCATTGACACCGGAGCAGGCGTTGGCTCGAGTCGTCGATCAGGTTACAGCCCCCGATAATCAACTTAAAGCCTTCGCATCGAGTTCGCTGTACACCGAACTAGCCAAAGGCAGTGAATTGACGCCAATGCAGATATTTTCAAGTATCCGTAGAGTATTATCTGTGAGCCGTGTTAAACATGCCTATTATGAATTGGCTAAGACAGAAAAGACGCCATTTAAAGAAGTCAAGGTATCAATAGTATCGTCCAGTCCCGAGCTCGCTGCCGAGTATATCAAGACGCTGGTTGATTATGCGCAGAAACAAGCTTTATCGCATATTTCGAATGATATTTCGGCGACGAAAAATAATCAGTTAAAGGTCATTCAGAAGCGGCTTAACTTTTTGTCCAGCGCAGCGGCGTCTAGTCGAAAAGCCGAGATAAAACGTTTGCAGGAAATTAATAACGAGGCCATTGCCAGGTTGCGACTGCAAATCGAATTGCAGCTCAGTAACGCCAAAAAGAAGCGTGAAAACCAGATTATCCAGGTGCAGGAAGCGTTAGTCACTGCGCGAGCACTCGAAATTGTCGACCCGGTAACCTGGGATGATTTGCGAAGTTCGCGAAAGTTGACACAAATAACCAATGAATTTGGTAGTAAAGATAAGACCGAACCACGATATTTTCAGGGGACTCGAATTCTAGCGGCTGAGCTCAGCAGGCTTAGTTCGAGACAAAGTGACCGGCCTTTCCTGAATAATATTACCGATATCGAAAAGCAAATTGCCGAACTGGAAAATGACCCGAAAATTGTCATGTTGGAGCAGCGCCAGGATGACTCCATTTATATCGAAAAGTACGATGAATTACAGCGGCAGCTGTCTGAAATAGCCAAGGTACCAACCGTTTTTCAAAAAGTCCAGCTAGCACATGTGAGCCAGCAACCGACCATCTCTCCACAACCAACCCGCAATCCATATCTGATCATTATATTAGGTGTGATGGCTTTCGGGATATTTGCTTTTATCGCCACGCTCATTAAGGCGTCGTTGAAAAATTCTCGGGCTACAAAGCTTGCAACTTAAAATTGGCGCCATGCTGTTTGGCTTTAAGTTAGTGAAGACCCGAATAAAGAAGGCTATTACCGTCTGTCGATTTCCCTATCCGATTGAGCAAGCCATGAAATCCGGCTATGTGGACTTTTCTCCTTACCAGATCTTTCAATATGTCATATAACAGATAATTGTCTGTAAATTTTATGTTGAGGTCCTGTCATGATTACAATGGATTCTATACACCCCGTTTCTGAATTCAGTCGAAAACCTGCTGAATATATCAAGCGTCTGAAAGAAACCAAAAAACCGGAAATACTGACCGTCAACGGCAAAGCTCAAGTAGTGGTTCAAGATGCACAAGCTTACGAAGAAATGATCGAACTGTTAGATAGCATTAAGCAAATATCAAAATCGGTTAGGATATA
>CAZYYM010000228.1:0-1860 GCA_964651385.1 uncultured Gammaproteobacteria bacterium | reverse complement strand
AGTCGCGTAGCTCAGTTGGTTAGAGCACCACCTTGACATGGTGGGGGTCGGTGGTTCGAATCCACTCGCGACTACCAATATTTATTATCAAGTGGCCTTTAGTAGGGGTCACCACTGAACAGGAATGACCATGCCGCAAATTACTCTCCCTGATGGTTCCAAACGTAGTTTTGATAACGCCGTTTCAATTCTGGATATCGCAACCGATATTGGTCCTGGATTGGCTAAGGCGACGTTGGCTGGTAAGGTCAATGGCGATCTCGTCGATGCGGCTTATTTAGTTGAAGAAGACGCTCAGGTAGCGATTGTTACCATTCGTGACGATGATGCGCTGGAATTAATACGCCACGATGCCGCGCATGTCATGGCACAAGCGGTACAGGAACTCTATCCCGGTACGCAGGTAACTATTGGTCCAGCAATCGAAGACGGTTTCTACTACGATTTTGCAAGAGAGGAGGCATTTACGCCGGATGATCTGGGAGAAATCGAAAAGCGCATGCACGAAATCGTTAAGCGTGATTTACCCATTGTGCGTGAGGTCAAGGATCGTGATCAAGCCATGAAAACTTTCTCCGACATTGGTGAAACTTATAAGGTAGAAATTATCGACGACATCATCCCGGAAGGCGAAGATGTTTCAATTTATCATCAGGGCGACTGGTTTGACGTTTGTCGTGGCCCGCATCTGCCTTCGACTGGTAAGCTTGGAAACGGTTTTAAGGTCATGAAACTCGCCGGTGCTTATTGGCGCGGTAACTCCGACAATGAAATGTTGCAAAGGATTTACGGTACTGCCTGGCCGGACAAAAAACAACTCAAAGCTTATTTGCATCGACTTGAAGAAGCGGAGAAGCGTAATCATCGCAAACTTGGTAAGTCGCTGGATTTGTTTCATACCCAGGAGGAAGCCCCTGGAATGATATTCTGGCACCCCCGTGGTTGGCAGATTTACCTGCTGATCCAGGACTATATGCGCCACCAGCTTAAGCAGTACGACTATCGCGAAATTCATACCCCGCAGATTGTTGATCGTAGTCTCTGGGAAAAATCCGGCCATTGGGATAAATACCAGGATATGATGTTTACTACCGGTTCTGAAAATCGAGATTATGCGGTTAAACCAATGAATTGCCCCTGTCATGTGCAGGTTTTCAATCAGGGTCTAAAGAGCTATCGCGATTTACCATTGCGCCTGGCCGAGTTTGGTTCCTGTCATCGCAACGAACCTTCGGGAACCTTGCATGGTTTGATGCGAGTGCGGAATTTCGTTCAAGATGACGCGCATATATTCTGCACCGAAGATCAGATACAGGCCGAAGTGTCATCGTTTATAGATCTGGTTTTTAAAATTTATAAAGATTTTGGCTTCGAAGATGTCATCGTGGCACTCTCAACTCGTCCAGAGCAACGGGTCGGCGAAGATGCGCTTTGGGATAAGGCGGAATGTGCCTTACAGGAATCGCTGGATAAGAAGGACCTGGACTGGATACTGCAGCCCGGTGACGGCGCATTTTATGGTCCGAAAATCGACTTTTCTCTGAAAGATTGCATAGGAAGAGTCTGGCAGTGTGGCACCATGCAGGTCGATTTTTCAATGCCCGGACGGCTCGATGCCCAGTATGTCGCCGAAGACGGTAGCAAGCAGGTACCGGTCATGTTACACCGCGCCATTCTCGGTTCAATCGAGCGTTTCATCGGTATTTTGGTCGAGCAATACGAGGGCAAATTCCCAGTCTGGTTGGCACCGATTCAGGCTGTTGTGATGAATATTACCGACAAACAGGGCGAGTATGCCGAAATAGTCGAAAAAATGCTTAAAAATCAGGGAATCAGGGTCATTTCCGACTTGAGAAACGA
>CAZYYM010000227.1:0-1879 GCA_964651385.1 uncultured Gammaproteobacteria bacterium | reverse complement strand
TCAAGCATAATCAGCTTTCGCTGATTTTTTGCTGTTCCAGCCAACTGCGAAAAATTTTCGACGGTGATGATTTCAACTTCAGGTAAAGGTTCATCCATCGCCCTTGAGAGTCCTGCAACGGGGATTATAGACGAAGTCAAGAGAGTTAAAAAAAAGCGCTTAAGCCAAAACATGAGCGATATTTTACCTTGTCTGAAACAGGGTGATACCTGCCCAAACAGGTAGCTTGTCTATCCAGTGTGGTATAAGTAAAACTCAATATCTGGGGAATTTCTGAGTCCAGCCCAGTGGTGGAAGTTGATTGCGTATATTGACGCTACTCCTGTATTATCATCATTTTGCAAGTCGCTCCAATACTATTCCCGAATGATCAATAACGATAATCCGTTAATTTTTACCCATATACCCAAAACTGGGCGAATGTCTCTATTTGCCAGTTTGTCTGAGTATTACGGAATCAAAATAGCAGACATGTATAATATGTCGGCTCTCGAGGAGAATCACGCAGCCGTTGCGAACGTCCTGGAAAACCCGGATTATGCGGTGTATGCCGGGCATTTCCCTTTCGGCCTCCATGAATGGTTATCTCGACCCTCGTATTACATGGCTTTTCTTCGAAAACCGCTGGAGCGTGTCCTTTCGCTGTATCACTATTCCATGGGCTTCCGGTCAATAATGCGGAAAACATATAAAACCACCGGTAAAACGGTGCAGGATCAAATTAAATCAGGTGAGCATCCTGACTTTTACGCCGATTTTTTGCCGTGGATTAATGGTAACCAGGCGCTATCAATGTTTCTGAATTGTAAATCAGCGGAACTTGACAATGGAATGGTTCGACGATTGAGCGGAATCGGGCTACAACCAGCCCAATGCCCGTTAGAGGCGCTGGACCTGGCAAAGCAGAATATCGAAAAATACTATTCTTTAGTTGGCATTCAGGAACGCTATGCCGAATCCGTCGACCTTGCACGAGCAGTCTTTAAAATAAACTTTAAAGAGCTATACGTAAACAGGGGGAAATATACGCAAAAGAACGCAACGAAACTGACGATGAGTTTAAAATTGCGGATACGTAATATGAACCAGCTTGACACTCAGTTGTAAGACTGGGCTATCGAGCGTTTCGAGAAAGCGCTTGTCGCGCCACCGAAACCCATTTCGGTATACGGAAAAGGCCGTTCAGATTTCGATCAAGTTAAATTATGGCACGCCATCGGGAGTTCCCCTATGCGCAAGGCTGCCATGGAGCTTAGTCCGGTGTTATCCGAGCGGTAAATCGAAATTAGCGGATAAAATGTAAAATCGTACAGTTATCGACTGCCATCGAGTGATTTAAATTCATACGAAAAACAGCAAGATAGTGCAAAAAATAACTGGCGATGTTACATTTATACAACAAATCTTAAAAATGTTGTTTTCTCAGCACAATAAAGGTTGCATTTGTAAAAAAAACAACTACTATGCTTGGCCATAAACCAATAGATGTGAATTATCTCGCAATTACGAGTCTACGGGAATCTGGTGGTTTATCTAAATACAACACAACTTACATTAATTAGGGTACTTTAATATGAAATTTAAGACTTCTGCAATTGCACTGGCCGTTGCCAGTATTGCTGCGGCACCGATGATAGCATCGGCCGAAGGCAGCGTTTATGGTAGCGCTCGCTACGGTTTTTCGTCCACCGAATCGGGTGTAACAGGCGAAGATAAAGTTAATAGTTTCCATAACTTTGGCAGCCGCTTTGGTATCAATGCAAGCACTGACCTTGGAAACGGCATGACAGCCTATTCTCATTGGGAAGCGCACATGTCCGGTGGTGGCCTGCGCGATTTCAAGGTTGGTGTGAAAGGGGACTTCTGTCATATGTACAAG
>CAZYYM010000226.1:0-1880 GCA_964651385.1 uncultured Gammaproteobacteria bacterium | reverse complement strand
TCTTAATCCGGCTGTTTTCAGCCGCAGTGATTGCATCTAGCTTGGCCTGTTCTTCTTTTTCTCTTTCAGCCGCGACTGCCGCAGTAAGGTTTTCCCACTCGACCACAGTACCGATACGGGTGCCATCTTCGGCAATAACCGGATTGGCGATGACGGTGAAGGTCAAATCTGCGACTTCAATAGTCGCCTCGTAGGTCGATTTCAGTCCGTCTAAAATAGAGCGCTGGTGCGCTGGATTTTTGTGGAATGAATCGACATTAGCGCCAATCAGCTTGTCAGCCTCGAACGATGGAATGGCCTGTTGTAAATCCGATTCAGCATCTTTCATCATTGCCATTACAGCCTTGTTCATGTAAGTAATATTGTGGTCGATGTCAGCCATCATTACATTGGTTTTTACGTTATCC
Organism: uncultured Gammaproteobacteria bacterium; assembly: GCA_964651385.1. Taxonomy (GTDB): domain Bacteria; phylum Pseudomonadota; class Gammaproteobacteria. Next base: position 1,473 of record CAZYYM010000226.1, on the reverse strand, counting down.
AGCGCTGTCTTGATACGTAGTGAAATCTCAGACTCGCGGACTGCCTGCTCCCTTTGTTCCCGGTTATCCATGATGTCAAAACCAATTTGAACCTGGAGGATTTTTAAACTACGCAATAAGTCACCTGTTTCGCCCGGCATTTTAATATCGAAGTGATCCGAAAAATTGCCCTGGGTGAGGTTGTATAATTTACTCTGAACCTCGGAAACCGGCGCCAAAACATGACGTCGCAATGTCCACATCAGGAGGCCTGCGAGCATTACAAAAAATATCAGGGGTACGCTAAAAGCGATGGTTCTTGACTGGCTCATCATGCCATCTAGCTGACCTGTGCTCTTGTCAGTCAGCGTGGCATAGTGCTGGTTCAATACGTTAAGTCCATCGATGGCCGGGCCGTCATTAATTTTAACGACATTATCGATTTCTTCCGCGCTCGCGCCCCTGATTACCATAGGCTGAATCTTGTTCAGATTTTCCCTGTAGTCATTAATGACGCCCTGAATCGCGTCCAGAGCTTTGCTCTCGGTATCGGCGAGTAACGGTAGTGCTCTGTACTGATCCATCAATACGCTCGCCTCCTGGTAATTTCTGCTGAAGCGATCGGCATATTTATCCGTACCGCGTAGTACGTAATTTTTAAAGTTGTGAATAGCGCCGCCAAAGCCGAACTGTGATTTGATGTCGCCAATCAGAAGCTGGCGTTTCGCTACCTGCTGCTGATAGTCGTTCCACAATGCTGTTGAGGTATTGGCGGGAATCCAGATAATGGCGGCCAGAATACAGAAAAACACCGCCATGATACCCAGCATCAATTGAGCTTTACGTTTTAGGTTGGTTTCTCCCAGAAAAGCCAGCAGCGGCTTTTTGGTTTTTACCCGTCCGGCGTTAATTTCAGCGTATAGCGCCTCGGCACTGGAAATCTCTTCCCGGCTTGGGGGTTCCCGTACCGACATATATTCCTGGATTGTGCCATTTTTTATCACTGGAATAACATTCGCTTTGACCCAGTAGTGATCACCGTTTTTGCACCGATTCTTGACGATCCCCACCCAGGGTCGCTCAGCTTTCATCGTATCCCATAAGTCCTGAAATGCCACTGGTGGCATATCCGGGTGGCGAACGATGTTGTGATTTTTTCCCATCAGCTCTTCTGCGCTATAACCGCTGATCTCTATAAAATCGCGATTACAATAACTGATCGCACCCTTCAAATCGGTTTTCGAAACAAGGGTGCTGCCCTGTTTCATCTGTTTTTCCTGGCCGCTGACCGGCATATTGATCTTCATGAAAGCTCCCGAATAAATTGATTGCCTGTAGTTTTATGCATAGGTGGATAGGTTTAAGCTTTACTTGCCGTGGGCAGATTCATTTCATCAGCGATACCGACAACAGTCGATAGTTCATTGATAGAGAGGACATGGTTGACGTCGAGCAGGACCATCAGCTTATCGTCAATTTTCCCCATGCCCTGGA
>CAZYYM010000225.1:0-1929 GCA_964651385.1 uncultured Gammaproteobacteria bacterium | reverse complement strand
TTTGTTGTTCATGAAGTTTGAGTAGATTTCGACAACTGGTTCGACACTCGATCTGGTCGATGGGGCGCGTCAAAAAAGCGGTTGCTCCCGCTTCCAGTGCATCATAACGCACCGATTTTTCACTCACCACGGTAATCATCATGATAGGGATGTCCTGAAAGTCCGGCTTGGTGCGTACGAGCCGGATCAATTCCACGCCGTTAATCTCCGGCATACGATAGTCGGTGATGATGAGATCGGGGTGATTGTTATCCATCCATTCCAGCGCTGATACGGGGTTATCAAACGCCTCGACACAGATGTCGCGCTCCGCTTGCTGAATAATTTTCGACAGTATCGTGCGCCCGGTTGATTCATCGTCGATGACGACAACCTTGCGCTGCTTGCGTAAAACACGCAGTCGCCGCGCATTCTGATAGGGCTCAATTTCTACGCTATCGTTGTGCCTGGATTTTAAGCCGCCACTTGAGATCAATTTCTCCCCTCCCCCATTGGAGCATTAGCTAGACCACCTATTATAACTAAATCAATGGTTTAAGCTATACAGTTAAATTAAATATTAAAAATAACCGCGGTACAACCAGTCTGTATAGTTTATTTGACTAGTTTTTCAAGATTTTTCGAGCTTTATGCCGTAAATTATTGTTTGTGAAACGAATCGATAAGAGGTGTGGCTTGAACGGGTTAAAAGTGGAGGGGATCGCTGTCATGATATTCGGATTATTTATTCTGTTGCCCGCCGGTTGCGATGCGACCGATCCGATGGTATTCAGCCGGTCATCGCTGACCATCAACCGGGCCACCTATCGAGTGGAACTGGCGCGGACATCGGCAGAGCGTCAACGGGGATTGATGTATCGTGAAAACCTTGAGCGTGATGCAGGAATGCTATTTGTCTACGGTGCTGACGGAGATCACCGCATCTGGATGAAAAATACTCGTATATCGTTACAGGTGATATGGATCGACAGTGATTTTCGGGTGATAAGTCTGCTTACCCTGAAACCATGTGTTAGCGAGACTTGCGCAGTATTTTCGGGTCGCAGACCAAGTCGCTATATTCTTGAATTGAGTGACCATGAACGTAGCATTAAACCCGGCGATCGCGTCAAAAGCCCGGTTTTTACCCGTTAACAAAAATAACCTGAACGCAGCGGACACGGGCCACGGTTTTATTTTCGTTTTTTTTGTGGCTGGATAATGCGGATATGTCAAATGTTTGTCGGCGATTCGGTAACGAGCCTGCGATTGACAATGGTCAACCAGAGATGCGCCAGTAAGCAAATGATCAACAGCGGAATCACGGCGTAGTTAAGCCGATGCCAGCCTATCGTATAGTGTAAATATCCTGCTCCAAATGATGAAAATGCGGCGCAGGAAAAAATGATGAAATCATTGAATGATTGAGCCTTGAAACTTTCTTCCGGCAGGTAGGTTTCGGTAAGCAAGCTGGTGCCTCCAACAAACATGAAATTCCAGCCGATACCCAAAAGCAGTAAGGCAGTACCAAAATGGCCTACCGAGTAGCCATGTAAATCTACCAGTACACAGGCCAGCATCAACAGACTACCAAACACTATTATTCGGCGAGCACCATATCGGTTGATCAGGTGACCGGTAAAAAAAGAAGGAACAAACATGCCGAGGACGTGCCACTGAATAACGAACGCAATATCGGTAAACGGATAAGCAATTTTTGTCATCGCCAGAGGGCTGACAGTCATTAGCAGCACCATAATACTGTAGCCGACAGCGGCACTCAGCACGGCGACGATGAACGCCGGCTGCGAGGCAATTTCGCCCAGTCTTCGCGTCGAGGCAGATGGTCGCTTGTCAATGGGTTTGGGAAGGGTCATAAAAAAGAAATTAACGCCGTTCAAGGCATACAGGATGGTGATCGCGATGAAGCTCCCAAGGTAGGCTGTGGCA
>CAZYYM010000224.1:0-1932 GCA_964651385.1 uncultured Gammaproteobacteria bacterium | reverse complement strand
GTAGCACAGCATGAACTTGCTAAAGCTATCGAACTTCCGCTACGTGAAGGCGTTCTCGTTGGCGATATTGCTGGCGGTATCTTTGAGCGCATCACAATGGAACCCGGAACTTCTACTGAGTTCCCACTAGATCTCCTGTCACCTGGTCAGGAAGACGAATTCATTGCCTACACTAATCCTGGTAATGGTCGTGTTCCAGAGCGAACAGTTGAAGGCGATTACGTAATGATTCCTACGTATAGCGTCACAAACGCTATCGATATGCTTCTTCGCTATGTCCGAGAAGCCCGTTGGGACGTTGTCTCACGCGCTGCTCGCGTCCTAGAAGCTGGTTTCGTTAAGAAGATGAACGATGACGGATGGCACACGATCCTCGCCGCTGGCGTTGACCGTAACATCCTCGTTTACGATGCAGATGCTGCTGCTGGTCAGTTCACGAAGCGTCAGATTTCTCTCATGAAGTCCGTCATGCGACGTAACGCTGGTGGTAACAGTGCTTCTCTTAATCGTGGCAGTTTAACTGATCTCTATCTATCACCTGAAGGTCTCGAAGATATTCGAAACTGGGGTGTTGATCAGGCTGACGAAACGACCCGTCGTGAGATTTATCAGTCCGCTGATGATGGTGGCGCTATCACCAGAATCTTTGGTGTTAATCTCCATGCTCTCGATGAACTTGGTCAGAGCCAAGAATACCAGAATTACTTCACAACTAATCTTTCTGGCGCGCTTGGACCATCAAGTGATGTCGAGCTTGTTGTTGGTCTTGACCTCGCTGCTAATGACAGCTTCGTCATGCCCGTCAAGCAAGAAGTTACCGTTTTCGAAGACGAAGCACTGCATCGTCACCAGAAGATGGGCTTCTACGGTTTCGCAGAAATCGGCTTTGGTGTTCTAGATTCACGACGAGTTCTACTCGGCTCCTTCTAAACATCGTGGCTGTATAATATTAGGGAGGTGGCAGAAATGCCGCCTCCCTTTTATTTTGGTGTAATATAAATTGGAGGAACCCTATGAATTACAGTGTTTTATCAAATGAAATAAATAATGACCCACTAGGGGTAGGTTATGCGTCTATGGATGCATATCAGATTCGTGATTCTATCAATGGAAAAACTAGATCTTCCTATAAAGTATTGACATCAAATGACTTGCTGAAATGGTCTGGGATAAACGGTAGATACATAAAAGTAAAAAATGCCGCAGATAATACAAGTTTATCGAATGAAATAAGATCAGCAGCTTTTGCTGCCGTAGTTATGGTGGAGAGAGATAATACGTTATTTGACTATAATGACACAAATTCACAAAATATATTTAATGTTCTAGTCAGTAACGATATAATATCTCAAGAAGATAAAAATGATTTGGTCTCTACTTTAACAGAAAATGTTAGTAGAGCACAAGAATTGGGCTTGCCACAATTGAGGAAAAAACATGTAGAAAGAGCAAAAAATGGCAGTTAGTAAAGCTGGACAACAGGTTACATTTTCATCAGCGAATTCCCTAGCTGTTTCTGGGGATAGTCAAGCCACTAGTGATGCTATAACTTTATCAAGCAATAGTGTCGCCGCCCAAATGACGCTAAAGTCGGACCATTCTGGATCTCCGTTATCAGGTGATACAGTCGATTTTTACATTTTATATTCGACGGGTGATCCGGATGGTTCGACGACTGATGAATTTGATACGTCTGGTCATGCTTTACATCTGGCAATTTTAGATTTAAATGTAGAAGATCCGGCGCAAAAAACTGTAGATATTCCAGTAAGCGCAAAATCTTTCAAAATTTATGTAGATAATAATAGTGCCACACCTGGTTCATCTGGTGTAATAACCTGTTCAGCAGAAATATATGAAACAGTAGTTTCTTAGGAGTAATCTTATGTCCGCTATGACTAACTATTTTGAATCTGGTATTCTTAACCAGGT
>CAZYYM010000223.1:0-1939 GCA_964651385.1 uncultured Gammaproteobacteria bacterium | reverse complement strand
AAATGCGAACAAATATCAGTGAGGAAACTCGCCCAGAGTTCATCCGGTTTTTTCTGAAATTGATAAGTAACTGTTTGCCCACCAGTCGTATCCTTCAGGCACCAAACTTCATCTACTGCCAGCAACAAATAATGTCTATAACTGGATTGGGGATTTACCATCAAGCTTTGAATATGTTGCTCAGTACCTCCACTGCTTGCATGTTTGATATGTAAGATGCCAGGTTTAAATCTATCAAATTCCGTTATTTTTAAAAATGATTGAGCGACAGCCCTAATTGGCTTGATCGGATCTGACCTGATAAACGTCTGGACAATCGCCTGGTAATTGGGGTGCTTTTTGATCAAGTTTTTCAGATTCTGTGCTGAGAGTGCCTGTTTTTTTGTATCAAATGAACTGCTGCCGACATGTTGTACGAAGGTGTCATCACAAAGCACATTCCTCCAGCCAAGTGCTGCTGCTCTCCTGCAAAAATCATTCTCCTCACCATAGCCCATAGGAAATGTTTCAGCATCAAACGCACCAATTTCATCTATCAGATTGCGTCGGATGTACATGCAAAAACCAACTGCGGTCGGGATGTCCGGATAGACTGGTACAGCTGCTTTTTCTATGGCTCTATTCACAGCTTCAGCATCAAGACCTGCTACCAGTTCGTTGTCCTGACATATAACAGGGAAAGAGCATATTTCTGCGTTATTTGAAAATGGTGTGATCGTACCAATCTGTGGATCATTGACAGCACATTGGATAATTTTGTCTAACCATCCAGTAGTGACAATTGTATCGGAATTCAGTAACAAGACATCGTGGGTAGTTAGTGACATGCCTCTATTGACTGTTCGGACAAATCCGAGATTTTTATCATTTCGTAATAATAGAAGGCGTGAGTCCTGCTTCTCTCTCAATTTACTAAACAGATTAGCAATGCGGGGGTCCGGTGAACAATCATCGATAAGTACAATGCGATGTGGCGCGAAGGTCGTTCGAAATACGCTCGCAAGACAATTCTTCAAGTCATCGTATGCGTTGAATATGGGAAGAATTATATCGATTACAGGCTCAGACATCACAATTCAGGTTTTCTCCCGAACAAACTTTTAAGGAGGCGCCAGGGTGAATTGACAAACCAATTCCAGCTTTCTCTATGTAAAAGTTGATGCCGCAGTGCCAGGATAAGCTCATCTTTTTCCTGCAATTTTACCGCTCTAATCTCCAGCCACTCATCGCGTTCAGCAATGAGGTGTTCGCGCTCTTTAAGCTGCTCGTTGCGGATACTCAACAGTTCATCTCGCTTCGCAATCATTTCTTCCCGGTTACGCACTAGTTCATTACGTTCGAGCAACCATTGATCACGCTCCGCAATAAGGCCTTCTCGTTGCATAATTCGACTGTCTTTTTCAGCTAGTTGATCCGTACGGAGCTGCAGCAATTCATCTCGTTCATTGATCAGCACCTCCCGTTTCGCAATCCGGTTTATCAGCTCTTGTCCTTGCTTATTTAGTGCCTGCAATTGCCCGTCGCGCTCCGCTATTATCTGCTGTAACTTGGCAATCTGATTTGTTCGATCAGAAAGGAGTTTATCTCGTTCTTCAATAATCAGAGTTCGCTGGTCAATCCGACGGCCAAGGTCCTCTAATCGCGAGTTTCGCTGTACTAGCAACTCATCTCGTTCGACGATCAATCGCTCACGTTCCTGTAACAATTTATCCAGCTCGATAACGTGGTCTACCTGGGCGGAATAATGCTTATAAACCGATTGATCGACATCGCTGTATAAAGAAATGCTCTCAAGTGTGTCCGGTATGAATTGTGTGTGGAGTCGAGAGTAACCGAGCGGGCTGAAATGGCCAGCCCTGACCCGATCAACCAGACAGGACATTTGAGTATGCATAAACGTGCCTTGATCCCGCCCGCGCTGCGCGCCGCTTGCGAAACG
>CAZYYM010000222.1:0-1963 GCA_964651385.1 uncultured Gammaproteobacteria bacterium | reverse complement strand
TGCGTAATAGATTGATGTGCCTGGTGAAATCAAAAATACCGTGGTCACCTGATTGTTGATGAGTGTGTTTTTGATTTTATCAGGTGCATTCAAGTGTTGCGTAGACTTTCATGATTCAACTGATTTTTCCAGGATAATATACCCTCAAGCTCCGTAAGGCGTAAACTTTCGTTAACTGGTTTAAACTGTCCGTCGTTCGATAATCTGACCAAATCAAAATCTAGAAACACATGCCCATAACCTTCGACAATTCCTATATAAAGCTACCGAAACGGTTTTACAGCAAACAAGCGCCCGTTCCGGTATCGAACCCGGATTTGATTGCAGTCAATCATCCTTTGGCTGAATATCTTGGTATCAACGCGAAATGGCTTGAGTCCAGCGAAGGTGTCAATATCATCGCCGGGAATCAAATGCCAGAAGGGTCGGAACCGATTGCCACCGTCTACGCTGGTCACCAGTTCGGACAGTGGAACCCGCGACTTGGTGATGGAAGAGCGGTATTACTAGGCGAAGTAATCGCGCAGGATGGAGAAAGATACGATATCCAGCTCAAGGGTTCTGGCATTACACCTTATTCGCGCAGCGGTGATGGACGTGCACCACTTGGCCCCGTTATTCGGGAATACCTCGTCAGCGAAGCCATGGCGGCACTCGGTATACCTACCACCCGAACTCTTGCAGCGGTAACCACCGGCGACCCCGTTTTTCGCGAAAGTAGACTTGACGGCGGCGTACTGGCACGTGTCGCAAAAAGTCATATTCGTATCGGAACCCTGCAATACTTTGCTTCCATTGAAGATATTGACGGATTGAAATTGCTGCTCGAACACATTATCCAACGCCACTATCCCAAGGCCGCCGACGCAGATAACCCGATACTGGCAATGTTCGAACAGGTCATGCATCGTCAGGCCTATTTAATTTCTCGCTGGCAATCCATAGGATTTATCCATGGTGTGATGAATACCGATAATATGCTGCTCTCCGGCGAGACCATCGATTACGGCCCCTGCGCCTTCATGGATAGCTTCAATTCGGCAGCGCTTTATAGTTCTATTGATCATCAGGGACGCTACGCCTACCATAATCAACCAGCGATAGCCCACTGGAATCTAGTCTGTCTCGCGCAGACATTGCTTCCTTTATTGGATGCCGATGAAACCAAAGCAACCGAATTGGCACAGACCGCAATAAATAGTTTTCCCGACCTTTATCAGGAATACTATGTCACCGCGTTTAGCAAAAAACTAGGGCTGGCAGAGGTACGGGATAGCGACGATAATCTAATACAGAATTTTCTCGATTTGCTCGAAAAAAATCAATGCGATTTCACACTGGCATTCCGCCGTCTCGGAGAATTACCGGTAGCTGCGAGCACGATTAAACCTCTATTCGATTTTCCCGACGCCTTCACCGAATGGCTAGAGCGCTGGCGGCTACGCTATACACAGCAACCAGCCTCTATTGAAGAAAGACATCAACAAATGATGACGGTTAATCCGGTGTTTATTCCACGAAACCATCTGGTCGAAGAATCCATACAAAAAGCTTATGCCGGTGACTTCTCGATGTTTCACCGGTTAAATCAGCGTTTATTGAATCCTTTTGAGTACGATGAGCTGGATCGGGACCTGGCGACTCCGCCCTCGCCGGAGCAAATCGTTACACAGACTTTCTGTGGAACCTGACACGAAATTTTGAACTCCCACGTCATGAATTTTATTTAACCGGTTCAATCGATAGATTCCTTCATCGGATGGCTCTTTCTGCTGCCACACCACCCAAATGTCCCATTATTCCCAATCGCCAGCGAAATCAGCAAACTAGACATAAAATGAAATCGTACGATATCAGCCTCTAAACCCGGTATAATATCTGCTAGAGCAAATATTCACGACAGAGTACATGAGCCGATATTCCAGGAAACAAAACGCATCGCCCGAAACCCGAAGCGAAGCGT
>CAZYYM010000221.1:0-1972 GCA_964651385.1 uncultured Gammaproteobacteria bacterium | reverse complement strand
TTTCACCCCCTGGTCACAAAATGATTTCATCAAAAAACATTTAGGGCCAAAGTTAGCTGCGAGTGAACATAAAGAAACCAGACTGTTAATATACGACCATAGTCGAGACCAGCTAGAACAATGGGCTGATGAAATTTACACCGATGCGGAGTGTGCAAAATACGTTTTTGGTGCCGCCGTGCACTGGTATGAAAGTACTTATAAGGTTTTTGAAGATGTGTTCGACAGCGTTCACGATCGCTTTCCCGAATTTTCAATCATCCACACCGAGGGCTGTGTCGACGACCTGGGTAAAGATGCACCACCAGGTATACTCGACCCTGTTCGCTATAAAGAATCGGACTGGTTCGACGATGACGATTTCTGGTGGAATGCGAATGCTACTGACTTTGCCTACACCGCGACCTGGTCCGGCATCAATGCCGAAGATCATCCCATTTATACACCGGTGCATCGCTATGCCAGAAACATAATCGTCAGTCTTGATCACTGGGTGACCGGCTGGGTCGACTGGAATATCGTGCTTGACCAGCAGGGTGGCCCGAACCATGTTGGTAACTTTTGTGGCGCCCCGATCATGATCGATGTCGAAAGCGGTAAAGTTTACTATACACCGATTTTTTACATACTCTCCCAGTTTAGCCGAACCATCCGTCCCGGCGATCGAGTGGTGAAGACCGACAAAATCGGGTTCGATTTCCATGATGATTCGATTCACGCTTGCGCGACCATTAACGACGAAAATCTGCTCAGTGTTCAGGTGCTGAATACGACGAAGAAAAAAATCGCTTACTCGTTACAGATTGGATGCCAACATGCCATTGTCAGCATCGAAGCGAATGCGCTGCAGACGATTCGAATTTTGCTATAGAGCCGGTTTCAGGGATTGAGCAGTATTAGTATCCCGAAAAATCGGGATAAGCTTTTATAACGAGACTGAGTTTACTTAAAAGTGTTGACAAGAAATATTTGAATGGGCAAACTGCTATATAGCATAATAATAACAAACCGATACAACCCTATCTAACATAATTAATCGAGAGGTGGAATGATGGTGAAACAAAGTGACGTCGCTTTGAGGAGGCAAAAGCGTGGTGTTTTTTATGCCTTGCTATTGATATTGATGACGACGACAGGTTTCGCTCAGGAGCCAGACAGGGTTAGCACCTACAAAGATGCCAATGGCTGGCGGTTGCAGGTCGATGGTGAGGATTTCTACGTCAAGGGTGTGGTCTGGGGTTATTCCCCGAAAGGGCAAAATTACCTGTACAATTTATGGGGGCAATCAGACGACTTTATCAAGAAAGTGATCGACGAGGAATTTTCCCTGTTGAAAACCGCGAATATAAATGCCATTCGTACCTTTAGCACTATCCCGACCAAGTGGGTGACTTATATATATCGACAATACGGTATTATGACGTTAATTAATCCATTATTTGGGCGCTATGGTGCAGTCATAAACGGAGTTTGGCGATCAAATACCAACTATCAGGATGAGGCCACCCGAAAGACATTGAAAGCGGATTTTCTCGCGATTGTCGAAAAATATAAAAACACACCGGGCGTGCTCATGTTTGCCCTCGGTAATGAAAGTAACTATGGGCTTTCCTGGTCCAGCTTTGAAATAGAAAACCTCCCCCAGGGAGAGCAGAACATGGGTAAAGCGCGCTATCTTTACAGCCTGTTTGCCGAAGCAATCGAAGAAGCCCGCGCGATCGATAGTAATCATCTCTACACTATCGTCAATGGCGATGTACAGTACCTTGATTTGATTGCGGAGTATGGCAAAACCTGGGATTTGCTAGGTGTCAATGCCTACCGCGGGATCAGTTTTGAGGGAGTGAAGGGTGAGTCGCTGTGGCAGGATGTCGCTGATAAGCTGGACAAGCCGGCACTGATGATGGTATTTGGTAGCGGCGCCCTCACTGCACGCGAATTTGTAGAAGGACACCGACACTCAACATTCGTC
>CAZYYM010000220.1:0-2023 GCA_964651385.1 uncultured Gammaproteobacteria bacterium | reverse complement strand
GCTTCGAAGCTTTCCGACAATTCCGGAATAATCTGCCCGTTATTATCCACCTCGGTCAAATGATTTGCGTAGGTGTAGACCATATTCTGACTAAAACCGTTTTCGTGAGTACCCGGGTCAAGTGAGTCGGTAGTAGAACCGTGACCGGTCCCCTGGATGAATCGGCCGCCTTGCTTAGGAGTCATAGCGGCGTGCACGGATTGGGTTAGTAAACTGCCTGCAAATGGCGCGGCGAGACCGAGGGCTGCAGCACGCTTTATAAATTCACGGCGATCGAGTTTGCCTTCGATGGTCATTTTTTCCAAATCTTTGATATCCACAATAGTTAAACCTCTAATAATATTTAGTTATGTCATTCCGTGAAAAAAGTTTCCTCAAATTGGGCTATGTTTTCGTGCTTTTTTATTACAATTGTTATATAACACTGCCATCGCGATGTTTTAACACGATTACAACAAGAAAATCAATTTGTATCCGGGTTTGTGTCCTATCTGGATAAAACGATAACCTTCCATGCCTAAAATTGTTGATCACCAGCAAAAACGCGAGCAAATTGCTGCCATGGCCAGCCGGATGATAGCCCAACACGGGTTGGAACACACCAGTATGCGATCATTGGCGAAAGCGTCTGACTGTACCACCGGGATGATTACGCACTACTTTCCCTATAAGAATTCGATTCTGGTTGCTGCGATTGACTATGTCGCCTCGAATCAGCTCAGTCGAATAGAAGCCGTGTCTATTGGTGCGCCCCGTGACATCCTCAAAATATTTTCGACAAATTTGCCAATCAATGAAGATGACAGGGTGGCCATACTGGTCTGGCTGGCGCTTTGGAGTATGTCGACCATTAATATTGAACTGGCGGCGGTTCAGCGTCGTATACACAATGATTATCTGAATCTCTACGCCGGGATTTTGGCCGGAGCTGGTGTTACTGACGATAAAGCCGAGGCAATGGTTTGGTCCGAAAGGGTATTAACGGTAATTAACGGTTTATCGGTACGGGCATTGCAGGCACCCCTGCAGTGGACTGGAGATCAATTAAAAAATGAACTGGCTATCTTTATCGACCAAATATTTGGCAAGAGGATAAGAGTATGCGGGTAGTTGAAGGAATTCGAGTGCTTGATTTTCGCCAGATTTATGCTGGACATTTTACCCGTTTTGAGCTCGCAGTCACGAGTGCTGATGTGATTAAGGTCGAGCCATGTCACAGTCCCGATTTGGATGGTTTCGATGGATTGTTTAGCCTGGTTACCAGCAAAAAAATTGAAATAGCGCCATAGCGATACTAATGCGAGGCGATTTTATAGTGATATGCTCATTAGCATTGCTATTGAGCCCTGCGCAATTTTTACAATGGAATTTCTCCCGCAATAATCGATGATTTCCCGTATAAGCCAGAGTCAACCACTCAGTCATCGGCAAGTATGGATGCTAGCCGGGCCGATTATGCTGTCGAACATATCGGTGCCACTGGTTGGCGCTGTGGATACCGCAGTTGTAGGGCGCTTGCCCGATCCTTCGGCAATTGGCGGGGTAGCGCTCGGTGCTCTGATATTCAGTTTTCTCTACTGGGGATTTGGCTTTCTACGCATGGGAACCACCGGTTTCATTGCGCGCGCCTATGGAGTTGGCGACCAACAAGGCTTGTCGGATACGTTGCTGCGGGTATTGTTGCTAGCATTGCTTTTCGGTGCTTGTGCCATTCTCATGGGTTTACCCATTGTCAACCTCTCACTCTATTTGTTGGACGGCAGTGATCGAGTTGAGCAGCTAACCCGGGACTATGCGCTCATCCGCATCTGGAGTGCGCCGGCAACCCTGTCCATTTACGTTTTTACGGGTGTGTTTATCGGTATGCACAATACTCGGCGAGCTTTTGCGTTACAGCTGGTTTTGAATATAACCAATGTGCTGCTGGATGTGCTTTTCGTGGTCGGCCTCGAACTGGGCATTGAAGGTGTCGCCATTGCGACTTTGATTGCCGAGTATCTGGCTGCAGGATTCGGGCTCTACT
>CAZYYM010000219.1:0-2033 GCA_964651385.1 uncultured Gammaproteobacteria bacterium | reverse complement strand
CTCTCTATGAAGGGAAACTACCCAGTCTGTTCAGTCAGAATGCTGAATAGTTACCTTTAGTCCAGCTAAGTGATTGAGATATCGATATTTGACATTTAAACCCACAAGGAGCGCCGAGTTAGCCGCTAAACCACTAAAACACTTTAAGCATTCGCTTCAAGTCCTTAATTTTTGCCCTACCTGGGCGGTCAATTAACCTACGCGCCTCAGCGAGGAGTTATGAACTAGTCGCGCACCTTCGTATGCAGCGATAGAAGTGTCGATATTCGACTCCCTAACCTATCAGATGCACCGATTTACCAGGTAAATCACTAAACAGCTTTAGGTATCACCTCCAAGTTATTGATTTATACTTCCGTGACGGGCCCGATTTAAACTACACGTCCCAGAAATGTGTTTTTAAGACCTTCAATTTTCTTTATTTGGTGGCGCTAGTCGGCCTGTTTTCTGTCTGAACGAGTTGCTTAACCAGCACAAAATTCGACATTTTGCCTAAATGGGTAGTAGTAGTTTTATTTATATTACTACTACTACCGTAGTTCGATATTTGAGCGTTCGAAATTCGAACTCGGGTAAAACATAGTTCGGGTTTTCTAAAGCAGCACTGTCAAGTCGGAAAGGTCCACTAATGCATTACTTTCAAGCATGTTTAAACAACGCAGGCTCTTTACAATTTGCTGATTTCTACTTTCTGGAGTTGATGCAATGAACCGGACCAATATAAGCCATCAAGGGAATAGTCAGCAATGACGTATAACCTGTTCTCACAGCAACAGCGATCAGGTTGAATGTTTCTGACTCGTGAAGAGCTAACTGAATTGACGGATTCGCCACAGAAAGATCGCCAGATTCAATGGCTACTCGATCATGGGGTTAGATTCGTAATATCTTTGCTTGGCAGGCCTAAGGTTTTACAAGTTGAGGTCGAGCGGGTTATGCTTGGCGGACCTGGGAGACAATGCGAACAACCTGACTTCGAAAAAATCAATGGCTAAAAGGCGAACATTACCTCCCCGGATGTACTACAAGCACGGTGCTTACTACTACGTTACCAGGATTGAGGATAAACAGAAGTGGATCAGGCTGAATAAAGACTACCAGCTCGCACTCTACAAATATGCCGATATGGAGGGAAAGTTCACCGACAAAGGCACAGTCGCTGGTTTAATTCAACGTTATCGGCAAGACGTGTTACCGGATAAGGCACCAAAAACTCAAGCTGACCGGAAATGGCAACTCAATCAACTCGATACAGTATTTGGCAAAATGCACCTCGAAGCCATCACGCCACCACAAATTCAACAGTACCTGGATAAACGGGATAAAAAAATCGCCGGCAATCGCGAGATCAAGCTCCTCAGCACTATATACCGGCACGCAATCCGTTGGGGACTGTGTACAGTCAATCCTTGTGACGGCGCATTTTACAACTCCGAACCTGGACGAGATCGCTATATAACTGATGACGAGTTGGGGTTATTGAAAGATAACGCCGATCCCATGCTGCGAGCAATCATTGAATTTGCCTACTTAACAGGTGCGCGACGAGCCGACATTCTAAACCTGAAACGCAAGGACATCACCGACGAAGGTGTCTACATCCGACAGGCAAAAACGGACAAGCGTCAGCTATTTTATAAGACTGCCGAACTGGATCGAGTCATTAACGAGGCTAAGCGTTCACGTAAAGCAAAAAACATGACCTACCTTTTCACCAACACCCATGGTCAACAGATTACCCCTACTGGTTTCAATTCGGCGTGGAGAAGATTGCGCGATAAGGAAGGAGTGAGATTATCCGATGTCAATTTTCACGATATTAGAGCCAAGGCAATAACCGATGTTTACCAAAATCGGGGGCTGGATGATGCGCAGTTACTCGGTGGTCACCAAAACCGGGACCAGACGGAAAGGTACATCAAAAAGAAAAATATCCAGGGTGTAGAGCCAGTAAAATGAAACGATTTCTCAGTATTTGTTAGACAATAACGCTATTTGTTAGACAATAAAGAATACGCTAATATACTAATATA
>CAZYYM010000218.1:0-2050 GCA_964651385.1 uncultured Gammaproteobacteria bacterium | reverse complement strand
GCCGCTTTTCGCACCAAAAATAACCACCAAAAAAAGGCGATCAGCCATTTTCTCAGATTCCACGCCGTCGCCGCCATCAGCAGATTGATCTCATCGCCTAATATGCCTTTCAGGAAGTTTCTCGATAATCGAAAATCTGATTTCAAGTGGCCAATTATGGGTTCTATCGCCGCCCGTCGCCTGCATTGTTTTCGCTTCTTGTCTCGCTGATATCGATTGTCTCTTTTCAACGGTTTTTTCGGCAACTGAATCTTCGTTTCATTCACCTGGGACTTTCCCCGATAACCCCGATCACAAATCGCCGTCTTGACAGCGCTGCCACGGGTTACCTCAATGTGTCTTAGCACCTCCGGCAAGGTATGGCCGTCATGCACGTTTTTATCGTGGCTCACCACGCCAACGATAATATTGCCTTTTGCCGTACTCGCTACCGACACCTTATTACCATACTCATACTGCTTATGATCTTTACCCTTGGCGATACAGTACACCTGAGACTCGTGCAGAGAATAGATCTTGTTCTTATCCTGGGGCTGCTGGGCCAATACCCGCTCATAGAAAAGAAATTGTTCCTGATGGCACTCAAACAGGCATGTCTGGGGCAGCTTTCGCCTCAATTCCCGAATCAAGATATGTGCAATGGTGCGGAGTCGCTTCAAGGCTTTTCTCGCTTTCGCCCTTTTTTTGACATGACGAAAATGACGTATCGACAGACGCAGGTTTTTGATCTCCTTGACGAAGGTTCGCCGCTGCGATATCCCATGGAATTTGGCCAGCTTGTGTAAGCGATTGATGATCTTGATGGCCAGTTTGGCGTCGGTGGGATAGGTGATGTTCTTTTCCTGGACCGTGGTATCAATGTTCACGTTATCTTCCTGTGCCGCACGACCGTGTAAGGCTACGCTCATCTGGAAAATCCTCTCCATTCCCTGCTTGCCAATGCGTTTTCTGAAATGAACCAACTCGGTACTGTGACAGGGTAGTCGGGGTTGATACTCGGTCATACCACAAAACGACTGGTAGTACGGATTACGCTTCCACTGCACGACCACATTTTCGTCGCTCAAGTTTTCCAGTTGTTTCAGAAGCAGTAACCCGACCATTAACCGGATCGGTTTGCCCGGTGCGCCGAGGCCCGCGGTGTAGTGTTTTTTAAAGGCCTGTTCGAAGTCCAGCCAGGGAATTACCGTTGATAATTGGAGTAGAGAATCGGCCGGATCAAGCTGTTGCAATAAGTCATTTCCGAACAAATTCGGTTGGAAGGCATCGGTACTGCTATTGACCAGCATTTATTCACCATTTCGACCAGAAACCAGGGCTTTATGATATCATTTCTGGTCGTTTTAATCTTCGATTTATCACATTTAATTCAATACAATCAATGCGTTGTAACGTTTTTAAGGCTCGACTAATTATACTATTCGATCTGGCGGTATGGCGAGTGTTTTTGCAGATCATCCCGATAGCTGAGGATGTACCCGCGTTCCTTTGACAGAAACTGGTTGATCGCTTTTCGAAACTGGGGGTTTGCTATCCAGTGCCCGGAACAGGTCAGGGTTGGCAGGAAGCCTCGACTCAATTTGTGCTCCCCTTGTGCGCCGGGATCGAAATAGTGCAGATTTTTCTCGATACAGTAGTCGATACCACGGTAATAGCAGCTCTCGAAGTGCAGATGGTTATAATATTCGTCGCAGCCCCAAACCCGCCCATAGAGGTGGCTATCGCTACGAAACATCAACGATGCCGCGACGATGTTCTGGTCGCCTTGCCGACACAAGGTGGCCAGAATCTGGCCTGGCATGTGTTTGCCCAGATAATAAAAAAACTCGAGCGATAACGTCGCGGTCCCGTATTTGCGCTGGTAGATACCGGCGTACAGGTTATGGATACGTTCCCAGTCTGCGGTTGTCAACTCGTGACCATCCTCGACACGGATGTTTAGATTATATTTATTAATCGCCTGGCGTTCCTTGCGAATATTCTTGCGTTTGCGTGAACTGAGGTTGGATAAAAAGTCGTCAAAATCGCGGTAGCCCTGATTTCGCCAATG
>CAZYYM010000217.1:0-2055 GCA_964651385.1 uncultured Gammaproteobacteria bacterium | reverse complement strand
GAAGAACAGGCCAAGCTAGATGCAATCACTGCGGCTGAAAACAGCCGGATTAAGAGCGCACTCGATAATGTCGGTGCAAATGTCATGATGGCCGACAATGATCTCAACATCATTTACATGAACAATGCAGTCACGGAAATGATGCGGGAAGCAGAACCCGGATTGAAACAGGCGATCCCATCATTTGATGTGAGCAAACTCATAGGGGCCAATATCGACAGTTTCCACAAGAACCCGGCGCACCAGCGTTCATTATTGAGCGGCTTAAAAACAACCTACTCCTCGAAAATCGAAGTCGCCGGCCTTACCTTTACCGTGGTCGCCAATCCGGTATTCGGTGACGATGGCGAGCGACTGGGTACGGTCGTCGAATGGCAGAATTTGACCGCCGAGGTCGCGGTCGAAGAGGAAATTTCCAAGATCGTTTCAGCTGCGTCAGCCGGTGAATTTGGTGAGCGAATCGCAATGGAAGGCAAAGAGGGCTTTTTTGCACGGTTGGCAGAAGGCGTGAACAATATTCTCGAAACCAGCGATGTAGGTCTAGGTGAAGTCTCCCGCGTGCTACAAGCGCTGGCGAAAGGTGATTTAACCGATTCAATCAACGGCGAATACAGCGGCCTGTTTGGTCAACTCAAAGATGATATCAACGACACGGTAGATCGATTGAGTTCGGTTATGAATGATGTCAAATCGAACTCAAGCTCCATAGCATCGGCTTCGGAGCAGGTCAGTGGCACCGCCGAGTCGCTGAGCCAGGGCGCCAGCGAACAGGCCGCCAGTGTCGAAGAAACCAGTGCATCAGTTGAGCAAATGGGCGCCTCGATCAATCAGAACAGTGAAAATTCCCGGGTCACCGATGGCATTGCTACCGAATCGTCAAATGCGGCAAAAGAAGGCGGTGAATCGGTACTCGAAACCGTCCAGGCGATGAAAGACATTGCCGAAAAAATCACCATTATCGAAGACATCGCCTACCAAACCAATATGCTGGCCTTAAACGCTGCGATCGAAGCGGCCCGAGCTGGTGAACATGGCAAAGGCTTTGCGGTGGTCGCTGCCGAAGTCAGAAAACTGGCCGAACGCAGTCAGGTGGCGGCTTCGGAAATTAGCGACCTCACCGGCGATAGCGTCAAGGTAGCGGAGAAGGCAGGCGGCCTGCTGGAAAAAATGGTCCCCGATATTGCCAGAACTGCGGAACTGGTTCAGGAAATAACCGCAGCTTCTGAGGAACAGGCCGGCGGCGTGGGACAAATCACCGGGGCCATGCAACAGCTCGATCAGGTAACACAGCAAAATGCCGCCGCCTCGGAAGAGCTTGCTGCAACCGCACAGGAAATGCGCACCCAGTCACAGTCCCTGCTTGAAATTATCTCATTCTTTCGCTTATCGGAGCAGGAATCCAGTATTCAGCCAGCTAAAAACCAGAATCGACCTACCCCGATCAAAAATAATGGATCAGCTAGTTCGGCATCCATGCCGGAGAGTGCGCCGACTGCGGCGCGGAGAAACTTTGACTCAGGATCGTCTGCAGCAATAGACGAGAGTCAATTCGAACGCTTCTAGGGTTATTGATATGTCTCAGCAAAGTAATCAGGCCGTCGCCGTGGACGAAAATCAGGCCAATGCGGGCAATAACAGCGTGCAGCAATTCCTGACTTTTGTCCTCAGCGACGAGGTATACGGTATCGGCATCCTGCATATTCGCGAAATCATCGAATATGCCAATTTAACTGTGGTACCGCTGATGCCGGACTTTATTTCCGGCGTGATAAATTTGCGCGGTAACGTGGTGCCCGTGGTCAACCTCGCACGCAGGTTTGAACAAAAGCCAAAAGACATCGGTAAACGCACCAGCATCGTTATCATCGATATTCAGGATAACGATGAGGAAAGTGTGGAAATCGGTATCGTCGTCGATATTGTCAACGAAGTCATCGAGCTGGCTGATTCTGAAATTGCCGCTCCACCAACATTCGGCACTAAAATACGCGCCGATTTTATCCAGGGCATGGGGAAAATTGACGATAAGCTGATGGTCCTGCTCGACGTCAACCA
>CAZYYM010000216.1:0-2072 GCA_964651385.1 uncultured Gammaproteobacteria bacterium | reverse complement strand
AAAAAAAGCATGCGACTGATCCTTTAACGAATCCCAGGGCGCCTGCTCTATGTCACCCCCCAATTGCTTTACGGCGCTATCAATACCCTGCTGACTACCTGACATTCGGATCAAACTACGACCCTCGTGCCACATCGACGCCGACAGAGGAAGGGGCCGGCCACACAGTTCATTGATCCATCGAATATGCCCTTCAGCCGTGTCGTGATCGAAACCAAGGGATATTTCCGTTTCAAAACAGGGAATTACGCGCAGCGATACCTCGAGTATAGCCCCGAGGGTACCCATAGAACCCACCATTAATCGCGATACATCGAAACCCGCGACATTTTTGATAACACGACCACCGAAATTCAATACTTCGCCACGTCCGTCGAGCACTTTGGCGCCCAGAATAAAATCACGAATACCACCCGAAAATGCGCGTCTCGGTCCGGCCAGACCCGTAGCGACAGCACCGCCAATGGTAGCATGCCCGGAGTAACGTGGCGGTTCAAAGCCGAGCATCTGACCCTGCTCGACGAGTAAGCTCTCGACATCGACGAGTTTGCAACCACCGCGCAGGGTAATTACCAGTTCTGCCGGATCGTAATCGATGATACCGCTATGGCTGGAAACATCGAGATGCTCACCTTCCGACTGGTTACCGTAAAACGATTTACTGCCGCCTCCGGCTATTTGCAAAGGCGTTGCATTAGCAACAGCCCGTTTGATTTGTTGTTGTAAAACTTCAACGCTGTCCTGTTCGGATATACGAGTAGGCATTAAAATCGTTCCAGTTCCGGGTGGGGTAACTCACCATCATGCACATGCATCGCATTGAACTCGGCGCATCGCGCCAGTGTCGGGATCGCCTTGCCGGGATTCATGATGCCGTTCGGGTCAAAACTATCCCGGATCGCATGAAACTGGGCACGCTCCAGATCACCAAACTGAATACACATTTCACCGATTTTTTCGACACCGACACCATGCTCGCCTGTAATGGTGCCACCCTGTGCAAGACAGAATTGCAGAATTCTGCTGCCAAGTTCCTCGGTTTTTTCCAACGCACCTGCGATATTGGCATCGTAGAGAATCAGAGGATGCAAATTACCATCTCCCGCATGGAATACATTTGCCACCGGTAAATCGTATTCTTCCGACAACCGCCTGATTTCACTCAAAACCACGCCCAGTGTCTTGCGCGGGATGGTTCCATCGATGCAATAATAATCTGGCGAAAGGCGGCCAACCGCAGGAAACGCGGCTTTGCGGCCTGACCAGAACAATAATCTTTCGGCCTCGTCTTTTGCCAGGCGGGTGTCAGTTGCTCCGGCGTCTTTCATACAGATTTCGACCCGGCTAATCTGCGATTCTACTTCCTCTACCGTACCATCGAGTTCACAAATTAAAATTGCCTCAGCTTCAACCGGGTAGTCGGCATGCACAAAGTCCTCGGCGGCGCGAATCGCCGGATTATCCATCAGTTCGATACCACCGGGTATAATGCCTTTTCCAATAATTTCAGCCACGCTGTTACCTGCTTTTTCGACGTCATCGAATATACCCATGACCACGCGTGCGCATTCTGGAATCGGCAATAATTTCAAGGTTACTTCGACAACCACACCGAGCATACCTTCCGATCCGATTACCAGTGCAAGCAAATCATATCCCTGCGACTGCATCGCCTGCTGATCGATCTGCATCAGTTCTCCATTCGGCAATACCAGTCTGACACCAAGCACGTTGTGCAAGGTCAGGCCATATTTAAGACAATGCACACCCCCGGCATTCTCAGCAACATTGCCACCGATTGAACAGGCTATCTGCGATGACGGGTCGGGTGCATAATACAGTCCCAGATGCCGACAGGCCTCGGATACCGCCAGATTTCGAACGCCCGGTTCAACAATCGCAGTTCGGGAGAACCTGTCGACATTTAGTATTCGATTCATTTTTGCCAGGCTAAGCACAATGCCATCTTCAAGCGGCAGGGCGCCGCCGGAAAGTCCCGTACCCGCGCCTCGGCTAACTATAGGTATTCGGCGTACATTGCATGTTCTTACAACTTGCTGAACCTGCTCAAT
>CAZYYM010000215.1:0-2134 GCA_964651385.1 uncultured Gammaproteobacteria bacterium | reverse complement strand
ATTGCTTGCCTGTTATTCCCCAGCTTTTGACTTTATCACTAAATTCAGCGGTGTAAAGTTCCTCAAGCTCCTTTGGACAAGAGCTGTGGATCTGCGTATGAATATTATTCAAGGCCGCCCGAAACGGTTTATAAATGTCCAGCCGTGTTAGAATGTCTCCCCGCAGATTTGTTACGATTGAAACCGAATAAGAATTATTAGCGAGCATAGAACAGCACTCCTCATCAGTAAAAGACCAGAATGTTTTCATAGTTGAGTGGCTGTGTATCCAGCATTTTAAACGGGATGTATCAATTCCCTCATCAGCAAGTTGAATCATCAGATCCGCAACAGCCTTATCATCAAATTCAGTCTCTGTGCCGCTGACTGTTTGCTCAAGCAAATAGATATCCGAAATCAGGAGCCCCGTGATTATATCATCTGATGTAATTTCATCAACCAACCCCAGACAGCTTACTTCGTTATCACCTGCAAGCCTTACCCATAACCGAAGTTTCGCGTAAGCGTCTGAATCTATGAATACTGTCATATCAAGCTGCGACTGATTCATCAGCTACTCCTTTATATTTGCAGTGTTCTATATTACAGGACGAGCAGCTTTGGGCATTTGCCTTATGGCAAGATTCGGCTCCTCTATAGAACATGCAATTGCCAAAAGAACAGGTCATACATCCCAGCGGGTTTTCATTATGACATTGCTCTAATAGCTCTTCTCCCCTTACGCATATTTCACTGCAGGCAATACACTTTTCGAAATCAGCGTATTCCTGGCATTCCTCCAAAGCCCCATCGAAAAAGGGACAGTCATTATCGCCACAATCCAGACAGGTCCTTCCATAGCTGCCGCCTTCTCTACAGCGCTCGTAAGCGTTATCGTCTTCACAGAAATCGGGGTCTTTCCAGAACTGTATTTTCTGGTGGGGGTCGTCCTCGTTGTATTCGCGGATGAATTTATGCAGTAATTCAAGAACTCCGTAGATCTCAAACTCGCCTAGGAGTTGGCTTATACCGGATGATATGTTACCCAGACAAACTTCGCCCTCACAGTTGACATGCGGGTGGTGATAGCCATTGACCGTATCGGTTAAGTTGCGGATCCTTAACTGGCCCTTTGATAAGTCCAACTCGATAAGCAGTTCGCCTATTTCATATTCCTCGTCATTGTACCAGATATTAATTTGATGTGTCGCGGCGAATATGTAGCTGTTATCAAATCTGATTGACCTATACATCCCCGGCACAAGTTTTTTTAAGCTGCCATATTCTTTGACTATCTTTTTTCGCAAGGGAATGATTGGCTTTTCGAGTTGAGTCAGAAGATGTTTGTCTGTATCCTTTTGACGGGTAGCTTCGAAATATTGGCGGTCGAGATCATTAAGTGTTTGCTCCGCTTGTTTTATTGATTGTCTGAATAATTCTTTGCGTTCTGCGACGCCTGTGAGGACCAGCTTCTTAAGCTGGTCCCTTTGTTTTTTGTGATATTGCCTTGCTAAGGCGGGAAGATGATTTTCGAGGGCTTTGGATATTGCAGGAAGATTATCTTTTTCAAGAGGAAAGCCGATTAGCAGGTCGGAGTTGCTTGAGATTGTTGGTTCTTTGGCGCTTTCGGTAAACAGAACCTGAATTCCCTCAAACTTGTCTATCGATTGATTTGTATCAGATAAATGTACTGTCTCGATAGGAACGTTGAGCGACTGGGAATGAAATTTGACGAGCTCCTGGATCTTTTCCCAGATCAATAATGGCCTCCCTTTATATGCGGGTTCATCGTAATAACATCGCCTTCATGAACAGGCGCCGTGTCAAATGTCGGATGACCGTTGACAGTAACGGTCATATGCTCCCTGTTGAACCCGGACGCTTGAATTACATGCTCAACCGTCGCGCCTTCCTGGATTTCGACTTCCTTTGCAGCTTCGCCCAATTTCAGAATTTTGACCTTCATAGATACTCCTTTGTTTGAATTGAAAAAGCCCCGTGTGAACAGAGCAGTGACCACTACATTCTTATGCCAGAAAAGGAGTCTAAATTATATTGTTGATTTATCATGATTAGTAGTTATATTAAAATGGAGATTGCAAAGATGGTACATTTTTCGACCGCCACTTGGTACAATTTTGGACCGGCGATTACA
>CAZYYM010000214.1:0-2219 GCA_964651385.1 uncultured Gammaproteobacteria bacterium | reverse complement strand
GTCGCCATTGCGACTTTGATTGCCGAGTATCTGGCTGCAGGATTCGGGCTCTACTTATTGAGAGAGCCGATAAAAACTGCGATTGGGCATATCGATCGAGAGCGATTGTTCGATCAGAAGGCATTACTCGAATTAATGCGAGCCAACGGCGATATCTTTGTTCGGACGCTCTGCCTTATATTTTCGTTCGCCTACTTTACCGCTGAAAGCGCACGCCTGGGTGAAGTGGTACTCGCCGCCAATGCGATATTATTGCATTTGCAAAATATTCTGGCTTATGGGCTGGATGGATTTGCTCATGCGGCGGAGGCACTGACCGGGAGCGCTTATGGTGCTTCTAAAAAAGACGAATTCAGACGAGCTGTATTGCTCACCAGTATTTGGGCGGCAATTGTGGCAATAGCAATGAGTCTTGTTTACTGGCTGTCTGGAGGATTGATATTGTCGCTGTTCACCAGCATCGAACCGGTGCTCGAAACAGCGAATATCTATCTGCCCTGGATGATTATATCGCCGGTGTTGTCTATTTGGAGTTTCCAACTCGACGGTATATTTATTGGCACGGGCCATACGCGTGAAATGCGTAACGCGATGATAGCCTCGATGATACTGTTCCTGTTGTCACTGGCGGTATTGATTCCCTGGCTGGGTAATCATGGATTGTTTTTCGGGTTGAGCCTATTTATGGTGATCAGAGCTGTCAGTCTTGGTTTCTATTACCCGAAAATTCTCGCCGCAATAGATTTAAATAGAGTATAAGCCAATGTGCCCAATCATTTTCCTGTGGTGGCACCCCCGGTCGGTATCGACGGCTAGCGAGCGTATTCGGCATTTAAAAGATTACCTTGAAGCCCATTTGCCCGCCTATGAAGCTTTGAGACGGCATAGTTTGACAGCAGCTGTAAACGCCGTATGACGGCCTATAACAAGCATCAGAAATTTTTACTGGGTTCGTTATTCCTCGGGCATTTAACCAACGACTGGGTAGCGGGCACATTGTGGTTAATTGCACCGGCGATTGCTGCCAGCATGGGGCTGGGGCCATCGGAGGTCGGCTTGATGCTGGCAATCAACGGTATGGGTGCTGGCCTGGCCTATTTGCCTGCCGGATTGATTGCCGACCGTTCTTCGCGTCCTGGAATTCTGATGATGCTGAGTTTCTGGTGGGTGGCGATCGGCTACCTGTCAGCCACATTGGCGCCCGGATTTTGGGCCATTACCTTATTATTGGCATTTGGCGTAATGGGTGATGCCTTTTGGCATCCGGTGGCAACTGGCGTCCTGATGAAAGAAATGCCGCATCGTCGTGCGCATGCATTGGGCATACACGCCGTGGGGGGCAGTATTGGTGCCGAAGTGTTGGGGCCCTTGGCAACCGGATTTTTACTAGGCTATTTTAGCTGGCAAACCAGTCTACAAATTCTGGTTATTCCAGTAGTCGCTATGGGGTTAATTTTCATCCCGGTATCTAGGAGAATTAGCGCCAATGTGCAAGTTAAAAATTCTCACATCGATTTCAAAGCAATTCTGAAGCTCTGGTCATCCCGAAAGGGTGTCGGATTGATATTGATGATGATTTTTTACAATATGGCTCTAATAGCAATGTTGGGTATGACTCCTTTGTTTTTGCAGAGTGTTCATGCATTGTCGACTTTTCATGCCGGGTTAATTTTCGCCGTGTTGCTGATGCTTGGGACAATATTTCAACCAGTATTTGGTAATTATACCGACCGTATGGGCCGCAAGCCGGTCATATTGCTGGTATTTCTGATTAGCAGTTTTTGCGCTTTAATTGTGGGCATCAGCACATCATTGATTGGGGCAATTTTTGGGTTGTTGCCGGCTGTGGCTTTATTGACAGCCGTCCGACCTGTAGTCCTCGCCGCAACGGTTGATTTTTCCGGCAAGTCCGAAGCCACTACGTTAGGATTAGTCTTTACCTTGCTCGATGGTGTCGGCATGCTGGGCGCATTGTTTGCTGGTATGATAGGGGAAATTGCCCTGGCATGGGCTTACCTGTTGGCTGCGTCTTTGTCCTTTGTTGCCGCATTAATTTGTATGGTTATAAAATTTGATACTGTGCCGAAAAGGCAGGAAATTGATGGCGCTTCAAACTTCTAAATAGTGAAGGTGGTCATCAGCAAATTGGTAAATTGACGCAAAAAACAATGTCCTGCGCACGGATTTGTTTCAATCCAAAAAACTAGAGTAGTCGCCCC
>CAZYYM010000213.1:0-2242 GCA_964651385.1 uncultured Gammaproteobacteria bacterium | reverse complement strand
TCACTACCATAGAGGTATCTCGTTGTTTTGAACAATCTGCTGCCATCCCCTCATAGTGCTGTGTAAGTTCATCAAGCACACGCATCACTTCTTCAAAGTTGTGCAACCCGGCCGATTTGTCGTTGGCCAGAAGGGCAATTGATTTGAGGTCGGCTGTCAGTTGATCCTGGGCTTCTCCATTCATTTTTATTTTCTTGACCCGATCCACCACTGACTCAAGCCGGTTGATTTTTTCCTGAACTTCGCCTTGCCAATCTCTGCCCTTTTGAGCATAGTCGTCGTCGTGACATGACGCACAGATTTCAAGGGTCGGCCTGATTGCGCTGCCGTCTTCCCCCTCATGACACTCTAAACACTCCAACTCCGCTTCTGCCATGACACTTGCCTTTAACACAAAACCATTTAGTTTTCCTCCCTTGAAGGCGGCATACTGGAGCGGATGACAGTTTCGGCATTCGTTTGTTCTATGATGACAGCTTTGGCAATTCTTGGAGGCGAAAAATGTCTGGCCGTGGCGACTTTGGTTCGTGTGACAGTTCGAGCAGGTATTTCCGTTCTTTAAGTGTATTCCGTGATCAAAAATCTTGCCATTAACCTCAACAGAGATGTTGTCAATAGTAGCATGACAGTTGTAGCAGTCAGAAGGTACTATCTGCCTTTTGCTAAACAAGTCGCTCGATTCCACAAAACTGTTCAGCAATCTGGCGGCTTTGTGCATATCCTCGTAAGCTGATAGAAGTAACTCGTTCGAATAAACGATATTGTGTACTGGCTTGCCATAACGAACGATATCAAGATTACTGCGGGTGTCACGAAGAAGGTCTGAGGCCTGTTGTGATTTACTCTCATCAGAATCGGTATAAGTTTTTTCGAGCTTATTCAATAGATCACCAAGGTAAGTCACTTTGTGCTTTATTATTCCATCCCATTGACTAAGAAGTCTGTCATAGCCGCGACCGTGGCACGGCTCGCATGATGAGCCGCCGGCCCGAGAAGTGATCCCCGAATGCGTGGGGTCTTCAGTATCATGCTGCACATGACAAGCTAGGCAGGACATGGACTTTCCATACATCGGACTGGGATGATCTTTGATCCCACGCCCCCCGGTACCGGAAAAAAGACTGAGCTGGTTTTGATGCATCCCTTCGTGACAACCATCACAACGTCCGGCTGCGTTTTCAGTTGTTGTCCATTTATGCTCCATTGACTGGTGGCATTGACCACACTCAAGTTTGTGGTCCGTGATATGCTCGCGATGCATTAATTCTGTATCATCATATTTGCCCAGCCTCTCCTGGTCCCAGTGACAGAAATAACACTGCTTCTTGGGCACTGCTCCATCACCTACTATCATCGTACCATGACACTTCCGACAATCCAGAGAATCCTCAAGGACACGGGAATGGTCGTAACCTGCATCAGCCATTGATTTAGGTTCCGTAGCAGGATCATGACACAGCCGGCAGTCATCCGTTCTTCCGCCGTTTTCCAAATCGGTTTCTTTGAAATGGCAAAGAATGCAGGTGGTGGCAGTGACTGTCATGTGATCCCCTTGAACAATCTGTGAATGGCAGGATGTACACCTGAGTTTTCTGCCTCGTCTCATCTCAGAAAGGTGGGGCGTATGATCGAACTTAACACCCTCGAACATTATACCGCGCTGTAGAGATTGGATATCATGGCAGCCCTCCCGAAGGCAGGAGGCGTCCTGTATTTCCGCCCAGGGCTTACTTTTTCGATAGGCATTAGTGGCATACTTAACTAATTGGTTAATATCATTAATCTTGCCCTTGATGACATTGTCGTACCCGGGAGGATAATGGCAGAGATCACAAGGGACATCCTTGTGGCTCGAGCTTGCCCAGGCATCGTAGTATGGCTCCATATAATGACAGGAACGACAGAAATCAGGTCGATTCGTGAACTCTACCAGGCCATAAGTACCAGCCACTAATAAGACCACCGCAATGGCCAAATAAACGAAAATCTTTCTTGCGAGGGTCATTTCATCTGCTTTCTAATGCTTAGTCTTTCTTCGGCTGTTTTTTTGACATCGCCATATAGGAATACTATACATGAGGAAATTAGAGAAATCAACCTGTTATATGTTATTATGTGTTTTTTTTCACATAATATATATTCAAACAGCTACAATTCAACGGCTTCCCGTGACTATCATTATATTAAATATAAGATATTGTGAAATAATTCGTTTATACCCGACCAAGTATGTAAGGATTAG
>CAZYYM010000212.1:0-2246 GCA_964651385.1 uncultured Gammaproteobacteria bacterium | reverse complement strand
CCTACCGCGAACAGAATCAAACCCAGATAAAAATGGGGTTGTGCCTGCATCGGCGCGTAGGAGGTCATCATCACGCTCGAGTTGCCCTGGAGTACGGCGATATTGTTCATCACCATACCGATGATCATCAACGCGAATCCAAGCCACGCCCAACGGGGTGCCGCCAGACGAGTGCGCAACAGGGTTGACGAGGCAAAGTAAAGAACCGCAATTTCGAAAAATATAATCCAGAAGATGAGCGCGTTGATGCCGTGCGCGGTCAATACCTGGTAAAACAGGTCCGCGGGAAGCAGGTGAACCTCCTGCCAGCGGGTCAGGATGACACCCAGTGCCAGGGTTCCCGCAATAAGTAGTGAAACGGCGGCGGCGACCGCATTTGCCTTCATCAAGCTCTCGGCCGACTTGTCAAAATAAAAGCCCGTATCGGGACAAACCCTGAACTGTGCCATTTTAATTCTCCCTCACATGGATTTTACCGAGCATGGTATGGTGACCGATGCCGCAGTACTCATTACACACAACGGTAAATTCACCGGCCTGGTCGGGGGTCATCGTGACCACCATTTCGTATCCGGGCACGACTTGAAGGTTGATGTTGACGGGTTGCAGGGAAAATCCGTGGTTCCAGTCCATCGAAGACAGATGCATGCGGTAAGGCTGGTCTTTCTCCAGTTCGAATATCGGGTACCACTGCCAGAGGCGCGCGAGCATGTAGATATCGCTGCCAGCCGGAGGTCGTACCACGGGGATGCCGGATTCCTCGCCTACCTGGTACTTGGCGATCATCGCATCGACTTTTTTCTGATATTGTAATGCGGTGGTCTGGTAGGCTTCGTTGGACAGATTCTGTTTCCCGTAAATATGCCAATAGGGCATCATGAAAAACATGATCAGACACCAGACCAGGGCAATTCCTATCCAGACGATTTCCTGTTTTCCAACCGGCGTACTCCACCAGTTTTCTTCCGATGGGGGTAAGAATGAACTCATGCGATATTCTCCAGGATGAATTAGGGGGCGACCGGGATCGTTGCTATCTCCATGATGCCCCACAAAATGTAGAACACCGTGGGAAATACAACACCCAGAAACAACAACAGGAATGGGTTGTCGAGAACTCGTTGAAAAAATGGGATACGTTGGGGTTGTGGCAAGTCGTCTTCTTCGGACATGGTGTACCTCGATTTATGGTCGTAAAATCAGCCCTGATAAATCATGCTGCAATAATCCGGATGATTTTGATCGGTCCGTGTTGGGCACGGCGTACGCGATCTCCATGGTTCACGATAATCACCAGCAGGATTCACGTCAGGGTAGCGAAAACGCGCCCAAGATCACTTGATGTATATCAATTAGGAGAAGAAAGCGTGGCGTTTGACGCGATTAAATCGGAGTTTAGACCCATGAAAACCTTAGCTTTTGCCGAGATACCAGTAATGCCGGTTGATTTTGATCAATACCTTTCGAACGATGCGGTGTTAAATTGACCGGATTAATTGTGTCCACCAACAGAGGGTCCGTTTTGGAATTGCTAGAATGGCGTGAGGAATATTGCACCGGAATGCGGGGTGTCGATTTCGAGCACGAAAAACTGATCGGGAAAATCAATGCCGTCTATGCCCTGATAGACGATAAGGCCAGCAAACAACAGGTCATCGATTGCCTCGGCGACATATATGGGGATATTTCGGCCCATTTCGCGCTCGAAGAGCAGTTGATGCGCAAAAATGAGTACGATCAGTATGCGCAACACAAGGCCGACCACGAACGCTTGCTCGATCAAATCGGCGATATAACGGCGGAAGTTGAGATTACCGCAAAACTGGATGAGGCGCGATTCAAGCAAAGGATGGCTAACTGGTTTCAAGTTCATTTCAAAACCCACGATTCCCGCTTGCATGGCCTGACTGATAAAATAACCCGTGCACCGGTGAAGGCGTGGACCTTGTCAAAAATCACCAGTCTTGTGCGTAACCGATTTTCAAACAAAAGAGATTAGCGACCAAACCGATGTC
Source organism: uncultured Gammaproteobacteria bacterium (assembly GCA_964651385.1). Taxonomy (GTDB): domain Bacteria; phylum Pseudomonadota; class Gammaproteobacteria. The sequence continues at coordinate 231 of CAZYYM010000212.1, read as the reverse complement.
GATTCATTCCCGTTCCCTTCGCATTTTGCTATTTGGACTTTTATTCGCAGCTTACACCTTTACTCAATTGGCGTGGTCGGCGACCCCATCCGGTATTGGAGAAAATAGGGCGGGGTATTACGCCCGCCAGGGAAACGACGGCACCCCGGCAAAAGCCGCTGGCAACAATATTTATATCAAATTTTTTGATGACCGTTGGATTGCCGTCCTTTATATCCCCTATCCTTATGC
>CAZYYM010000211.1:0-2255 GCA_964651385.1 uncultured Gammaproteobacteria bacterium | reverse complement strand
TTGTACACACATCAGACGTCTCGACACAGAGTGCCCGGGGATGTGCCGGCCGCCCTGCACGCGGAATTAACAACCGCTTCATCGAGACCATGGCCGACAAACCGGTACTACCTTTTCCCATACAGAACAGCTTGACCGGAAAAATGCGCGCCAGGGCAGTGGCTGACAACGACGGAGAATATCAATCGCTATGGGCAGGAGAAAACTACGCCGAGTGCCGTAATGAAACGATTACTGAACTGCTGGGCCGCCTTTTCCCTTGACGATGCAGCCGTTTAACCTGAAAAAATCAGTGGAGCGTGAAAAAGATGCGTAATAGATTGATGTATGGCGTGAAATCAAAAATACCGAGGTCACCTGATTGGTGATGGGTGTGTTATTGATTTTATCAGGTGCATTGTAATTACCGGTTCAATTCTAAAACCACATTAACGGATTAGCCCTGTTATTTTCTATTAAGCCCTGCTTCGATCAGCCCTTCTCTTATCGCCAGAGAAGCTGATTCGTTTTACGTGGCAAAGGCGCTTTCCACGGTATCTACCGTAATATCAGGCTTCATCTTGCGTGCGCATTCGAGCACTTTCATCGCATCGTCATACCGACCGAGATGTGCCAGCGACGGTGCCATTACTGCAGGTGCCCAGTGATTTGCCGAGGGTGAAGTCGTCGCGATTACAGCGGTCGAAGCTGCTTTATCGAACTGACCCGAGTATATATAGCTAAACGATTTTACGATATGGTAGCTCCCGCCCATCGGGTCTCGCGGACTCAGTTCAATTGCACGATCCGCCGCAGAATAGGGTCTGGTTTGTGAGCACCGCACCTTTTGGATTTCCACTGCTACCGGAGGTATAGGCGATGAGAACAGGTTTATCGTCGAACAGGCCTTCAGTCGCGATGGCGATAGCTATGCCATTTCGAAATTTATCCAGATCGTCCGTCGCTTCACCTCCGAAACCTATCAGCACGATACTCGACAAATCCTGCAAGCAGGTTTTTGCGTGATCACTAATTGGTGACTCGACGATCAGGCACCGTGGCTCACTGTTTTGTAGATAGTAACGGTGCTGCGCCACAGTCATCCTGGCATTTAAAGGTACTAGAATGGCACCGATCCTCGCACAGGCAAATAACAACACCAGCAACTCCGGGGCATTTTCTCCGAGATATGCGATACGATCACCTTCCCCGATTCCTAGCTCATTAACCAGCCCGCCCGACAATGATGAGCTACAGGCGGGGCATATTATTTTTGTTCCTGTTCAGAAAGGAAAATCTAAACTATCATCGACGCTTTCATTCCCAGGTAATCCAGGCTGACCCCAGGACACGAGCAATAACCGCCTGACCAGATAAAAACAATCGATACGATAAATTAATCAACCAGGCCCAATTGTCTGGCAATGGTCGCGCTGTCGTAGTAATCGCGACCTTCAACAACCATACCGTCTTTAACGCGCATCACCGAACAATATCGAACTTCAGCTCGTTTACCCGTCGGCGGGAAGTCACCAAGGCTTGAACGAAGCGGTCCCGTATGGGTTCCGGTATTACGAAACTCCACCGTGGCCCATTCCCCACATTGACTGACAATGACATTTTCCACTTTACAAAGCCCGTCCGGGAAGGCTTCGCGCCATCGATAATAATCAGATTTGTAGGCTTCTTTTCCTGACAACATTTCGTTACGAGCAATATCTTCGAAGTTACAGCCCTCAGCGATCACTGCCGCCCCTCTGTCTGGGTCGCGCATATCCCACGACTCGTGAAACTGGCGTACCGTTTTCTCAGTTGAATGCATTGTCAGAAATCTCCTTTTTTGTTTCCGGACAGAATAACACAGCAAGTGAAAAGCGCTGAAAAATACCGGGGGTTAAACAGGGTAGATGTTTTGAAGTGGTTTTCCGGATATTGTGGGGACATATGGGATGTATACCGAGGACATATTATTAAATTATCTGATTCAACTTTAGGTCCCGGCTTGTTTTTCTTTAGATCGCGCTTCAAGGCACCAGGGTTTAAGTAATTCCGGGTAATACTGGTAGTCTTGGTCCATGTTGTGTAGGTTCTGCATGGCCCAGTCGAAACAGCATTTGTACGGTATCGCTTTCATTGATATGGAAGGGTTTTTTGAATGAGGCCTGTAATGGCAACATTTCCTCGTATTCCTGAAGCACCTGACTCATTGGATAAATGGCAAGGTAGAGTAAAGATGTGGCGCGGTGGTCTAAGGTACTGCCTATCTGTTGCCGCCC
>CAZYYM010000210.1:0-2325 GCA_964651385.1 uncultured Gammaproteobacteria bacterium | reverse complement strand
CGCTGTATGTTCATCATATTATCCCAAGTGAAGGTTTACAGTGGCTAGTCAGCAATCAGGAACTGTTTTTCTACTGGACCAATCTGCTGACAGGCCATGATGAGGATACCGGGATACTCGGTAGTATCATTCACGAGGCAGATAAGCTATCGGTTGCATCCAATCTGGCGGGTGATCAAATCAATCCGCAGGACGCAATCGCGATTACCAAACGCAAACCTCTGCACCAGAGAATTGTCACCAGCCTGCGATACCAGATCGATAGTGGCAACTTGCCATTAAACCGGGACGGCGCTGCAGGCTGGATAGTCGACGACCAGCTTTGGATCGTCGTTAAACGCGCGCTGGATCAAATACGCGATCACATGCTGCAGGAAGGACAATCGGGTATCCCTGCCCGAAATGATCGGCTCATGGATGAATTGCAGCAATACGGTATCCTTCTGGCGAATGGCGATAAATCCGTATGGAAATGTCGGGTTTTCCATCAGAGTTGGCCTAATGCGCATGAGCTTACCCTGCTCTGCTTCCCTGTCAGCAAATTATGGGCTTCAGCTGATGCAGTCCCAGGAACATTTGATGGCACGGTTGTTCCTATCGATCAATTGCCAGCGCCTTCAACAATTTCATCGATTGAAACACCATCTGAGAAAGACAGTATATTGAGGCCATCTACCTTGGACTCCCCTGCACCACCAGGCCCCCTGCCACCTATGGTCATACCGGCGATTCCAAAGCCAACAGATGCAGCATCAGATACTGATTCGAACGTGGATGGAAATGCCGGTGAGCAATTCCTCAAATGGCTTCGAGATGGCTTACACGAACGAACGTTTAAAGTGAATGACGCCTATTCAAAGATACACCGCACAGCCGAAGGCATATTTCTGGTGAGCCCGTCTGTATTTAAAGCCTTTGACCAGTCCAACTGGTCTTATCGTGCAAAAGCGCTTCACCAACTCCTGAGGTACCAGGCCGATCAATTCGCGGGTCTGCCTGTAACCGGTGACCGTATCATGCCCGGCAACTGTAACAGTCCCCTGGCTGGCGGATACAATACCGCAGATAATCGAAATTAATGTTGTCTTACCGGCCCCATTTGGCCCCAGCAAAGCCAGAATTTCTCCATCATTAATGTCCAGATTTATGTTCTCAAGCGCTTTATGGCCACTTTCGTATATCTTCGAAAGATTTGAAACGGTAATTATTGGTTGCATCGCGCGATTCTACTACCTGTTTTAATCGCTACCTATATTTTAGTTGTTTTGCAGTCGAATCTTTCCCGGCATCTTAAGATAAACGCTTCACACCCGGTCTGCATCGATTTAATATGTTGCCTGAAAAAATTGAGGTACCTCTAATGACCGAACTCAAACTCCATAGTGAACCGCTGCAGGATGAATGGTTGGACGCCTACGGCCACCTCAACGAAGCCTACTACCTTGTTCCTTTCACCAATACGACCTGGAAGCTCCAGGACCACTTTGGAATCGGGGTTGATTATTTCGAAGACACGGGCTGTGCCCTCTATACGGTAGAAACACATCTCCGTTACGTCAATGAAGTGCGCTCACCTGCCAACATCGAAGTTGAATCCATTGTACTCGGCTCAGACGCTAAAAAAATCTGGTTTTCCCACATAATGCTGGTCGATGGAAAAATCTGTGCAACTGGCGAGTTTATGACCTTACACTACAGCACGCGAGAAAATCGCACCGTGGCTATGCCCGACGCAGTTCAACAATCGTTAAAACGGGTCGAAGTTAACCCTCTACCAGATTGGGCCAAACGCAGCATCAGTTTGTAGGGTTGAGCCCTGCTTTTTGTACATCATAAATAAGCAAAATGCTAGCTGGCCATTATTCTCTTTAGACTTGTCATTATTTCTTAACATTCTGACTCTAGGGTATGTGTTTCTTTTTAACACTTCGGAAAAACAGCAATGACACGTCCTACTTTCGCTCGCACCCTGCTTGCCGTAACCATTTCTTGTGTTGCCGGTTATGCTAGTGCTGATGCTTTCAATCGAATTTCAAGTTTTCCTACTGCGCACAACCTTCCTGCAGGCCAGCAAGAAAAGGAAAACTCTGCAGAGATCATCACTGCCAGTGAAGATGGCTTGACTTTGATCTACTCTGATAGCCCAATGGAAAGCATTGGTTTTATTGACCTCACCAATGCAAGTTCACCTAAACCTTTGGGCATACTTGCCATGGCCGGAGAACCTACTTCTGTTGCTACTGCTGGCTCTCAAGTCATCGTAGGTGTCAACACATCAGAAAGTTACGTTAAGCCAGGCGGCAAAGTAGTTTCTGTAGATATCAC
>CAZYYM010000209.1:0-2340 GCA_964651385.1 uncultured Gammaproteobacteria bacterium | reverse complement strand
ACTTGCATGATTTGTTGCCTGAACAGACACGTTTAATATTTGCCGGTACCCTGGTTTATGCCAGCCAATTCGGAGATGTACCCTTTTATGCAACACCCAATCTTGCCGTTCCGCATGATGAATTACGCCAGGGTCTGGGCTGGTTCAAAACATTACCTGGCTATCTGACTAATCGGTTTATCGGCGATACAACAGCCCATGGGAATGTCGAGCTGCGCTGGAGCTTCACCGAATTTACCGTGTGGAAACAGAATATTCGCATGATGCTCGTACCTTTTGCCGGTGCCGGCCGAATCTTTGACAACATCGGTAACACTACATTAAAAAACTGGAAGTCTGAGAGCGGGTTAGGGTTGCGACTCGCCTGGAACTTGTCGACCGTGATCAGCTTTGATTTTGCCCGCAGCAACGAGGGTACCGTCTTTTACATGGAGTTAGGGCATCCATTCTGAATAGACCCCTGGCGGCAATAGTGAGCGGGAAGTACCTGGAACAATTTTGAACACAGATGTGAAACACTCAGTACCGTTGATAGTGTGGCTCTGCCCTTGTAGAAGTCGCTCTCGCGAATTCATAAACTACGCGGAACCAGTGCATCCTTTCACAGCGTTGGATATCATTTATATTCTATGCAATAAAAAAGTCCCTGCTGTCTTCGAATGGCAGAGTGGCTGCTGTGAGTATGACACTTATTGTAAACGGACCGTACAGGGGGTTACGATGATTCTCGTAGAGTATCATTTTACCGGCTGACAGATCGGGGGGTTGTCATGTGGTCACGCCGGGTTTTACCAAAACAATTAAAGACATATAGTTATGACTGATATCAAGAAATTATTTGATATCATGTGTAATAAAGGTGCCGGATTAATTATTTTGGTGAAAGAAAATACACCCGGCACCATTCTGTTATTTGAATTTGGCAAATAAACCCGACTCAATTTTATTTGAGCTATTTGTATACTTGGAGTCAAGTCGATATGAAAAAAATATGTAGTCTTCTGATTTTTGCAGTTGGACTGGTGAGTTCAGGCCTTGTCATGGCTGATGCATCCGGTCATTGTAATTACAGTCACAGTAGCGCGTATTCTGATGAACCGTTCAAGATTTGCCAGATGCCGGCGAGTCCGGCCGATTGCGAAGATCTGGGCAACGCTGAAGGCAATGCCGAGGCTGTTTACGGCGATGGTGAGTGTCCTGCCGAGAATGCTGTCGGCACTTGTGATACGGGTGAATCAAAACTCATCTATTTCAATGGTGAAGCCGATGGTCTTGAGATCGGATGCGGTTTTCAGAGTGGTGAATGGATTAATGCCGCCGAAGGATAGGAGATTGGGCTAGGGGAGGCAGAAGATTTACGGTCACTGTCCCCCTATCCCCAGGATTGCATTGAGCTTGTTTTCAACCTGATAGAGACTGGCGACTTTGACGGAGGGCAACACGTCCTTGAAGCGTTTGGCATATTATTTCTGTGTTTTCAGCAGCCGCTTTTCGATATCGAAATATTGATTGAGCATGTGGTCGGCATAGCCTGACGTAATATTCTCAAAATTTTCCGCATACTCCTCTATCATTTTGACCCGTTCGTCACCGATTTTGATCATGTCTGCTTCGTATTCTTTATACAAAGGCCAGAACGCCTTCGACTCGTCCGATATCAGGCGTAACTCGCCGGCGAGTACCAGTTTGAGATCGGTGCGCATCTGCTTGCGTGCGGCTTCGATTGCATTATCAGGCTTGACGAGAGGTTCCTGGGCCTTCGCGAGACCCGCAAACGGAACGAGCAGAATCATGGTTGCGGCTATGAGTCTCAGGTTATGCATGATGCCTCCGCTAAAAGAGATATGGTTGTCGATTCAGAGTTATGTAAATCAGTAGGTGAATATTTCACGGGGAAACAGGAAACAGCCCCATTTTACTTTACATGGACTGAATAACCGTATTTGATGCATGTAAATAGTTATCTGACACCAACACGCATGGCCGATCTGTATACCACCAAGGTTGTGCCAGGGATAGAAAGCTCGCCAGCATGTGTTATAAGTGCATTGCTCATCTATTACGCCAAGGGAGAGGGTAAATGGGAATTCGCAGACTAATGATTGGATGCCTGATTCCGGTTTTGTTAATAATCGGTCTATTTCCCGGTCCCACATCAGCAGCAACTGATGCAGAAAACCCGATGCTGAATACCAGGTATGCAATATGGCTCGGCGGGTTTTTTCCGGAGATAGATTCAAAAAATCGCATCAAAAGCCAGAACATCGGCGGCCGCGACAACCATGATCTTGAAAAAAAACTCTGTGTGGGAAAAAACAACACCGTGTTTGTTGCAGATTG
>CAZYYM010000208.1:0-2377 GCA_964651385.1 uncultured Gammaproteobacteria bacterium | reverse complement strand
TGATTTTATGACCTCCCTGTCAAAAATCGACTCGCCAACGCGGCAACTGTTTAGCACCGACCGTCCTGCGTACGTAGCTGTTTCTTTCCCTAGAAATAGCGCTCGCTACTGATATGACCGGACTCTTTGCGGCGATGACGCTGCATTCCCCGCTGTTGTAACATTACCAGCGTACTGTCGATCATGCCGGCATTACCACATAACAATACATGGCTGTTTTCAGCCGCTATCGTTAGGCCAGCGCGTTGTTCCAGCTCGCCGCTTTGAAGTTTATCCGGCAAGCGCCCCTGCAAGACTGTCGGTTCCTGATCCCGACTAACAATCGGGATATAGGTCAATCGTCCCGGATGGTCGGATCGGAGCGCTTCGATAGTCTGCTGATAACAAAGATCTACCTGATAGCGAACGCTGTGGCACAAAACGACACGGCTGAACTGTTGCCAGATATCCTCGGTCTTTAGCATCGATAGAAACGGACCAATACCAGTGCCACTTGCCATCATCCATAAATCATCAACACTTGGGATCTCATCAAGTACCAGAAAACCGAGGGCAGACTTCATTACCCAGAGACGATCGCCCGCCTCAAGCGCGGCCAGATCAGACGTTAACTGACCTTCATTGACAACATTGAATAAAATTTCATAGGGCCGCTCTTCCGGTCCGTTCACTAGGGAATACGGACGACCGACACGTTCGCCATCAATATCGAGACCGAGACGTATAAATTGTCCGGCCTTAAACGGCAACAGGTCGACCTCGAATTGCAGTGAATAATGTTGCGGTGATAACTGTCGCTTTGCAACGACCTTGGCTTCTATCCAATCAGTCATAGATTACCTTGAAATGTTCTTTTCTAAATGATGTCCGCAGTATCGTATATTTTGACGTCAGCTTTTAGGTGTCAGCCGCCTGAAATACCTGGACACCCGGTGCCAAGCGTACCTGACAGGACAGTTTTGACAAGTTAACTATACTAGCTAATCGAGATCAAGACATTTCATTTACCCTACTACGTGGCTCCACACTTCGAACGCACAGATCCAAAATTTCCAGTAATGCTGCGCCCTCACCAAATGGATACCAGGATTAAATAAATTCTGTAGTGCAGCGTGTGTCGTCACAAATCGCTGTGCCTTTCTCATGGATTTGAAATACCTCATCACTCGCTCTCTCACTCGAGTAGGTTCATGTGATTGATCTGCCCGATTATCGGCATAACGTTCCGTTATATGAATTGCATCTGGGATTTCTTCTTGATGAGCCACAGAGTTACTTCGGAACATATCAGTCACAATCTTCCTTGGCTCGCCATGATGATTGATTTTCAATCGCCTGAAAAAACACATGGCTGCTGAACCATCACGTTTCGACGGAAGATAGACGTCCACCATTTCCCCATCCTGATCAACTGCACGCCATAGGTAATTCTGCTTTCCATTGATCTTAACGATAAGTAATGACAAGTTAGTTACTCGCAGGGATTTTCCTCCACATTGAATTAATATTTCGAATTAATTATCTGAAATAAACACCAAATTCATATAGTTAAGGCATAATATGTATATCTGTTTCCCCACAAGATGAAATCGATTTTAATTAACTTGTCATTAACTAATGAGGATGTTGCCCATTTAAAGCATGTGGAATAATTAATACAGTAAAAGGAGAAGATAAATGAGCAACAAAACGACTTACGAAGGCAAAGACATTTCAATCTCTTTGATGGCAATAAGTGTATTCACTCAAGACAATGTTAAGGGTCCGTGGATCAATCCGAATAACGCAACCCCAGAAGAGATCACAGCGATAGCGCATTCGTACCCGTCCGGGGCAATTACCTTTGAACGGCATAATGCTGGACGAAAAGAAACTGCCCCTTTGGTCAACACAATGTTTGTGCGCGAGAATGGACCTTTGCCTATTCATGCAGAATTGACGGCCGATGAGAAAAATGATGGATTTAAAGCAACCCTGTGTCGCTGTGGTGCTTCAAAAAGAAAACCCTATTGTGATAGTTCTCATACCGAGGAAAAATTTACTGCCACGGAAGAAATATCCATTAAAGAATTCGAACCCTTATATAATCGTGATGGTGAGGTCGCTGTAACATCCTTACCAGATGGGCCATTACAAATAGTAGGTAATCTTGAAATTTGTTGCGGTACCGGTCATACGATTGAACAGACGAAAAAGTCTTTTTATGTCGTTGTGGAGCACCAGAAAACAAACCATATTGCGACGGTAGTCATGCAAAAATTGGCTTTAAAGGTTAAAAACTAATATTATCAGAGACTGAATAATAGTTTATGAAAAGTGTTATCTTCAGCATTAGAGTTACTACCCACTCAAATGTCAGAATTATCTTGAAAATTGA
>CAZYYM010000207.1:0-2388 GCA_964651385.1 uncultured Gammaproteobacteria bacterium | reverse complement strand
TCTGGCGAAGGCGTCCAGTGCGAAGATTATTTCAATTACTGCGAGTGGTTCACCGCTGGCAGCACTCAGCCATTTACATCTGGCCGTCGATCTGGATGACGATGAAGATTACCTGGTACCGATCAAAGCCCGAATCTCGCATATGGCAGTGGTCGATACACTGGCCATCGGTCTCGCCGTTCGCTGCAAACCGGTTTATCTGGATCGCTTGCGACAGGCAAATCTGGTACTCTCCGAGAGGTTTGAAAAACGACACCGAAACGCTTAAAAAACCATGCCTATCACCAATTTCGAGGCGTTTAACCACTTATGCAGTTTAAACGGTATCGCCGAGTCCTACTACGATATTCGAGGTCAACACCATGTCGCCGGCTTCGAGGCCAGGCGCTCATTACTCGCATCGATGCGAATCAGGGTTGAAAACGACTGGGATGTCCAGGCACAACTCGAACAAATCAACCGGTACAGCTGGCAGACCGTTACTCCTCCCGTTTTGGTTTATCAAAAAAGAGAGGCGCCTGAGCCGATTACACTGACATTGAGCTCACAACAAATGGGTCGGCCTGTTCATTGGCAACTCATTGAAGAAAACGGTAAAGCCCACAGTGGTGAATGGTTTTTTGATACTCATCAGGCAGTCGAAGAACGTCATGTAAACGGTACCCCTCTTTATCAATTTGAAGCACCGCTGCCCAATGTATCGGCAGTCGGTTATCACCAGTTACGTATTAAATTAATGGATGACTCGACTGCAGAGACATTACTCATAGTCACCCCCGAAACCTGCTACCAGCCAGCCGGATTCGAAGCCAGCCAAAAGATTTGGGGTATCGGCGTACAACTCTATGCTTTACGTTCGAAGCGCAACTGGGGAATTGGTGATTTTACCGACCTGCAGGCTGCGGTAAAAATTCTAGCGCCATTGGGTATAGATGCAATCGGACTCAACCCGTTGCATGCGCTGTTCGTCCACCTGCCGGAAAATGCCAGCCCATATAGCCCGTCGAGCCGCGATTATCTCAATCCGATTTATCTTGATATCGAGTCGATCGACGAATTTATTCGCTGCGACAAAGCCCGCAGGCTCGTTAGTAATCCGGACTTTCAGAGCAAATTACAAACCTTGCGAAATGCTGATCTGGTTCAATATACCGAGGTCTGGTCGGTTAAATTGACTGTGCTCAAATTGCTCTACCAATGGTTTCGAGCAGAGCTATTAGACGACGGGCAGGAAGCAGCTAAAAATTTTCGCCAATATCAAATCGAAAAGGGCGACTCCTTATTCAACTTCGCCCTGTTCGAAGCCTTGCAGACCCATTTCTATGAGCGGGATGCCACGATTCAAAACTGGCAACAGTGGCCTGAAGAATTCCGCGACCCAGACTCTGATAGCGTTAAAATCTGGGCAGATTCGAATATTGAAGCTATTGAATTCCATCAATATCTGCAGTGGCAAACGGAGCAGCAATTATCAGATGCCAGCCTGAAATGCAAACAACAGGGAATGCGCATCGGTATTTATAACGATCTGGCTATCGGCAACGAACCTTTTTCTTCCACCTGCTGGGCCGAGCAATCCTGCTATGCAGCTGGCGTCAGCGTCGGCGCGCCACCCGATGACTTTAATCTGTTAGGTCAGAACTGGGGGTTACCGCCGCAAATACCACAGCAACTAAAAGACCAGCAATACCAGCTTTTTATTCAGACGTTATGCGCCAATATGCGCCACGCTGGAGCGCTCAGGGTCGACCACGTAATGGGATTGATGCGTCTTTACTGGATTCCTGAAAACACAGCAGCGGATAAGGGCACTTACGTCACTTATCCGTTTGAAGATTTACTCGGCATCGTCGCGCTGGAGAGTCAACGCAACCGCTGCCTGATTGTCGGTGAAGATCTAGGTACGGTTCCCGACGAAGTTCGTCACCAGCTCTGGTTAAAAAAGATATTGTCTTATCGCATACTCTTTTTCGAAAAAGACTGGAATCACGGAACTTATAAAATGCCTGCCGAATACCCGCAATATGCACTCTGCACGTCCGGTTCGCACGATCTTCCCACGTTGAAAGGCTACTGGCAGGCAACGGATATTGAACTACGCGAAAAATTACACTTATTTCCGTCTGACGACATCAGGGATCAGCAAAAGCATGATCGCGGCCATGATCGACATCAGATAAAGGTCGCATTACACAAAGAACACCTAATCACCGATGAATCTTTGCAGGATGGCTCGACAACCGAATTAAGCGGAAATTTATTTATTTCGATCCAACGATTTCTGGCTCGTTCTCAATCCCTGCTGATGACGGTGCAATTGGAAGACATGCTGTCGCAGACCAATCAGGTGAATATTCCCGGCACTATCGATGAATACCCTAACTGGCG
>CAZYYM010000206.1:0-2424 GCA_964651385.1 uncultured Gammaproteobacteria bacterium | reverse complement strand
GCGTCGTTGACCATGACTATCTGGGCATGGCGATCGGTAATCATGACCGCCTCGCACGTGTTTTCAAAGACCTTGGTCGCTATCTTCCGCCGCGTCTGGTCGTGCAAAAGGGGGCGAAATGAGAAAAAATACAAGGCTGGCGCGACAAGAAATACGAGCAAAACCGGATCAATGACCTGCGCTTGCCAACTTGCATCGAGTTTAAGCACATGCAGGACGACCATAATGACCGCCTCTGCCAGGAACACCGTCGCGGCGATCAAGGTCAATAACCGAATGGGTGACGAAGGGGCTAGCCAACGTCTAAGCTTATCAATATCTTTTTGCATAACCTTTGGTATGCTGGCCGTGACGGCGAAGTAGAATATTCATTCAAAATACAGCCTGTTACTTGATAGCGGCCATACATCCATATACACAAGGGTCTTCAGACAAAAAAGGTATCCCGATGCTGACACCAGATACAAGCCCGAGTCACTACTGAGCAACGCAGGTAGTGACGTGGGCGGCCAGCCCAGCGCTGATGCGGCTTTCCGGCCGAATTTGAAAGTGACGGGCGAGTGACGTGTTCCCGCGAACCCGCGAAAGCCCACAAAAACGTACGAGAGGATCGGTATCTTGTCGTCAGATTCAGGGTGGTGAGTTGTTGGTCAGGCAGAACTTCCGAACTCGCGGATTGCCTCGAACACAGCCTTCACTTCTGGCGTCGGTGCGATGCAAATGGTTCTATATGCGTCCACGACGGGGAGCCATTATAATCAATTAGTTATGTAAGACCGCCCCCTGTGGATAAGTCCTTTTCCCAAAAAATCACTTCGTAGAGTCTACTTCGGCCTTTTCCCTGTCGTAAATGTCGACCATTCGCTGACTGCGGTGACCACTGGCCTGTCGCTTGTCTCCGTCAAAATCAGATACGCCTTTCACCTTAAGATCGTGGTAGGTATACGCTGGAGGTGACTACTGTTCTGGGGGAAGTCCAGAGCGCAGCAAAGTCGTACACGAGGAATCCGAGCTTCTCGAATGGCACGCTAATCAATTGGTCGAAATTCGGCCATTCTTTGCAAAGAAGCCGGGGTTGAAGGTCACATAACCCTTATCGTTGAATGTCCGGTTTTCTGGTATTTCCATTGCGCAGAATGACCGGTATTGGCCGGCAGCAGAAGTACTAGCACTATTTACCTTTGGCCAGATTTTAATATACTACTATGTGTCATTCTGACCATACAGGGAACAATAGAGGTGAAACAATGACAGAGAAAAACAAAATACCAGATTGTGATGTTGGTGATAGCCTAGTTCACCATGGTCTTGAACAACACAAAGGATTAGGTTGTACTAAACAATCTTCTTTTGAAGATTTACAGAAAAATATATTCAGTACGATTCTTGAAGAGCGTAAGCAAATCGAGGGGATAGAATGCTCTCTTCATCCATGTGGTCGTGGTGGCTCATGTCGAACAAAATTAGTTTCAGTTGATGATGAAGGTCGCTCTGGCGATGATCTTGATTTAGATACTATTAATGTAAAATATGTGACTGTTGAGGTAGATGATTGTCCAAATCGATTAGGGTGGGAATGCACAGTCATTGGAAAGCTATCTATTGAGTCTAAGTGTTATTGCCAATAGTTAGATAAACGATAAATACTAATATCATGTAAATAATTTAGATAAATGAGGCTGCTTTAAAATATTTAATATTATTTCTTGAATGACTGCTCAGGGTCGACTCCTGCCTATCTCCAACTATACTCAATGTCAGCTGTCAGTAGGAGCTGTCTTCTGGGTCGATAGCCCAAATGGCAGGAGTTGGCCGAATTGAGACAAGTTGGAAATCGACCTGATACAGTTATCCAATAAATATGCGCGACCCCTTCTGTAACTAATCGCAGCACACTTATTTACTTAGGGGCTTTGCAAATTATTGGGATAAAGTCACACAAAGGTCCGGATACGACTCCATTGTTCGTGCTAAAAGGGCAGATATAGAATATTAAGATTTGAGAAAATATGACGCTATCTCGTATGAAGTAATGGTTCGGCTAATTCGTCCACAAAACTGAGATTTATTACTTCAATAAAATGAAGAATAACAATTTAAACAATGTAAGGTATTCCAATGCTGCAATCTAGTCTTAACGACCATTCAATACCTGAGGACTTTAATCTTGAAGGGGTTGTGAACTACTATGAACACTTGGTCTATACAGGGCTCGCTAATTTCCGAGATGAGCTGAGTGCTGATCAAATTGCGGATGCAACTTGTTTAGCACTTAATCGACTTCCCGCTTGGTATATTCGCCACAATGTAGACGCACACTTCTTTCTGCATGACGATCAAATCGCCGATATGAATCGCAATGTGTCTCAGGCTCTTGATTTTGCTATTGCCAAGGTAAAAGATGACCCAAGGTAACATTGAATT
>CAZYYM010000205.1:0-2471 GCA_964651385.1 uncultured Gammaproteobacteria bacterium | reverse complement strand
TTTCAAAGTCGAAATGGGCAGTGCATAAGTTCGATTATTGATCGCCATTTATAAAGTGTCAATATTATACTTGACCCCTCTTTTCTCAGGGGGTGGGTGTCAGTATTTCAGATTTCGCAGGTTCTGAGTTTTTTCAGATGCGATGCTTCAAGGGAAATCGGTCATTTAAGGTGGTCACTAAACCAGGACAATATCAAATTGCGGACCCTCGGCTTTCGAACATTTCAACAGCCTGCTAGGCTCGGTAATTGCTATTGGAACGGTCCGGCGCCCGGCGAACACGCGACCAAGAAACAGCATGTGAAAGTGGATATTCAAATCCGGTGCTGCTGCTGCCGTTTAGCCCTCAATGCTTACGCGCTTCGAAGAAAATAATCAAAGCGGAAATGAGCATAATTACGACTCCCAGAACGACACTGGTCGAGTTTGTCGTTACAAGACCATTGCGCACCAAAGCAATGCTTGCTGCCAATACGACCGCGACCCCGGCTGCTATTTGCCAACAGTCACCGATTATCAGATCATGGAGAATCTCGAGCAACCCTTTTAGCAGATTCATCAGCCAGCCTCCTTTTCTATTGCCGGGGTTTCATTGGCGGCCCGGAGCATAAAAATGATAACCCGGGTTACGATGAGCCAGCCGACAAGAATAATTCCGAGCGATACGAGATCACCCGGCCACACCAGGCTTTCCTGTGACGGCCCAAAAAACCCGATACCTTCAACGGCCCAAAACAGGCCAAAACTCGCCAACATCAACCCGACAATATACTTCATGGTATTTTCGGGCACCATGGACAATGGTTTCCTGACCAGAATTCCAACTATGACGACCACAACTGCAGCTGCGGCCGCGCCCATCGAAGCGTTCCACATGGCATCAGCCATGCCCCGATGAGCAGCACCGAGTCCAAAGGTGGTCACGATGAAAACCACTTCGAGTCCTTCGAGTAAAACCCCCTTGTAGGAAACAACAAAACCGAATCCATCGATGCCGCCATGCTGATCGGCATTGGCTACTTTTCCAGCTTGCATTTGTTTTTCAAATATTTTGTTTTCATCGTGCAGATCTTTACGACCAGAAGACCGTAAAATCGCTTTACGCAACCACTGCAGTCCGAATACCAGCAGTAGTGTACCAACAATAAACTGCAGTACCGATGCGTTGATATAGCTTTTAAGCGACACACCAAGAACAATGATCAGAATAGTCAGGGTCACTATTGCTGCACCTGTCCCAACCAGCGCGGAGCGCCACCCGCGGGACATGCCCATTGCAAGAACAATGGTAAAAGCCTCGACAAATTCAACCGCACTTGCCAGGAAAACTGAAGTTATTAAGCCAATCGAATCAGCATTTATCATCTTTGCATTCTCTCTCAAAGCTCGTCAATCCCGGCAACCGGATTTTGGAATTAACGATATGTAGCGTTTACAACTTAGTATATGCATAGTGTAGCAATTGCTACTATACTAGTCAATACTGCTACCATGATGCTGTCACTATGAAACATTATCCTGATTTCAATCATCGCCTGACCGACTGTCTGGACCAACTGGGTCCGGCAGCGCAGCGTACAGCCCGTTTTTTCAGTGACCATCGTGAAGAAGTGCTGATAACCTCGGCATCCGGGATTGCAGCAAAAACGGGCACCAGTGATGCTACTGTCATTCGCACGGCAAAAGCACTCGGGTTTTCTGGAATGGCAGAACTTCGACACAGCCTAGCTACCGAGTTAAAGGGAAATCAATCGCCCGTGACTCGCCTCGCCGGCACCCTCGGTGAGGTAGGTGATGATCTGGAAGCCGCTTTCGAGATAACCCTCGATCGCCACCTGCAATCACTTGAGAATTTACGTCACGACATCAGCAGAGCCCAGTTTCGGCAAACCATTCAGCATATTAGCGATGCCAGGCGGGTACTTATATTTGGAATTGGACCATCAAGCGCTATGGCAACCTACTTCGAGATTCAACTCGGGCGGTTTGGTATCGACGCTATCAGCCTAACCCAAAGCGGTCTGTTGCTGGCCGACGGTTTGCTGAAAATTAAAAAAGGCGACCTGTTAATCCTAATGGCCTATAGCCGGGTCTATGATGAAGTAGTCGCGCTTCTCAAACAGGCGACGCATGAAGGTGCCACCAAGATTTTGATTACCGACACGCTCGGCATAAAACTGCGCCACAAAGTTGATCTCGTGCTTGGTGTCGATCGTGGTAATACTGATAATCTGAGCATGCACACAGCTACGCTTGGCCTCATCGAAATCTTGTTGGTTGGACTTGCTACCGCACGTCCAGAAGAAACCCTGACAAGTCTGCGGCGATTGAATCGGTCCCGGGTCGAGCTTGCAGGAAAACGGGTACAGCTCCCGGGTCGGGGGAATAAACATACTACCGAAAATGGAAACCGTTGACTATTCCGGAAGCCGGGGTAGCAGTTTCGCCTGAATCTTTTTGTTACCGGCGGA
>CAZYYM010000204.1:0-2500 GCA_964651385.1 uncultured Gammaproteobacteria bacterium | reverse complement strand
AAAAAGAATGTCGCTATTTTCAAGAAACTGGTCCACTGTGTCTGGGCTAGCTATTTGTACTGGTCAAGTCCAACCGGACACTTTCTTTAGAGAATTCTCATAGTTTATCGGTGACTGATCACCATTCGCAGTATGCAGCCTTTCGAGGTTGTAGTACCTCATATAGGCCGCCACATCTTTTTTCATATGTTCACGCGTCGGTTGAGCAACTTTGAAAATCCAGTCATGTTTGAGACTTCCAAAAAAGCGCTCAACCACTGCATTGTCCCAGCAGGCCCCGACATCGCCCATGCTCGCTCTTATTCCATAGTTAGCCAATAGTTTGCGGTAACGCTTACTTGTGTACTGGGACCCGCGATCACTATGAAACACCAGTCCTTTAGCCGGTCGCCTCAAGTTGTAAGCCATGATCATGGCCTGACATATTAAGTCTGTCGTCATGCGTTTATTGATCGCCCAGCCCACAATACGGCGTGAGTACAAATCCATTACAATCGCCAGGTACATCCAGCCTTCACCTGTCTTCAGGTAAGTAATGTCACCAGCCCATATCTGATTGGGTGCAACAGGGTTGAAATTCTGATTTAACAAATTATCAGCAACATCATCTCTATTGTTTCTTTTCGTTGTGACTTTGTAAGCAATGCGCTGGGTGACTTTTAAATTCAGCTTTTTCATTAAATTGCGTACTTTGTCACGACCTATCTCAATGCCTTCTTCACGGAGTTTCTTCATAATTTCTCGGCTACCCAAGCTATCACGGCTTTGCTTAAATAACGCTTTCATACGGCGATGCAGATGTAAAATATCAGCGCTAATTAACTGCCCTGGACGTTTTTGCCAGGCATAATAAGCAGAAGTGCTAACCCGCATGACCCGGCATAAAGCTGTCACTGGAAAGCGCTCTGATTCGCCTTTGATAAAATCATACTTTACTTCATTTCTTTCGCGAAGAAGGCACTGGCCTTTTTTAATATCTCTTTCTCCATACGTAAATTCCTCACTTCTTTACGCAGTCGCTTGAGTTCTTCGCGTTCATCTTCAGTCAGCACCTTACCTTGTCGTTGATCTTCAATATGCTGCTTCCACCGGTACAGTATATTACTGTTGATACCCAGTGATTTAGCGGCCTCTGGCACTGAATAACCTTGTTCTCGAACCAGGGCGACCGCTTCTTCTTTATATTCTTTAGAATATTGTTTGTATGTTCGTTTTTGTCCCATTCTGACACCTTAATAGTTGATAAATATTATCTCTTATTAATGTGTCCGGTGCTATTGGACCACTACAGTATCTGGCACAGTAGCTGAAGGCTTTGAATTTATCTTGGTGCGGACAGAATAATGCACATTCAAACAAAAGCTAACAAGGCAATTCCAGCG
The DNA here is from genome assembly GCA_964651385.1 of uncultured Gammaproteobacteria bacterium. GTDB lineage: Bacteria > Pseudomonadota > Gammaproteobacteria. The sequence goes on along the minus strand of CAZYYM010000204.1, from coordinate 1,118 downwards.
GATGCCAAAAAGCTACGCTGCGCTCCACTTTTTGTCACCGCTGAATTGCGACGTTAGTGTGTAAAACCAGGATTTGAGATAGATGTGGAAATAAATTACGTGCTAATTGATTTTGAGAATGTTCAGCCTAAAAACTTAGAGCTTCTCTCAAAGCATCCATTTAAGATTTTTGTGTTTGTAGGTGCTAATCAGACAAAGGTATCTTTTGATTTGGCGTCTGCGATGCAGTCTATGGGTCAAGACGCAGAGTACATAAAAATCTCCGGTAACGGCCCAAATGCGCTAGATTTCCATATTTCATATTATATGGGTGAGCTATCCGCTAATAATCCAAAAGCCCATTTTCATATAATTTCAAAAGACAAAGGCTTCGACCCTTTAGTGGCGCATCTGAAATCAAGAGGTTTTAAGGTTCAAAGATCTACTGACCTCGCCGAAATACCTATTTTAAGAGTATCGGGTAACACTAGTACCGACGAGAAAATTAATACTATTGTTTCAAATTTAACTAGTCGTGGTCAGTCGAGGCCGAGAAAGGTAAAAACCTTACAAAATACTATTAATACCCTATTCACGAAAAAGCTTGATAACGAGGAAATGCAAAAAGTTGTAAGCTCACTCAGTCAACAAAACTTCATACAAATAAGTGACGGTAATGTTTCATACAATCTACCAAAAACACCCTAACAAAACAGGATAGGTCGCGCTTGCCGCGACTTAATCCAGTGTTGGACAAGCCCGGAGCGGTTCTCTATATAATGTAAATAACTCGATTTCGTTGTGGGATTCTGCGAAGTATTCTTCGGAGATAATTTACAGCAGTCCAGAGTAAACCATCGGCCCCCAATGGTTGATCGGCCGTCGATTGATTCAAATGGACAGTGGTCGTTTCAGTCCCCCGTTTCGTAAATGGATTAGCCTGTTATTTTTTTGTCAGCACGTTCGCCAGGGTTCGCGTTCCGGTAACTGGCTAAACGGGATAAAATGCATCGGCTGGTGACAAACTGGACACAGGTGCGGTTTCTTTAAAACAGTCGCTATCGGCCCGATCGCTACTTTCAACAACAGCTGGATACGCTGTAAAGTACGTTTCCCCAGACAATGTAAAAAGCCATAGT
>CAZYYM010000203.1:0-2511 GCA_964651385.1 uncultured Gammaproteobacteria bacterium | reverse complement strand
GCCGGACGATTCGTCGCGGATCGCACATTCCGTGACTTCGAAGTCTTCATCGTATTGACCATTCTATACATGATCATGGTTTTTATATTTTTAGGCGGCTTTCAACTGCTAAAGCGTATTGCTTTTCCATGGTGGGGTAAGAGATGACCGAACTATTACAATGGATATTTGGTACTTTCTACGGCAACATGCTGGCCGTCCTGATAAGCGCTACACAGTGGACGATATATCTCTCCCTAACCGCGTTTATCGGCGGTGGCTTCATAGGCCTGGTATTCACGGTATTGAAAATTGTTCCGGTGCGTTGGGTGCAATATGTCGCCACCGGTTATATCTGGGTCTTTCAGTCTATCCCACTTTTAATGTTGTTGTTTTTAATTGGCCTCGGACTTCCTGCTTTTTTTCAGGTCGATATTCCTCCCTGGCTGGCCGCCGGTATTTCACTGACGTTATTTACCAGCGCCTATATGTCAGAGGTCTGGAGGGGTGCATTACAAAGCGTACACCTTGGACAATGGGAGGGCGGCAAGGCGCTGGGTCTGACCTTCACCCAGATTCTGATGTCAATCATCGCGCCGCAGGCCTTGCGTATTGCGACGCCGCCCACAGTAGGTTTTATGGTTCAGGTCATCAAGGGCACTTCGATGGCTTATATCATCGACTACAACGATTTAATGCGCTGGGGCAAAAAAATTGCCAACTCGCAACTGGATGGCGCCGAGCCTTTCATCGTTTATCCAATCATGGCTTTAATTTATTTCGTGCTCTGTTTTCCGCTTTCACAATGGTCGAAGTCTATGGAGCGCGAGGCTTCGAAAAACAATTAATCTGTATCATAAACTCTGAGGAGGAGACTCATATGATAAATAGCATAAAGACAAAACTACTAATGGGGTTGGCCCTTGTTTCCATGTCTATGGTTTCGGGCGCGGGACTTGCGGATCAACTTAATGATATTTTGAATAAAGGTAAGGTCAAAATCGGAGTGCCTGAAAACTTTCCGCCTTTTGGTTCGGTCGGTGAGAATTTTACCCACGTGGGATACGACGTAGATGTCGCTGAGTTGGTTGCCAAAGACCTCGGTGTCGAGCTGGAATTGATCCCAATTACCTCAAAACAGAGAATACCTTACCTGACTTCGGGTAAGGTCGATCTGGTTATCTCATCCATGGGTGCTAACCCGAAACGCGCCAAATCGATCTGGTTTTCTTCGGCCTACGCACCGTTCTTCTCAGCTGCTTTTGCCAGCAAGAAAATCGATATCGCTTCGCCTAAAGACCTGGCCGGTAAGAAAATCGGTGTTACTGGAGGTACTATCGAAGATCTCGAACTGAGTAAGGTATTGCCCGAGGGTGCCAAAATGACACGATTTGGGGATAACGCGGCGACTATATCGGCCTTTGTCGCCAAACAGGTCGATGTGCTGGTAACCGGAAACACTGTTGCCGCAAAAGTCGCCAAGGAAAATCCGAATTTGATGGTCGAAACCAAGTTTATCGTCCGCCAGTCTCCAGCATTTATCGGTGTCAGGGCTGGTGAAATGAACATGCTGCAATGGGTTAATGTTTTTGTACTGCATAAAAAACTGGGCGGACAGTTAAATGATCTGTCACTCAAATGGCTGGGGCAAAAACTACCACCGTTACCGTCACTATAATTCTTCGGTTTTACCCGCCTGGTGTCGATATTACTCAAGCCCCAGGCGGGTGTATACCTGACTCAAATACAATGATTGAAGCATTCCAACGAAACTGGATAAATCTTGCATCGACCCGGCTCGGAGCCAGGGCAATTTGCGCTACTGACGATTTTTTTGCCCCCGTGGAACGTTTGCTGGACGATACGGACCCCGTATTTATCGAAGGCAAATTTGACGACAATGGCAAATGGATGGATGGATGGGAGTCGCGCCGTAAACGGGAACCGGGGCATGATTATTGTATCGTCGAATTATGCCGTCCTGGAAGCGTACACGGCATTGTTATCGATACCCGGCATTTTACCGGTAACTATGCCCCCGCAGCATCGATTGACGCCTGTTACTTGCCAGATTCTGAACCCAATGAAAAAACGCAATGGCATGAAATGGTTTCGTCGCAGGCCTTGCAGGGCGATAGTCAACAGGCCATCGAAATCAGCGATCAATCAACCGTTACGCACTTGCGATTGAATATCTACCCGGACGGCGGTGTTGCCCGTTTACGCGTTTACGGCACCGCTGAATGTAACTGGAATGAAAAGGCGGGACAGGTCGTCGATCTGGCCAGTGCACTTAATGGTGGGCGCGCACTGGTTTGTAACGATCAGCATTTCGGACACATGAGTAATATACTATCGCCCGGTCGGGGCATTAATATGGGTGACGGCTGGGGAACACGCCCGCGGCGTCAATCCGCTCGTGCTCCCCTACACCCCCACCCTCATCGCGCAGGGCCTCATCCCCACGACGATGAGCTTTTTCCTGCGTGCGCGGCCGGTGCTTCCCTATCGCAAGCCGGATCCAAACGACCG
>CAZYYM010000202.1:0-2527 GCA_964651385.1 uncultured Gammaproteobacteria bacterium | reverse complement strand
AACGCCTACACGCCGGGGTCGCGGCACAAGCCTGGGAACGGCAGAAGCTGGAGAGACTATGCCGATATATTTCAAGACCAGCGGTATCAGAGAAACGGCTGTCACTGACACGCTCAGGGAATATCCGGTATCAACTCAAAACGCCCTAACAACTCAAACCATCTCATATGCTCGTACTCAAGATTTAGTGCCGGCAATGCGTAAATCGAAATGCCCGCCGAGCGCCCAGCGAATGGTCGCTATTGTCACCGGATAGCCGGTAGCAAAGTCGGCATCGACCTCGCAGGACACGCTACGCACATTCGGGTACTTATCCGAGTGTAAATACAAAGTTACTGTATGGGTTTCCGTGGTCGGCGTATCGATACTATCGAACGCAACCTGAATCACCCTGCGCATGGTGTAATACAAACCATCTGCTACCTTGGTTATGCTAAATGTTGCGGGTTCAATAGTACGCGGACTCTTTTGTCGGTTGCGCATCTCGAGAATACAGCCCGCATCGCGTTCATCCCTGTTAAGCGCGGCAGGGGCATTGTCGGCCTCCTGCAAATACGCATCAAAGCGCTCCGCCGGCACCACAATGCTGCGTTTGAGAACCAGGCTGGAACCTACTGGTACCGGAACGAAAGGAGAGTTTTCGTCGCCTGTTGGAATATTAATGCAGGCGGTCAGTACCACTGCCAAAAAACAAACAAAAAGTTTAGTATTCACATTCACAATCCAATTTTAATGGGGAAGGCCATAGTATCTTTGACCGGCGATTGCTCGACTGGTTCGAGAAGACGCTCTTTTTCAGTGGAGGGGCACCGGATCCAGGACTTGATACACGCCATCATATACAATGGCAATCTAATTTTTTTTCAGGGGTTTAGAATGGAATATAAGTACTTGGGGCGTACCGGGGTGAAAGTATCTGCACTGTGTTTCGGCGCCATGTCCTTCGGCGGCGATGCAGACAAGGCGGAGTCCGCCAGGATGTATACCGCCTGTCGAGATCGCGGAATCAATTTCTTCGATTGCGCGGACGGCTATTCAAAGGGCCGCGCCGAACAAATACTGGGAGCGCTGATAAAGGGCGAACGTGACCAGCTTGTCATTACCTCGAAGTGTTTTAACCCCATGAGCGACGATGTCAATGCGCGCGGCGCCAATCGCCGACATATTCTAAAAGCGGTGGAAGCCTCGCTAAAACGCCTGGGTACCGACCGTCTCGACGTATTGTTTATGCATCGCTGGGATCCGCTCACGCCACTGCAGGAAACGCTGCGTGCGTTGCAGGATCTGGTCAGCGCCGGCAAGGTAAATTATCTTGGCGCGAGCAATTATGCCGCCTGGCAGATCGCCAAGGGCCTGGGCATATCCGAGAACCATGGCTGGCCGCGTTTTGACATTATTCAGCCGATGTACAGCCTGGTTAAACGCCAGGCGGAGGCTGAAATTTTACCCCTGGCCCATGCGGAACAGCTGGCGGTGATTTCATATAGCCCGGTCGGTGGTGGTCTGCTAAGTGGTAAATATGGCCCGGCAAAACGACCAGCGGACGGGCGTCTGGTGAGCAACCCCGAATATGTAAGCCGTTACAGCGAAAAGTGGATGATGCAAACCGCAGTGCGTTTCACCGAGTACGCCAACAGCAGAGGCGTTCATCCGGTCAGCCTTGCGGTCGCCTGGGTTGCCGCCCATCCCGACATCTGCTGCCCGATCATCGGCGCCCGCAATCTGCAACAACTGCAAGCCTCGCTGGATGCGATGAATATCCAATACAGCGCAGAGATGCATGAGGAAATATCCGCGCTGTCACCAAGACCTGCACCGGCTACCGACCGTCTGGAAGAGCAGTTGGGATGAGAGCAAATGGATAAATTTGCAGATGCTATCACCCTCAAAAACCATTTCCGGGTACTTTTTGAATTGCTCAGTCGTCCATCGACGGCCAAAGGGAAAGCACGCTACAGATTTACTAATGAGTACATTGAATGGCCGACATAAATGAGAGATTGTCCAATTGGATAGCAAAAGCTCTGAAAGAACACCATGCAGACGAGATCCAATATGGTCAGCAATCTAGAAGCAAACGGAATGAGCGAAAAGAAGTTATAAATAACAGGCTCGACAAACTATACGATGATAAGTTGGATGGCAAAATAGAGGAAAACTTTTATGAAAGAAAACATAGCGAATATGCCTTGGAGCTTAAAGAAATCGAAAATCTTGAAACATCAAGCAACGACAATCGCTTAAAATACTTTGAATTGGGCTATAACTTTTATAGATTATCCCAGAAAGCAAGAGAAATATATAAAAACTCTCCTGTGGAAGACAGGCGAAAACTAATCAAGTTAATGTTTAATGAGTTAACCCTTGAAGACTCTAAAGTTGGTTACGCTCTGGCTTTACCCTTTAAGCTTCTTTCTAGAGCAGTTGAGTCCACCAATAGTTCGAAACTTAGAAAAATCGCTGGCGACAGTCTGACGTGGTCAAGTTTTTTAGGACAGTCCAGTTAAGCAACATTTTTCAATGTAAC
>CAZYYM010000201.1:0-2612 GCA_964651385.1 uncultured Gammaproteobacteria bacterium | reverse complement strand
GTGCTGCGCTTTAACTGTCTGTGACAATGCGGGCATATTTTCATTTTCATGCTGCACCTCGATTAAACCAGCGACGGATAACATAACTACGGGCCAAAGAAATCACGGTAAACCACGCGCCAATTGCTAAATTATCAGTAATAGGGACGTGTATATCGAACATTGGAAAAATCAACAACTGACTCAACAGCGCGACCGTATAACCGATGATCACGTTGCTGATTGATTCGATTAAGCTGCCCTTTTTGGTTTGAGCCATTTCGGAACCTCCATTTTTAATTCGGGTAAATAATCGGTTTTCTCGACCGTCGCGGCGAATACTGACTTGCGCGTTAATTCCTTCATGTGATCCATCATTTCAGCCATTAATTGCTTATGCTGCGAATCCTTGCGACGGATATTTTCAACCACCGCGCCTTCTGTATCAGCAGAGACAATATAAACATTTACTGGTTGATTTTGACCATATCGCCACTGTCGGCGAATTGCTTGATAGAAAGACTCCCAAGAATCCGAAAGACCAACAAAAATGCAATTATTCGACGTCTGGAAATTCATACCAAAACCGGCGATTTTAGGCTTACTAATCAATTTCTTTATCTCGCCAGCAGCGAAGCCAAGCAATGAATTTGATTTGTGGTCATCGGTGTCACTTCCCCGGACTTCCACCGAATCATCGATTAAGGTTTTTAATAATTCGCTCTCAGCATTGAGGTGACACCATATAACCGCATTATCGAGATTATTTGCTATCTCTGCGGCAACCTTGCACCTGTCTTCGATTGATTCTTTCCTCGCCCGGTTTCGATCAAGTAACGATAAAGCTGGCTCAACAAATAGTGCTTGTTGTGCTTCCGTTTCAATTACATGGCTGTGATAGTGGATATCAGGCAAATTAAACTGATTCCCATTAAAACCCAAGTCTTGAGGCGACCGGATAAATATTGACCAGGTTGATAGCCATTCCCAGAATCGGCTTTTCCCATGTCCCTTTAATCGCCATTTTGACGTATCAGATCCGTCGTGGATAAAAAACATAGCCAGCATTTCAACCTGGGTCATAACGCCTAAAAATTCCGATTGAGTACCCAACTCCATAAAATCATTCGGGCTTGGCGTTGCGGTACAACTCAACCGGTAAGGGGTTTTTGAAAATGACGTGGTAATCTGTTTTCGTATCTTTCCTTGCATCCCTTTCAAAATCGAAGACTCGTCCAGCACAACGCCAGCGAATATTGACGCATCGAAATGATCGAGTTTTTCATAATTGGTAATATAAATTCCCGCATCTGTGATTTCCGCATCACTCGAAACAACCTCGACCGGATAACCAGGCATGAATTTATCGGCCTCGCGTTTGGTTTGATGGCTGACCGCCAAAGGCGCGAGGATCAATACATAGCCGTTTGTATGGTCAACCACCTGCCGCGCCCACGTTAATTGACATAATGTCTTACCCAGACCAGTGTCGAGAAATAACGCCGCCCGGCCACGTTTACATGCCCAAGTTATACAAGCGTCCTGATGTGGCATTAATTCATTCGGATAGGTTTTAATGTTTGCATCAAATCCAGCATCAACGAGGTTTGATTGCTTACCGCTGATAAAGTCTGAATAACTCAAAACAAATCCCCCTGTATTTTTGATGCCATTTCCATATTCCGTTTAGCCAGGTTGAAATAGCTCGCTTTCAATTCAACACCGATAAATTTACGGCCTAGCTGAATCGACACATAACCCTCGCTCGCAATCCCCATAAACGGGCTGTACACGACATCACCAGGCATCGACCATAACTGCAATGCTCGCTCGATCACGTCTAACTGTAGCGGGCAGATATGTCGCTCGTCATCACTATCTCTAGCAGTCTGATATTGCAGCGTATTGGTTTGCGAAATATCAGACCAGATCGGCGATGCATAACGCTGCCAAATATCAATCGGCGAGGCGTTATCGTTTGCAGGGACATAAGCCCGCCGACCATCGCCATAATCGACTGGATTAAAATTAGGTGGCACATCCTCGCCAACGAAATGATCCAATACGCCCTCGATGGGTTTCTGGTTTTCGCCCGGCTTTCGCAAAACCACCAGATAATCGGCAATCCCTTGTCGAGACATCGCCGAATCTTTTTTAATGGTTTTATGCAACAATCCGAGTGCTTTCGTGCGCTGCATTGCAACCACTGGATCTTTCCAAATGCAAACCTCGGAATGATAGTAAAATCCCGCTTCTGAATATGCGCGTATAATCTCACCGCGAAAATCCCGAATACCGATATAACCATGATTGGTTTTCGACGTCGGCAGATTCATGCAATGAATTGCAATCAATCGGCCAGGTGCCATAACTCTGAATTGCTCGGCGATTAAATATTTATAGTGATCCCAGAATTCATCCGATCCCGAACTATTACCCATGTCCCGGTCTGAATTCGAGTAGGTATATAAACTTTCAAATGGCGGGCTGAATATCGAAAAGTCCACCGAATCACTCGGCAAAAATCCCGCGACTTCGACCGTATCAGCGTTATAGATCGAATAGTCATTCGGTATAACCTGATTAATTCCGTTTGTTTTTTCGGCTGTTTTGTTCATTATTGCCTCTTTTTA
>CAZYYM010000200.1:0-2645 GCA_964651385.1 uncultured Gammaproteobacteria bacterium | reverse complement strand
AGGCCGTGCAACAAGCCGCTGCGCCGTGGTGAGCGGGACGAACCGCACCCGACCGTGCTGTCTGGGCGCGCATAGGCCGGCGGCTGGGGGAAGCAACGTTCTCGGTGCTGGAGGCCGGCCTTGCCAGACCCGCCGGCGGGTGAGCTAATCCTTAGATTTCGACGTCCTCTATTGTAGGAGTTGTGTAGAAAAGTCATAACATAACGATCAAATTGTAGGCACTGATATTTATGATGGAAAATAACTCTAATTTCTTACCAACAACTGAATCGAGTTTATCGACAGATCAGAGGTGTATACGTGAGTGATTATACAGGCAATTTGAGTGAAGACGAACTTCTAATTAAAATTGGCAAGGACTTAGCAGAGCAAGAAGTATTCATGGTTCCTCCATCCAAACGCGCATTGCTAAAGAAGGGTCAACGTTGGTTTGAGAAACACTATGTAGAATTCGAGAAAGCAATATGCTTAAATGAAGAGGCTAAAGCTCTTTCGAATTTGGCAGATACTGATACACTCACTATTTTGACCGCTGTTGCGGACTTAATTTCATCAATATGTATTGGAGTATCCCCCTTTACAGTTGCGCAGTTGCTTCTAAAGCGAGGCTTGAAGGTGCTGTGCAAAAAATACTGGGAATGATCATGCCCCTTCCCAACAATGCTGAACTTGAAAGATTGTTGAGTGAAAACGACTTTGGAGCAGTAACAGAGTGTGATAACGATCCAGATTTTGTCAACACTGTAAGCGATTCCCATAGGATATTTCAAAGAATAATAACAACTGGGAAATCTGAAAACAATATTCTTTTCAAAAGACCTGTCGGATTCTACATCACTGACTCAGCCATTACACAAGCCACTGCGGTAGCGCTGGATGAAATTGACACTATATTTCTGACAGAGGGGTTAATAAATAGCATTCGACGATCTGTTTGCAAACTCCTTTCACAAGACAACACGTTCATGTCTATTGGTTCCAAGAATACGAAAGACAACAGTAAGCGCGTTGAAGATCGTCGAACTTTACTTCCGCTTTGTCATGAGAGACGGGAGTTCGCAAATGGGATTATCCAAAGAGCGTTAGAGTTCGTCTTTATTCATGAGCTATCCCATATTTTTTATGGACATCATGCTTATTTAAGGAAATTATATCAATCTACTTATCAATTTCCCTTTCTTCTAATGTGTCAACCCTCAAATATGGACATGCAAAAAAAGAAATTTTTCAGAATGGAAACCAAGGCGGATCGACACGCAATGGAAATTCAGGCAGACAGATATGCTGCTGATGTAACGTTAATGTTCGCCTTTCGAGAACTTTGGGGGCAACAGTTACAATTTTGGTCAGGTTCAGATGATATAGTAAAAAGCCTCGAAAAACGAGCGGTTCAAGAGTTAGGGGCTGCGATGACTATTGTATTCAATATTGTCGATAGCATAAATAGTGAATTTAACACTCATCCCCATCCTAAGTTTCGGTGGCTTGCAGCGATGATGTCAACTCTGACGGTCTGGACATCAACCTATAGAGCAAAATCTAAAAAACCTTACATGAATCCAGATGAGTTTCTGAATCTTTTCAATGCTATTAATGTAGATACGAGCGACGCTTGGCGTCGCTCTGGAATGCCTAGCATAGGCTCTGTTGCAGACTTAAAAGAAACAGACTTTAGAAACTTATTGGAAAGGGCCATAGGACTATTTCCAAAACTTGATTCAAGATTTGATAAGCAACATGTTGTTTGACAAGGCCCGAAATTCACCTTGAAAGGCAATACTATGGAGAATTTCGATATTCAGGGTATTCTGGATCAAACAAGCATTCAAAAACTTAAGTTTGCGGCCCAGCGGGGCGATCCAACCGCGCAATGTAGATTGGCAGTACTACTAGAGTCAGAAGGTGATTATTCGTCGGCAGCACATTGGTATCGTTTTGCTGCTCAGCAAGGTAATGCACAGTCCCAACATAATTTGGGCTGCTTATTGTTAGAGGGTCGTGGCGTTGATCAAGATTTCTCCGAGGCAAAGCAATGGTTTTCAGATGCGGCGCGACAAGGCTATCTCAATTCGGTTTACAACTTAGCATTCGTATTGGAGCGTGGTCTAGGGTGCAAGACAGACAAAGTTAGAGCCTATGAACTTTACAAAGAAGCAGCTGATCGCGGCGATACTGATTCTCAATGTAAAGTGGCTATGATTCTTTTAGAAAAAACTGATCAAGACAAAGCAAAAATTAAGCATCATGGAACAGGCTGGCCAGTGTCTTCAAACTCGGCGGAGGCACGTAAACTACTTAAACTCGCTAGCGCTAACGGCCATAAATTATCAACAGATATTTTAACTACGTTGGGCTGGAATTCTTAGAGTAATTCAATTTCGAAAATCTAACAATGCGTCCAGTTGACCAGGCTAATCGGCGCGATTTGTGTAGTTTCGCGCAGGGCACGACGGTTCTGATAATAGAACCGTTCTGAGATCACCCGCCCGGCACTGACGCCAGCGTTACACGGCCTGGCTGATCGGGGTCCCGCAGCGATGGTGACTGGTCGTTCAGGCTGCGTGGGGGAGCGAGGGCCGGCGGTGGATGAGCGTTGGGTCCGGGCCGGCAGTCAGGGGGGAGTGCGCGGCCGTTTGCCTGGCCGG
>CAZYYM010000199.1:0-2680 GCA_964651385.1 uncultured Gammaproteobacteria bacterium | reverse complement strand
CGACCTGCGCTGCCAGGACGGTTTTCCCTTGTCCCGGCTGAGCGCTTATAAAAACAACCTTTTTGCGGTGCAGATGAGATGAAATTTCTTTGAATAGATCTTCTCTATGCAGAGCCTGAGTAGGGCTTAGGACGGGAGCAGTATTTTTTGAATTGCTACATAGGTAGCGAAACTTGTGCTGAGCAGACAAAAAACACTCCTGAAGTTAAAAACCAATTGGTCGAATCCAATCTGCATCGTATTCCCCAGCGCTGTCACAGGCACATAGACAACCTGATCGATCTCTGAGAGTCCAACTGCTTCGAGCCTGGGTAATCGGCGGGAAATGGGCTGTAACCAGCCCACAACTTGATACCAGTTATTGTCGATTCGCAAGTGTCGACCGACTACCTGGCCCCGCGGAAACAATGACTTGGCTGCTTCCCACCCTAGCACACACACTCTCTGGCGTTGTATTAGATCGAGTTCAGTAAGGAATCTACCGGAGTGTAATTGTAATTTGTAGATGGCCTGATAACGCCGATCAGTGCCAATAATCTTCGTTGCATCAAGGTGCGCTTCAGACGATAGGGCGTTCGCCTGTTGAATTTTCATCACCGTAGAATTCGCCAGGTAGTCTGATAGCAAACGCCTGACCGCTATTACCCTGTCGTTACTGATCAATTGCGTCTGGTCCTCACCCTTTTGTCGTGTGATGATTACTGATCCGCTGCCTAACGTACCCAATGCAGCTTCCAATTCCCGGCCCGCACCTTCACCAAGTGCAATAACCAATACTAGACCACTGACACCGACAATAATTCCGAGTGAACTCAGTGCTGCCTGTAGCCATCTGACCTTCCATAACTGGATCGCTGATCGGATGTAGCGGAACGAGTTAAATTGAGTGTACATGGATACTCCCTGAAGAAACCTCCAGGGTACGGGTTGCGTGATTAGCGACAAGAGCATCGTGAGTCACCACGATAATTGTGATTCCGTAACGATTCAAGTCTGTCAGTATCGCCATTATCCGGTCGGAATTCTGAGCATCCAGGTTTCCTGTCGGTTCGTCTGCGAGGATTATCCTGGGATTATTAAACATGGCTCTGGCTATGGCGACTCGTTGGCGCTCACCACCGGATAAAGCTGCTGGAACATGGTTTTGGCGGTGATCCATGCCGACTCGAGCCAGTAATTCTTCTGCGCGAATAAGACTTTGATTGAAATACATTTCCGGTGCGTATAATCCAGGTAAAGCCAAGTTTTCAACAAGATCCAGATAGTCAACAAAATGACTGGTCTGGAACACGAAACCAATCTTTCGATTTCGAATGGCTGCAAGAGCATCCTCCCCAAGCTCTGAGACTTCCATGCCATCCAATTTGTAGGATCCAATCGTAGGCTGATCAAGACATCCCAGCAATTGCAATAACGTTGTCTTCCCGGCACCTGATGATCCCATGAGCGCTACGAACTCGCCCTCACTCACTTTCAGAGTGAGATCCTTTAGTACCTGGACAGATTTCCCAGCCTGCTGATAGGTTTTGCCCAGCTTCTCAACCTGAATCATAGGTATAGCCCCATCACTCTCGAATTAATTGGCAGGTTGATTTCTATCCGGGTTCAAATGAATCGGGGTAGGTGAGCATTATTTCCTGTCCCGGGGAAAGGCCATCTTCGATGACCACATAAACACCATCGCTCTCACCCGGCGTAATGATCTGCCTTGAGGGAGTGCCACCATTCCATGGAAAACAGATCGTGTGCTGATTGTCATAGAATACAGCCTCTACAGGTATGCGTAATGCATTTTCATAGTGCTTTGCCAATATGGATGCTTTGGCTGTCATTCCTGGTCGCAGTTTTCCATCACTGTCGGTAAGCGCAATTCGGACTTTAAAGAAACTCGTGGTGCCATCGCCTGCTCTATCAGCAACCAGGGTGCCAATGGACTCTACTGCCCCCGTTAGGCGCAAGTTAGGATAAGCTTCCGGCTGTACAATGACATTTTGACCCTCTTGTATCTTTCCAACTTCTGCTTCTCTGATATTCACATAAGCTACCATGGATGACATATCGGGTATTACTGCAAAACCGTGACGGGACCATAATGAGTCGCCGATTTGGACCTTGCGTTTCTCATGTTGAAATGAAATTTCCTTATATAGCACAATACCTGACACTGGTGCCATGATTGTGGTCTTTTCAAGATGCTGCCTCGCACCTTCCAATGACTGCTCAAGCGCTGTTATCTTATTCTGCAGCCTGACGATAGCCGCATTGCGTTGTGCATTCTTCTGCATGAGCGTGTTCTCAAAACTACTTAACTCTCGACTGCGATTCTCCACTTCTAATTGCGCGCGCTTAATCTCAGCGGGAATGGTTATGCTTTTGAGCGTTTTGGCATTGCGCTGCCTGATCTGGTACTCGGAAAATTTCTCCTGTTCCTTGAGTTTCGCCTCCTGCACACTGTTGGCATTGACAAAACCAGCGGCATAGAGTTCTTCCTGTTCGATCCTGGATTCTTGAGCTTTGTCATAGTCAGCTTTCGCTGCTGCCAACTCCTTCTCTACTCTGGCCAATCTGAGAGGTACATTTCCCTCCTGCAAGGTGGCCAATTTTAAGTCAGCTAATTCGATCTGATACTTTAGATTGCCCAATCTATCCTCAATATCACCTTTCTGCAGATTGAGCTCTG
>CAZYYM010000198.1:0-2705 GCA_964651385.1 uncultured Gammaproteobacteria bacterium | reverse complement strand
ACTGTCGTAAAATGTACACCAAAGCGCTCGCCAATCTGCTGGTAAGAATAACCACTGCTGGCACAAGCTGCAAGAATGGCTGAGTTTCTGTCTTTTTCCCTGTTTTCATAATAGCTAAATGGCACCGATGGCGGCCTTTTTAATATCCACGGTATCTGTATATCGTGGTGTGCCTTTTCGAGGTGCTTTTGCGCCCGTTCTGTGAAATGGTTATCTCCGAGATAGATTGGCTGTTTAAGCTGTGACCAGATCGGTCCATTTTTCATGCCTTCTTCGACAAATGTCTGGTATTTCCGTATGGCTGTTTTTCGCTGCTTTGAAAACTGATTCAGTTCACGGTAGATCATGGGCGTTAAAAACCCCGGACAAATCAGAATCGCTAAATGTCCTCGTGATTCCATTCAATCATAAAAGTAAATTCAAATTGTCCCTCAGTAGATCGAGCCGAGTTGTCGCTCTGTTTATTTCGACTGCCGATCAACAGATCGATTATCCAGTAGAAATTTTGAAAGAGCTTTTTGATTTGACTAATGCAGAAGCGGCACTGGCTATAGACTTAGCTAATGGGCATAATCTCGAAGCGATTGCAGACAAACAGGGCGTTAGTAAAAATACCGTTCGTAATCATTTAAAATCCTGTTTCCAGAAAACAGGAGTTAAGCGGCAGGCTATGCTAGTCAAACTAGTCTTGTCGGGAGTCCCCCTGATTTCGAAAGAAATAACTGACTATTCAATTCCCCGTGATAACACAAATGGCTAAAAATAAAGTATACGGACAAAACGAATTTTGCACTAGATATGCTCGTCACCTTAGAGATATTATCCCTGTGCGGCCCCATTTATTTTTTACCCGGAATCAACCAGATCATCGAGGTCTACTCCAAGTACCTGGGCGATTTTAGACAATACTTCAACGCTACCTGCCCTGCCGCCGGCTTCAAGTTTCGCAATGTAGCCTTTTGATTTCCCGATCTCATTCGCTAATGATCTTTGAGTCATACTCCTGTGATTACGGAAAACCTTGATAGGGCTCTCGCCCGTTATCAATGCATTCACGATTGAAGCAGGATAGGTTTCTTTTGTACTAGCTCGAAAGTCCAGTACCGCAGCTTCATCGGCTTTTTCTTCAACTATCGCGAGAAGGTTCTGGTATTCACTAAATGGCAAAACTGCATATTCCGGTTTACCATCCTTTTCAATTATTTGTGCACTCATTTATATACGTCTCCCCGTGAGCCAATCTTGATTACGATTAAGATTAACTCATCATTATTGATTTCGTATATTACTCGAAAATCACCGACTCGGACTCGAAAAGCATTTACGCCGTGCATCCTCGTAATATTCAACCCTTCAGATTCTCCATCAGCAATCTTTTCGATAGTCTCTACTATCTTGGCCGCTTTGTTAGCCTGTAGCTTAACAAGGTACTTGAGGGCTTTTTTGCTGTATTGAATTTCCACCATTATTAAGTATACTTTAAGTACACTAAATAGCCAATAGTTTATTATACTTTTAGAGCAATTAAAATAGGTTTTTTACAACCAAATGTATTCAGAAGGACTTCAATAACTCGGTCGTCTTCGGATCAAGAAAGCCTTCAATTGTGGCTTCGGTCTCCAGCCTCATTGAATGTTTTAACTCACTCATCGTAGTTTGATTCAGGACGCGTTTCATTGCCTGGGTGGACTTATGCGGTAGCTCTGCCAGTTTTCCCGCAACCAATCTCGCTTATTTGACTAGCATGTCATCGTCCACGACACGCCAGGCGATACCCAGTGTTAACAAAGCATCGGCATCGTAATGATCGCCAAAAAAGAGCATTTCACGCGCTTTATTCAAACCTGCCAGTGCGGGTAGCAACGAAGTCACTCCGCCGGTAACAAAAAGATTCAGGCGCGAATTCAACTCATAAGTGCAATTCCAGTTATAAAAGTGGTACGAACTCATTGTTGAATATTTGATTAGGTGTGAGATAGCCCCGGGTCTTCCTCGGTCGATTATTTAAATAATCGACCGCTCGCTTAACCGTCTGCCACGACACTTCTCTGAAGTCTGTCCCTTTGGGGAAGAACTGCCTGAGCAACCCGTTGGTGTTTTCGTTGATGCCTCGCTCCCAGGATGAATAGGGATGGGCAAAATAGGTTTTGGCTTGCAGTGCTTTTGCGATTCTTTCATGTTGTACAAACTCTGATCCATTATCAAATGTCAGCGTATGAACCTTGTCAATGTGTGGTTTGAGCATGCGGATGATGGCCCGCGAAACAACGCTGGCAGAACGACTGAAAACCCGTGAACAACAGGTCGTTAATGAGCATCGATCGACAACCGTAACGAGAACACTTTTCCGGTCTTTACCAATTACCGTGTCACACTCCCAGTCGCCGAGACGTTGCTTTTCTTCGACTACTTTAGGCCTATTGGTAATACAGACTCGATTCGGGATTTTAGACGCCCTGGCACCCGATCCGTAGCGCTTACGGCGAAGTTTCGCGCCTTGTCGAAGATAAGGTCTTAGCGCCTTATGCCGTGCCTTGTCAGCATAGATAAAACGATAAATCGTTTCATGACTGATTGATATCTGATGATGCAATTTAAGATAACCGCTGACTTGCTCCGAGTTAAATGGGGTCAAGTATAATATTGACGTTTTATAAATGGCGATCAATAATCGAACTTATGCACTGCCCATTTCGACTTTGAAA
>CAZYYM010000197.1:0-2739 GCA_964651385.1 uncultured Gammaproteobacteria bacterium | reverse complement strand
AAACTGATAACCAACCCCAAGGCCCGACGTTATCGGATGATCGGCGATAACCTCCATCGCGGAACCTGCTGCATTAGCCGCCCCAGCAGTAGACATATGAAACTCGTCGTAGTTGCCTAACTCTCCCGATACAACGGGAACGGGCGAATCATATAGCTCGGAAACTGAACTAGAACTAACCGACTCGGAGACAACATATAAGTCATAAAGGGTGTCGTATGTTGGCATGTTTGACGTGTTTATACTATTGTCATCGAGGTACGTTACAGTGTGGCCGTCTCCCACAAGCAAATCATGTAGGATAATATCCCCGCTCGACACGGCCCCCGTGTTACCGATAATTAAACCAACATTCAAAACAGGTTTCCCACCTATCTCCGCCCACGTACGGGGGTTAGGCGTGGTAGGCGTTCCACCATCTAAATGGTATTTAGCCTTAAAATCATATACATGTAAATCTGCAGAGCGATACGCACTTAATTGTATAAGTTCGATAGGGTCCACGCTTGAAATAAACGAATTATTATAGGTAGGGTATCGATCCCAAAAAGGCATGTCAGGCTTGATAGCGTTGCGTCCTTTTTCAAAATACACCTTCACTCGGACATCGTCTGTGCCCAAGCTCTCCATATCTAACCAAACATTAAAAATCTCATCAAGCCCAACTGTAGGGTCAGTCTGGTCATTTACTGCATAAGTACTGTAAGTTCCAATTAATATTTCTGAAGTGGCTTGATCGTATATAATTTTAGGTCCATTAACTATATCTAATAAATCAATAGGGCTGGACCCATTACCTCTGCTTATTTTACATTTTATATGGATTGAGATAACTCCTACAGTGCCAACAGGTAGTGATTTAAGATCTTGCTGAACATAATGTCTTGTACCGAACGTATGGCCCTCGATGAATAAATAAGGCTCCCCTCTGTCATCATACTGCTGCCATGTGACTTTTGTCGGGTTCGCAGTCGCGTCCCATTCGGGGTGATCGTCGGGGATGCCTGCCACGGTCTCAACCGACCAGTCCCCGCCGAAGCTTTCCATAATATCCCATTCGGACATCCCCTTCCACGTGGATACAAAAGGCACAGCCCAGATCTGACTAAAGGTTCCAGAAACCTTAACCCATTCGGAGATATGTTGAAAAACTCCCCCTATTTTAACTTTTGGCTGATTTGTTAGCATTACACTGCTGTAGTATCGATCCAGATATCGTTATTTGCTGCGTTTGTCGGTTCAACTGTTCCGTACCAATACACAACGAAATACCCCGTAGGGCGCGCTGTGGCGGCTGTGGCGCCATGGTTTATATGGTAGGCAGAAACTGACTGGGCGGATTTCGCCGCTAGGTCTGTCGTCGTGTCCGCTGGAACGTTTGCGACTTTGGTTACCTCTGCGTCCGTATAGGCGTTCGTGTCCGCTTCCGCTTCGTACGCGGCTTTGATTTCGGCGCCAGTCTGGTCGTCGGTAAAGCCGCTGTCGTTCGTTAAGTCTGACACGGCTATAGGGATGGAAGATTCTACGGATTCTATTTCCGTCTTTAGGGCCGCGTCGTTCGCGAATAGTCCGTCGCGGAGATCTTTTCCGTCTCCTGTTGCTGGGTTTTGGTATGGTAATGGGTTCATGTATCTATCCTCCGTTTAATTAGATGGTTGGTCTTTCATATCTCATTCCAACGCGGCCAAATCTCATATTCTTACTTGTCGTTCCCGCTGTTTTTGCAAACGCAACACGTGCCCCAAAGCTTTGGGTAGGAAGATTCGTTGTCTCAACATGAACTGCCGTCCAGTCCGATTCCGTAGTCAATTTAGTTTTAAATACTACTGCTGTCCCCGATTCGTCCGCAGATATTTCAAAAAGCCTCTCGTTCGCATCGTATGGGATTCCCGTGTCTGCTACCAAAACATATTCGCTTGACCCTGCGTTTGATGTAATCGCCCAGTTAGTCCCCAAATTGGCTGTATCCACAACCCAATTCAATCCATCTGGATTGACCCTAAGATCACTATTTGACTGAGCCCCAACTCCAAATGTTATGACGATATCTTGTCCTGATTCATATGCGTCACCTTTCACAGACCCAGTAACCTTAAAACTTCCTCCACCTAATATAAAGTACCCAGTTTTCTTTAAAACGTATCCGTTGGTGTCTATACCTGATTGTATTATAAGCTCCCCACCAGCAACATAATCGTTTACCGATCCGCTCGCTACCCTACTCCATCCTAAAGACCCATCTCTATTATATGGCCATGTTTCAATTATATAATACCCATCCTCAGGTAATGGTGGTGTACGATCATCCAATCTAAGGATGTTTCTCCAAAGTTTTCTTATTACTAACCCGATATTCTCGGAAAATGTTGGTGTTTCTAGTGGGTCGCTGCTCATTTTCTTTTGTTATAAATTTGTATTACACTATTTTAGCTGTAAAGTTTGTTATAGAAGGCATACATATGGAAAGTCCTATTACCTATTAATGACGCGATGGTAATTTGGGTGGATGTTGATGTGGCCTTATATGTTAATTTTACGTAGGAACCTTTATTGTCACCATAATCTTCCCCTGTAAACGCTAAGTCCTCCGACGCGTCTGGGGAGCTAAAAATTTGATCTCTAGAATCGCCGCCGCCCCAGCCGACCGTAAAAAATACTGCCTCATATATTTCTCCAGCTACTAAGTTTGTAAACGTTACTATTCTGCTCGGTGTACCGTTATAAACAAATTTTACTCCA
>CAZYYM010000196.1:0-2797 GCA_964651385.1 uncultured Gammaproteobacteria bacterium | reverse complement strand
AACCTTTTGGTCACTATGCCAGCGGGTCAAACTCAATTTAAATCAATAGTACCCTGAATGGATCGATAATGGCCTCTGAGAATATTATCCCACTGGATCAGCTTCTTGCGCCGATTTCTGAAGAAAATCCGGTCGGAATTGATATTCGGGAGGATACAGCACAAAACTCACCTTATTACACCATTAAGGATGCCAGAAATGCCGCGCGTGCTGCTGAACGTAACTATATGTTTGATAGCGATAACAGTGAGTCCGATATCGAGTGGCGTAAGATTATCGAGCTCGCCCCCGATATGCTTCAAAACCAGGCGAAGGATCTTGAAATTGCCAGTTGGTATACAGAGGCGCTCATTCGACGTTATGGCTATCAGGGGCTACGCGATGGATTCCAGTTAATAAAGGGTTTGATAGAACTGTACTGGAACGATCTCTATCCTTTGCCAGATGAAGATGGCATCGAGACCAGAGTCGCATGCTTAACAGGGTTAAATGGCGAAGGCGCAGAGGGCGTGCTAATTGCACCTATACGGAACGTTTATATTACCGAAGGCACTGAGCCCGGACCATTCAATTACTGGAAGTACCAGCAAGTTTTAGAAGTCGAAAAAATAATCGACGAAGAAGCTAAAAAAGAAAAAGCTTCGAAACTGGGCTTCAGTCATGAAGATGTAGATCGTGCAGTTGCCGAGTCCAGTGAAGCTTTTTACGTCAATCTTCTCGATGATCTGACCGAAGCGATTGAAACTTATCGGACTTTGGGCAGCATGCTTGATGAATATTGTGGCATCAACGATTCGCCACCAACCAGTAACATTGTTAACATACTTGAGGATTGTCTGGGTACTGTTAAACACATCGGTAAATATAAAATCCCTGAAGCAGAGAATGACTTAAATTCAGAGGAAGGCGAATCCGATGGCGATCTGGAATCCGGATCTGTTGTTGCAAACCAGGTTTCTTCGGGTGTCGTCAAGAACCGTGAAGATGCTTTCAAGAAACTCCTGGAAATATCGGAATTTTTTCGAAAAACGGAACCACATTCGCCCATTTCCTATATGTTGGAGCGTGTCGTAAAATGGGGCGACTTGCCTTTGGAGTCATTAATTAGGGAGTTAATCCCCGATTCATCGGCACGGGATTATTACGGTTCCCTGACGGGCATTAAAACCGACGATGAATAGTCGAATACACATTTAAGTAATAATTAACCCTGGATTTAAGGAGTAACAAACATGGCAGACAGTATTCATGACAAATTAAAGCGAGTCAGAAAACCTCGTGTCCATATAACCTACGATGTAGAAACCAACGGTGCCGTTCAGGAAAAGGAACTACCATTCGTGATGGGTGTTATGGGTGATTACTCCGGCGATAACAGCGAAAATAAAAAGGCACTCAAAGATCGCAAATTCTCACAGATTGATCGCGACAACTTCAATGAGGTCATGAATAATATTGGACCTCAAGTAAATATGAAAGTTGAGAACACGTTAGAAAGCGACGGCAGTGAAATGTCGGTCCATCTGGATTTCAAAAACATGGAAGACTTTGAACCCCAAAACATAGTAGAAAAAGTCGAACCACTTAAAAAATTGATGGAAACACGAAATAAACTACGCGATCTATTGACCAAGGCTGACCGCTCGGAAGATCTCGAAAATTTACTCGAAGAAGTACTCAGTAGCACCGATGCACTCACTTCCCTGCAGGGCGAACTCGGTGCCGACGAAGATAAAGGTGACAAATAATGGCCAACAAAGATCAACAGACCGATGTCCAGGAAGCCGAAGCGCGGGAAGAAACCAGTTTCCTGGAACAGGCAATCTCAGCTACAAAACAAACGTCACGAGATGAAACTGAGGAATTACTAAAAACACTGACCAGGGAAGCAATGGACGGGACGGTTAAGTGGGATAAAAATCTTTCAGTTACGATCAACAATGCGATCACCGAAATAGATAAAATAATGTCGACACAGTTGTCGTCTATAATGCAACACGAGAAGTTTCAGAAACTGGAAGGATCATGGCGTGGATTAAACCACCTGATTATGAATTCGGAAACCAGTTCCGAGCTTAAAATTCGAATGCTCAACATAAATAAAAAGGAGTTGTCCAGAGATCTGGAAAAAGCGGTCGAATTCGATCAAAGCCAAATATTCAAGAAAGTCTATGAAAGTGAATTTGGTACCGCCGGTGGCGAACCCTACTCTGCACTCATTGGTGATTACGAGTTTTCGGCCCACCCGGATGATCTTAACTTACTCACCAGCATGTCGAATGTCGCAGCGGCCGGGTTCTGCCCTTTCGTCTCAGCTGCCGATCCCAAAATGTTCGGTTTCGAAAGCTTTACCGAATTGTCCAAGCCGCGCGACCTGGAGAAAATTTTCGATTCGGCCGAGTATGCCAAATGGCGTAGCTTTCGCGAGAGTGAAGATGCGCGATTTGTTACACTTGCGATGCCGCGTGTTCTTGCCCGATTACCCTACGGTCAGGCCACCAAACCCGTGGAAGCTTTCAATTATGAAGAAGCCAGTCTCGACAGTGACGGGCGTCAACTGGAAAGCGGCCATAATGAATATTGCTGGATGAATGCGGCATACGCGATGGGGACAACTTTGACTCAATCCTATGCTGAATATGGTTGGTGCACCAGTATCCGTGGTGCGGAAGGCGGGGGTAAAGTTGAAGGATTACCCAGCCATACCTTTATCAGCGATGATGGTGACGTGGATCAGACATGCCCAACTGAAATAGGCATAACAACTCGCCGCGAAGACGAATTGGGCAACACAGGG
>CAZYYM010000195.1:0-2840 GCA_964651385.1 uncultured Gammaproteobacteria bacterium | reverse complement strand
CCAGCTCATCTGGGGCACTCTGTATCCCTCATACCTATGTTGTTAGACTACTAGAATGGAAAAACCATTATGCATCGATATTAGCTACTTGAGCGATAATTTTGCAGGCTATCAGCTATATTTTCTTGAATATAATCTGGCCACATGCGAGGCTTATCCAACTAATACTATAAGTCATCCATTCTGTGACTGGGGGTAATCTTCATTGGATCTCGTACAGGAAACCGATTTACTGCGTAAAATTCCAATGTTTGCAAAATTGGATGCTTCCAAACTGAAATTGCTGGCATTTACCAGTGAAATGGTAAATTACCCGGATGGTGACATCGTTTTTTGCATGGGTGATAGCGCCGATTCGGCTTATGTCATTATGGACGGCTCCGTGGATATCATGGTTGAAACCGACAGGGGTTCTATCGTCGCTTCAACTTTGCAGCAAGATCAATTGTTTGGGGAGATGGCACTCTTAAATAATCTCCCACGAAACGCCACGCTTAAGGCCAACGGAGAGTTGTTAGTCATGAAAATAAGTGCCGATATGTTTCTTAAACTGCTCAGCGAAAATTCCGAAATGGCACTCGATGTCATGCGCCAACTCAGTGCCAAACTGGCCAAATCTCATGATATGGTTCGCCTGCTGCAACGCCGGTTGTCGGAGCAATCCTGATTTATTAGCCGCCATGAACCAGTTTTTTTACAACACAAAACTCGATAGTTTCCAGGCGCTCTGGCAACGCTGTCTGCGTGCCGGTATAAAAGACGAGTCCAGTACGGAGGTTTATCATCGCCTTATCAAGGCATATAAGGAGCCACAACGTGTTTATCATACTCTGAATCATATTAAGAGTTGCTTTGCGATGTTTGAAGAGGTCAAACATTTGCCGGATAACCCGGATGCGCTGGCATTAGCGATCTGGTTTCATGATGCTATTTATGAAATCGGTAACAACGACAACGAACAACGCAGTGCCGACTGGTTTATGTCAGAAACCAATGATCTGTTTGATGACAAACTACGCGAGCAGGTTTATGCACATATTATGGCAACGCTGCATTGCGGCCATGAAATCGAAAACCTCGACAGTCAGTATATGGTCGATATCGACCTATCCAGCTTCGGCAAACCATGGCCAGAATTTTTACGCGACAGTGGATATGTACGAAAGGAGCGACCCGATATTTCAGACGAAGTTTTTTATGCGAAACAATGCGACTTTCAAAAAGTTTTGATAGAGCGCCCCCGATTTTATCAAAGCGACTTTTTTTTCGAACATTATGAAGACCAGGCCAGGCAGAATCTAACCAAATTTTTTACTCTCGTCGGGAAAAAGTATAGCCATTGAGAAATCCGTGTTTATTGGGCAGTGCGTTTATAACCAAATCAGTGTAGTCTGCGCCTGTTGTTTAACAAGAAAATAATAACGCATGGCAGAACGTCTCGATCATGCACGGATACTTATTTACAGTCACGATTCTTTCGGACTGGGTCATCTTCGTCGCTGTCGCGCTATTGCTCATTCACTGGTAGCGCAATATAAGGGTGTATCCGTTTTAATTCTCTCAGGCTCGCCAATTATCGGCAGCTTTGATTTTCGTGCGCGAGTTGATTTTGTGCGTATTCCAGGCGTCATCAAGTTAAAAGGTGGAGAATACACTTCCCTGGGCCTGCATATCGACCTGGAGCAGACCCTGTCCATGCGCGAGTCGATCATATACCACACTGCGGCAAGCTTCAGACCCGATATTTTTCTGGTTGATAAGGAACCGACAGGGTTACAGGGCGAAGTCGTTAATACCTTAAAAATGCTAAAAGATCGGGGTAGTCTGAATGTTCTCGGTTTGCGGGATATTATGGATGAAGCAACGGCATTGAAAGCCGAATGGGAACGCAAACAGGTGCAACCGGTTATAAGCAGTTTGTATCACCATATCTGGGTTTATGGTTTGCCACAAATGGGCAATCCGGTCGCATCGTTGGGCCTACCCGACACTATTGAAGAAAAAATTGCCTATACGGGCTATTTGAACCGTGAATTGCCGAGCAATCGGAACTGGTTGGCGCCGGTAGATATAGAATCGCCTTATATTTTAGTCACCGCGGGTGGTGGTGGCGATGGCGAAGAGCTGGTTGACTGGGTTATTTCTGCTTATGAACTCAACGGCTCTATCCCTCACCGCGCTGTCATCGTGACCGGACCCTTTATGGCGCCTGCGAATCAACAGATATTTCATGATCGCTGTGCGGCTATCGACACACTCGAAATTATCGAATTCGATAGTCATATCGAGCTGTTAATGTCCCGGGCGGTGGCAATAGTCGCGATGGGTGGTTACAACACCTTTTGCGAAATTCTTTCCTTTGATAAACGTGCGCTTATTATTCCGCGATCTATACCACGAAAGGAACAGCTAATACGTGCTCAACGAGCCAGTGCCATCGGTCTGGTTGCCATGCTTGCTGACGACGCGGCGCAGGACCCCGAACAAATGGCAAAAGCATTGTTTGACCTGCCCCAGCAATTACCACCTTCGGTGCATGCTGTCGAAGGCATGTTGGACGGTCATGCCAGTATTGCCGGCATGGTCCAGCAATATCTAGAATCCGATGAACCGGAATGATAAAATCAGATCGGTAAAAACGCACATAGTTTTGATGTCTACATACCCCCTGATTTTTATCATAAAATGTCGTTTTATCGGCTTGATCTTGGCCACCGCTCTGGTCAGAATATTAGCCCTCTTGCAAGTATCCGACGCGTCAGCCTCGGCCAATAGGAAAAACTCATTACCAGTAGCGGCACCACTACCAGCATAAACGCTTGCCATACGCCCATGATGCA
>CAZYYM010000194.1:0-2888 GCA_964651385.1 uncultured Gammaproteobacteria bacterium | reverse complement strand
CTAGCAGTCTATCGACGCCAGTATGATAAATATCGCAGGTACGCTCTAGCCGGGTAACCCCTGCATTTAGCGATTCCGCCATTAGCTTGTCGGTGTCGAATCTTGACTGCCTCTGGTCATTAGCATAATAATGTTTGAGCACGAGTCCTGTTTACTCGGATAAAACAATAAATCGAGTTGCGATATTGACGATTAAAAAATCTAAAATAATTTCGGTTGTCGCTATTATTTCTGCAACGTTGCTGACGACAATTTTGTTTCAGTCGGTCGGTTTATTTTCCCGAATTGAATCCGCCAGCTTCGACCACAGGGTCGGGTTGTTTCGTTCAGATTCCAAGATCCATGCGGATGTCGTCGTTATTTTGATCGACGAGGAATCTCTCCGGTATATGGATGACATTGTTGGTCGATGGCCATGGCCTCGTGCCACCTATGGTGAATTTCTGGATTTTTTCGCACTGGCTGGAGCCCAGGCATTTGCGCTCGATATCCTGTTTACCGAGCAACAGGATGCGGCCGCTGACAATGAAAATGACCGTAAGCTGGTCGAAGCAACTCGACGCGCGGGCAATACTGTACATGCAATGCAGTTGCTGCAATCCCAGCAAACCGGCATCAGCCGACCTTTGCCGATAGATTTTTCGGAAAAATTTGGGCTCGGTAGCAATCTTTTTGACGGCCCGGGTTACGATGACTATCTGTTGCCCATAAAAGCGCTTTACCAGGCCGCCCGGCACATCGGGTTTCTGGAAATCGTGCCGGATCGCGACGGTGTTTACCGACGCGCACGGCTGTTTAATCGATTTATTGATGGGTCTGTATTCCCGTCACTCGCAAGCGCGCTGGTATTGCCGTTAATCGACAATGGCAAGCCTGTAGATAATACGCATGAATACAGCAGGATTGGCGGCATCGAAATACCGCTGGACGGTGACGGTAATTTCCTGATCAATCCCTACGGCAGAATCCAGGTTTATTCCGCGTGGCAAATATTTCAGGCGATGCAACAAATTCGAGCGGGTGAAACAGAAGACTTGACTCTCGATCCCCGGTTGTTCAGAAATAAGCTGGTGTTGCTCGGAGCGAGCGCCGTCGGTCTTCTCGACGTTAAGGCGACCGCATTGTCCAGAGCCAGTGCGGGTGTTTTCCTGCATGCCTATACGGTATCGAATTTGTTGCAACAGGATTATCTCATACAGCAATCCTGGGCAACGACGTTTCTCGTCCTGCTGATAGTCTGTAGCATCAGCGTGCTGCCGATAGTTTTAATTACAAGACTTGCACTGGCTGCGCTGATCCCTGTTTCTATTGCAATAATATATCTGATTCTGGCCTATGCTGTCTTTTCGTTCAATTATGTTGCCCCCATCACTCCGATTATCTACGCAATTTTCATGTCGCTGCTGTTGGCCTATTCGGTGAGAACCTACCAGGAAAAATATTCGAAGCAGAGGATTCGCAAGATGCTTGGACAGTATGTCTCACCGGCTGTACTGAATTCGGTTATCGATAGGCAGGAAGACTTGCATGCCGAAATCGGCAGCAGTGAATCCCTCACAATATTGTTTTCGGATATACGTGGGTTTACCCATATTTCAGAATCGCTCGAAGCCGGTAAGGTCGTAGAATTGCTCAATATCTATTTCTCGGATATGACCGAAGTGATATTCGATCATGACGGAACCCTCGACAAATTTATCGGTGACGCAATTATGGCGTTCTGGGGCGCACCGATAAAGTCGCAAAATCACGCCCGGCAAGCCATTGACAGTGCAATCGATATGCACTACCGGCTTCAGCAAACCAATGCTGTACTTGTCACCAAAGAATATCCGCGCATAGAAATTGGAATCGGTATTCATACCGGCGAAGTGATACTGGGCAATATCGGTTCTGAAAAAAAACTCGACTACACGGTAATCGGGGACAGCGTAAACCTGGCCTCGCGGCTTGAGGGATTGACCGGGGTTTATGGCAGCCCTTTGATAATTTCCGAAGATACCTGGAATGCGGCAGGTTTATCGATACCCTGTTTTCCTCTGGATCGGGTAAGAGTCAAGGGCAAGCAGCAACCGATAGGAATATATGCGCCTGTTGAGTTATTCCGTAGAAGCAATAATTTGGCGGTACCGGCAGATGAGTTAATACAATTGGTGAAAGATGGCTATGATCATTATCTGCAGCGCAACTGGCAGGCAGCAATAAATAGTTATGGTCAAATCGGCGAATGTATGTTATTTAATTTGTACAGGGAGCGATGCGAGCAATACCTGACAAACGAGCCAGACCAGGAGTGGAACGGTGTATTTACGTTCTCAAGCAAATAACAAGAAGTATTCGCTGATGTCAATGGCAGGCATCATTGTTCTGATTGCTTTGACGACATCGATCACTGCGGTTCACGCTTCTGAAATAGTCTGGGTCAGTAGTAAACAAACCCATATCTATCAAGACGCCAGTTTAGATTCCGGCTTGTTGACTGTCCTGCAGAAAAATGATGCGGTAGAAGTGCTTGATCATCAGGGAATATGGTTACGGATCAGGGCTGCCACCATTACCGGATGGGTTTCCCGATACTCTGTATCTTTCACAAAACCTTACCAGCAAAAAGTATCTATATTCGCGCTATTAAAGAACTTCTTCCGAACCGACAATAAACGCGCGCGATTGACCCTGGTGAGTACCGCGGGTGGTGTGCGCGGTTTGACCGAAGAGCAATCCGATGCTATCGGCAAGACCGACTTCGCCGCGGTAAAAATAATGGAGAGTATCGATGTCAGCGAAGTCGAGATCGATGCATTCATAGGCGGGAGGTCGGATTGTATATCAAGGGGGTTTTTATAGAGGGATTTTGTACGCTACTCTTTTGTGGGTCTCGAGTTTTCCTT
>CAZYYM010000193.1:0-2923 GCA_964651385.1 uncultured Gammaproteobacteria bacterium | reverse complement strand
CTTGCTGGATAGTCAAAACCTGCTACCGATTGCTGTCCAACCCGGGGTTAGAATCGGCTCGAGCGTGCAACTTTCAGCCACTTTTTTAGTCAATATGCCTATACCTGGCGAATATATTAATATTTGCTAATAAACTTGAACTGTTTCCACATTTTGTGCTCTAATATCTAGCACTCGAATAGTAAGAGTGCCAGATATTGGACAAACGAGGTTATTTATGAGTACAGAGCTGGTCCTTTCAAACAAGTCACTGCCGGCATTACTCGGGAGCTCGAACCTGGATGCGTACATCCAGGCTGCAAGGCGCATACCGATATTGACCCCTGACGAGGAATATGCGCTCGCCAAAGACTTGCAGGAAACCGGTAATATCGAGTCAGCCCAAAAGCTGGTGCTGCCACATCTGCGGTTCGTGATAAAAATTGCCAATAACTATTCAGGCTACGGCCTGGCGATTCCCGACCTTATACAGGAAGGCAGTATCGGCTTGATGAAAGCGGTGAAGCGATTCCGTCCTGAAGTCGGAGTTCGTCTGGTGTCTTTCGCTGTGCACTGGATCAAAGCTGAAATTCACGAGTACATCCTGAAAAATTGGCGCATTGTAAAAGTCGCGACGACCAAGTCACAACGCAAATTATTTTTCAAACTGCGCAGCCAGAAAACCCGGCTTGGCTGGTTCAAATCAGAGGAAATAGACCACGTTGCCGAAACGCTTGGGGTAACGCGTGAAAATGTAATCGAGATGGAAAATCGACTCAATAATCGTGATACCAGTTTCGATGCCAGTAATGACGATGAAGACGATAACGCCTATCGTGCGCCGGCACACTCGCTGCCATCGGCAACACCATCCCCCGAGCTGCTGCTGGAATCACAGGATACCGAGCACAGCAATATGCGCCAACTCGGCGAAGCACTGGAAACCCTGAACGAGCGCAGCAAGGCAATCGTAACGCGGCGCTGGCTCAAAGAGCCGAAGGCAACACTACACGAACTCGCCGAGGAATACGGGGTTTCTGCCGAGCGTATTCGCCAAATCGAACAAAATGCTTTCAAGTCGATGAAGGGTTCTTTTAGCAGTTGATACGCGATTAAAGGCTGATACGCCAGTCTCTCCATAAAAAAAGCCCGGTTACCCGGGCTTTTTTTATTCTATTTGTCGATATGTCCGCTTGTCGATATGTCCGCGATCAAAATCCCGCGTTATCCAGCTACAGCCAGTAGACGAAAATGAACAGACCCAACCAGACAACATCGACAAAGTGCCAATACCAGGCAACGGCTTCAAAGGCGAAATGACTTTCCGGCGAAAAGTGGCCTTTGGCGGCGCGAATGGTAATCACCAGCAGCATGGTGGCACCCATAGTGACGTGGAAACCATGGAATCCAGTAAGCATGAAAAAGGTGCTACCGTAAATACCTGAATCGAGGCGCAGGTTCAATTCCGCGTAGGCATGCGCATATTCAAAACCCTGCAGAAAAACGAACGAAAAGCCGAGCAAAACGGTCGCCGCCAACCAATACACCGTCCACACCTGATCCCTGCGCTTTAGCGCCCAGTGCGCCATAGTCACAGTCAAACCCGAAGTCAGCAGGATGGCGGTATTCAGTGCCGGCAGACCCCAGGCATGCATGGCCTCTTTGGCGACCGCATATTTTTCCGCCAGCGGCACCGCCAGTAACGGCCAGGTTGCTTCAAAATTGGGCCACAAATATCGTGCGGTTGCGTCATTATTATCCGCCCCACCTAGCCAGGGTACCGACAGTTCGCGGGCATAAAACAACGCGCCGAAGAAGGCAGCAAAAAACATCACTTCGGAGAAAATAAACCAGCCCATTCCCCAGCGAAATGACATATCGACCTGCCTATTATACAGGCCTCCAAGCGATTCGCTGATGACCTGTCCAAACCAGCCATACATCATGAAAATCAAAATGGCGACGCCGACGAAAATTGGCGTAGCACTCCAGGTTCCATGCAGAAAATTGGCCGTGGCGACAACCGTCGTCGTCAAACCGATAGAACCAATTATGGGCCAGGGAGTGCCGTGGGGCACAAAATAGTTTTCGTTCGATGCTGTACTCATGGATTTATCTCTCTTGGTATCCTGAATGCGTTAAAACCCGGTTTATCAAAGCCATATTAACCCTTGTCCAGGCTAAAAAACGTATAGGACAAGGTGATTTGAGCAACCGTTTCCGGTATATCGGTATCGACAATAAAGCGTACCGGCATATCCCTGCTTTCGTGTCCCGCCAACTGCTGCTGACTAAAACAAAAACACTCCGTCTTGTTAAAATGCTCTGCCGCCAATCCCGGTGACACACTGGGCACCGCCTGGCCATTGGTTACCTGGCCACTGCTGTTACGAACCCGAAACATGGCCTCGTTAATCTGTCCCGGATGGACGTCGATCTTTTTTACCAGGGGTTCAAAACTCCAGGGCAAACCCGCATTGGTCGTGGTAATAAATCGCACCTCGATTGTCCTCGACAAATCGACTCGACCAGGATCGATTTCCGATGCCTCGATGCGACCCGTTTTACCATTCAGCCCGGTGACGTCGCAAAGAACATTGTACAAGGGTACCAATGCAAAACCGAAACCAAACATGAGCACGGGAATGATTGCCAGTTTCATGGGATTAATTTTCATTAAAACTTGCCCCACACAAATGACGCCACGAAAAACATTACCACCACCAGAAGGTGTAATATCACCACGGCACGGATCCCGAACCGCTTCTTCGAGGCTAAATCGAGATCCCCCTGTTGTTGTCGATCGGGCACCAAACCATCTATCCTCAGATGCGCGTAAGCCTCCAATTACTTGATATCGGGGGCTTCGGTAAAACTGTCGTACGGCGGTGGGGACGGCAGTTGTGCACACTCCACGCCAGTAGCGCCTTGCGAGACCTTTGGA
>CAZYYM010000192.1:0-2928 GCA_964651385.1 uncultured Gammaproteobacteria bacterium | reverse complement strand
AGATGACATACGATGAAGACTTCGAAGTCACGGAATGGGCGATCCGCGACGAATCGTCCGGCCCAGGTCAGATCTTCCACGCCGATTTCAGATATCAGTCCGGTGGTTAAAAACAGAAATACAAACTGGCTGGAAAGCGAAGGCCAGACATTAGCCAGGGCCTGCGGCAATACAACGTAAAAAATACCTTGTTTTGGCGTCAGGCTGAGCGACTGAGTCGCTTCGTACTGGCCTTTCTTAACCGCTTCTAATCCGGCACGAATCACTTCGGCAAAATAAGCCGAAAAGTTTAAAGTCATGGCCAGCAAGGCAGACGCTTCAAAAGACCAGTTGTAACCCAACAACAGCGGCAACCCGAAAGCAACGAAAAACAGTTGTACGATAAACGGTGTATTACGCACAAACTCGATATAACCGACAGACGCCATGCGAAACACAGGATTACCGCCGGGGAGCTGCGACAGTGCCATCGCCAGACCCAACACAAAACCAAATGAACCGCCTAGTATCGACAGCCAGAAACTGGTTAAACAACCGTTGAGTATCGTCTCGATATACTCGGTTGACCGCCAGATTTCATAAAATCGAAATTCAAACATAGCAATTTATAGAATCTGGCCGAGAAAGGCTTTAGTGCGTTTATGTTGCGGATTGTCGAAAAATTCGTTCGGACTATTTTCTTCTACAATGCTGCCGCCATCCATGAAAATCACCCGATCCGCCACCTGTCGGGCAAAGCCCATTTCGTGGGTGACGCAAATCATGGTCATACCGGTTTCAGCCAGTCCAACCATGGTATCGAGCACTTCATTGACCATCTCTGGATCGAGCGCCGAAGTCGGCTCGTCGAACAACATAATCCTGGGTTCCATGCACAGTGCGCGAGCAATTGCAACGCGTTGCTGCTGCCCCCCCGACAACTGACTCGGAAATTTATCGGCCTGTTCGGGGATTTTCACTCGTTCAAGGAATTTCATGCCGATCTCGCGAGATTCCGCTTTACTACGCTTAAGCGCCTTACGCTGTGCGAGCACGCAGTTGTCAAGAACCGTCAGATTTGGGAACAGATTGAAGGACTGGAAGACCATGCCAATATCCCGTCTTACTGCCTCAATGTTCTTAAGATCGTCTGTCAGTTCATGACCATTGACGATAACCGTGCCCTGCTGATGTTCTTCGAGTCGATTGAGACAGCGTATGAGTGTAGATTTTCCAGAGCCGGAGGGGCCGCAGATAACAATACGCTCGCCATAGGTCACAGTCAGATCGATATCAGACAATACCTTGAAGTCATCAAACCACTTGCTCATGCCATCAATCGATATGGCTGGTTCGGGATCGCTCACGGTTTTATTCCCCTAATTCGAGTGTTAATTACGGTCATGACAAAAACTTTTTTTAGCTGGGCATTTTCTAAGGATGTCTTTGATATTTCTCCTTACATATTGGAATTATATTTCCAACAAGTCAAGGCTTATTGGAAATGAATTTCCATCGTGGTATTGTTAGACTTGATTTTTTTGGGAAACGAATCGTATAACCGATGACAACTATAGAAGATCGCATCCATAAGGCATTTGCCAGCCTAAGCGACCGCGAAAGACTTGTGGCTGACCTTATTCTTCAATCGCCGCGCGAAATCTGCCTGTATTCAGCCTCCGAACTTGCAGAAATCGCAGGTGTATCCAATTCGACAATCAGTCGTTTTGTGCAACGAACTGGATTTAACAACTATGAGGAGATGCGGCGTAAAGCGCGCGAGTCTGGTCACTGGGGTTCGCCGCTATCGCTTGACTCAACAGCAGATTCGAAACAGCCCGCCTCGTCAGATGATCGGTATGTCCAGTTTGCCGCACATGAATCCAACCTGTTGAATGCCGCTCTGGACGATTTGAATCTAGGCAATATCGACCAAATCGCAACCGCTTTAGCAGATGCACGTAATCTCGGTTTCATGGGATTTCGCAATAGTTACTACTTCGCCGCCTATGCTCGTTGGCAATTTATTCAGTTCCGTGAAAAGACGCGCATGATTCCGGGGCCCGGTGAAACCGTCGCTGAAAGAATTGCGGATCTGGGTAAGGGAGATATGGTAGTCGTCGTCGGTGTTCGCAGAATCGTCGGCATCCTAGAGCGATATCTCGAAGCAATTCATAATACCGGCGCGGATGTATTATTAATCACCGACCCTTCCGCTCGTGGTATACAAGCTTTTTCTCGCTGGACTTTAGTCTGTCCGGTCGAGAATCCTTATGCATTTGATTGCTACTCTGGCGTGCTCGCGATAATTCGACTGTTAGTATTCGAAACTTTTCGCAAGACAGGGAAACCAGGACGTGAGTACATGGAGAAAATCGAGGCCTGGCACGATGAACTGGCCGAGTTCGAATAACCGTTACAAGACCCTTCTGACGAGCAATAGAACCTATTTGTTCTGTCATTTATCCGCAGCATTTATCTGAGGAATCCTTTATGCCCAGAGGGATTAATTCAAGGAAACAATTGAAAATTGATGCAGTTTTTTTCCGAACCGGGTGTTGAGCGTTCAGTCCTGATAGATGCACCGATGACTGCAGCCATTTTCAGCCTGGTTCGGAAAGAGAGTAGTGTTGCTATTGTTAATCCAATAACGGCCATGACTTATTCGGCGCAATTGTTTGTTTCTCGACCTTTCGAACATTCGATAACTTTCTTATTCGAAGCATTATTAGTTCAAAGAGTAACTCGAGCCAGTTTAGCTGAAGAATTTTTTGGGTATTCTGGGTAGAGTAGAGAACAGGCATCACGATCCCGTAGGTCAGACCTATCTGTTACCGCCCCTTTCGTCTGGCGGTGCCTCAATAGTCTAACCGTAGTTACGTTAGCCTGCCCAGACCGGGTCATCGGAGGCGGTCACCCGCCTCCGATTCCCACAGAACGTAGCGTGCG
>CAZYYM010000191.1:0-2979 GCA_964651385.1 uncultured Gammaproteobacteria bacterium | reverse complement strand
GGTTGTTCGAACTGTTTTTTTTGCTGCTCATAAGCCTTGCCGCCGTAACAAATAGCCAGGTTAAGATGTATATCGTTGAGCAGAGCCTCGGCATCTTTGTAAATTTGCAGCGCCAATTCACGGGTGGGTGCGAGTACTAGCGCGCGGGGTTTTCCGGGAGAAGTTGCAACGCGGTCGGAGTCGAGAATTGTCTGTGCGATTGCCAACAGGAAAGCCAGGGTTTTCCCTGTGCCGGTTTGTGCCTGTCCAGAAACATCCTGACCAGCCAGCAACAGTGGAATGGACTTGGCCTGTATCGGGGTGCAATATTTGAAATCGAGCTTGTCAAGTGCTGCCAATAATCTGGAATCCAGTTCCAGCGAACTGAAAGCCTGCTCCGTTAAATGTTGCTGTCCCATGATGAGGTTGGTTCCCGTGGTTTGCTAAAACCGCGCTATGGTAGCAGGTTTGAAGAAAAACCTGCGCATCCAATTGAAAAAGAGGAATTGGAACCTAATATAGGGAACAAGAGTCGTACAAATAGCCGTTTTGGAGTTTTAGGTATCATTGTTGACAGTTAAAACTGATGCGACTAAATTGTCTGTCTATTCGTTAGCCGAGGGGCCTGGAGAAACACGTGAGTGATAAAATAGTTTACCTTTCTGATGAGAGTTTTGAATCCGATGTATTGCAGGCAGATGGTCCTGTGTTGGTAGATTATTGGGCTGAATGGTGTGGGCCCTGCAAGATGATAGCCCCGATTCTCGAAGAAATTGCTAACGAATACGATGGCAAGGTCAAAGTGGCCAAGTTGAACATTGACGATAATTCAAATACCCCGCCAAAATATGGTATCCGCGGCATACCTACCCTGATGCTGTTCAAGGGCGGAGCTGTCGAGGCAACCAAAGTGGGTGCGCTGTCAAAATCCCAGCTAACTGCCTTCCTCGATAGCAATATATAGGAGACTGTCCGAGAATAGGGGTCGTCGCGATATGTACAGGGACGTACATAGGTGGAGATTCGGTCGATTCGTGATTAAAAGTGGCTCGTTTATGGTCACGGTTCGATTCTGTTCATTCTGGTCCGAGAGCCAGTAAAGGACCGCCTGGGGCATTTCGATCAGCTGCTTTTGAATTTATCGCTACATGTTGCGGGTTCCATTGGCGATTTTCGATGCTCGACGAATAATTCATCGGAGAGTGCCGAGCCTGCCGCTGGGGGTAGTAACCCCAGCTAGCTTTTGTAGTGCGGTGACGGATGGATTGATAGCGGCCAATTGCTGACAATCCAGGTGGTAATGGTGTAACCCGATTGGTTCGACCCACTAACGTTTCAGGCGGGCTTACAAGTAGTAGTAGACGGCTATTTTTTACTGTGGTAGGCTCACCTCAATCGTTGCCGCGTCCCTGCGGCGTTCGCTCAATAACAACCCATTATCGATTCCTGATTTCACGCTGCTGCCAAAGGCTATCCGTCCGTCTTTCTCTCTAAACCGACCCCGTCGTATTCCAATATGAATCTAAGTGACTTGAAGTTAAAAGCTGTTCCCGAATTAATCGAAATTCTGAAATCGATGGGTGGTGACCACACCTCTCGCATGCGTCGACAAGACATTATTTTTAGTATTTTGAAGGCTCAGGCGAAAAAAGGAGAGGATATTTTTAGTGTCGGGGTGCTCGAAATTCTGCAGGACGGGTTTGGTTTTTTACGCTCGGCGGACAGCTCTTACCTGGCTGGTCCCGACGATATATATGTCTCTCCCAGCCAGATTAGACGGTTTAATTTACGTACCGGGGACACCATCAGCGGGAAAATCAGGCCACCCAAGGATAACGAGCGCTACTTCGCCTTGCTCAAGGTAGACGAGATTAACTTTGATCTGCCGGAAAACGTCAAGCATAAGGTTCTGTTTGAGAACCTGACACCGCTTCATCCGGCGAACCGACTGGTACTCGAACGCGGTAACGGTAGTACCGAGGACATTACCGCGCGTATTATCGATATGGTATCGCCAATCGGCAAGGGGCAGCGAGGGCTGATCGTTTCACCGCCGAAAGCGGGTAAAACCTTGATGCTGCAAAACATCGCGCAAAGTATTGCCAGCAACCACCCGAATTGCTATTTGATCGTGTTACTTATCGACGAACGTCCTGAAGAGGTTACCGAAATGGCGCGCATGGTTAAAGGCGAAGTTGTCGCCTCGACCTTTGATGAACCGGCCAGTCGGCACGTCCAGGTGGCCGAAATGGTGATCGAAAAAGCCAAGCGACTGGTGGAGCACAAACGGGATGTAGTCATACTCCTCGACTCGATTACCCGCCTGGCACGGGCTTACAATACAACCATACCCTCTTCGGGAAAAGTGCTGACCGGGGGGGTTGACGCCCATGCTTTGCACCGACCCAAGCGTTTCTTTGGTGCTGCCCGAAATATCGAGGAAGGTGGCAGCCTGACCATCCTGGCGACCACCTTGATCGAGACGGGTTCGAAGATGGATGAAGTGATTTACGAAGAATTTAAAGGCACCGGTAATATGGAAATCCACCTTGACCGGCGTATCGCCGAAAAACGGGTTTTCCCCGCGATCAATATCAATCGTTCGGGAACCCGTCGCGAGGAGTTATTGATGGGGGCTGAAGAATTACAGAAAATCTGGATTCTACGTAAATTCCTGCATTCCATGGACGAAATCGAGGCGATGGAGTTCGTGTTGGGACGCATGCAGGGTAGCAAAACCAATCTCGAGTTTTTTGACCAGATGAAAAAATAGCCGTTGCGCTTTGGCTATGGCGAGGATCGATTCCTTTGATCCCATTGTTGGATTCCGTCCGCGCCTGGTGGTGCTGGGGAGCATGCCCAGTGTTATGTCACTTGATGCGTATCAATACTATGCGAATCCCCGTAACGCATTCTGGCCGATTATGGCCAGGTTATTTGGCTTCGACCAGGCTCTCGCTTATGCGCTGCGCCTGCAAAAAGTAACCGAGTTACCAGTGA
>CAZYYM010000190.1:0-3076 GCA_964651385.1 uncultured Gammaproteobacteria bacterium | reverse complement strand
CTGTGAAGGTCGCAGGGAAGACAAATAGAAGTCAGCTAAGCCCTCATAATTTTTACCCCCCGAAACCCTGTCAAGCTTTTTTTGGTATTATGGGGTGAGTAGTTACCATTCTTCTTTGCATCCGGAAATTGATGATAGCTATCTGGTAACCGGCTATACCAACATTATAGAGGATATTACGGACCGAAAGGCACTTGAGGAATTGTCAGTCACCGATTCACTTACTTCACTTCATAATCGGCGATATTTTGATGAGATCTTTAAAAAGGAGGTAAGTTTGAGCCGGCGTAGCGGAAATTTGTTGACACTTGCCATAGTCGATGTTGATTACTTTAAACTTTACAATGATTGTTATGGTCACTCTGCAGGTGATCTGGTGCTCAAAAAGGTGGCAAAAGTTTTTAGGGCCGCTTTAAAACGCCCAAATGATTATGCCTTTAGAATTGGCGGTGAAGAATTTGCTTTCATTTTTTCCTGCCTTGATTCGGATAGTGCATGGAAGTTTCTTGAGGAGGTTAGAAAACAGATTATTGCGTTAAAAATCCAACATAATGGTAGCGATGTATTAGAATATGTTACGGTTTCTACCGGGGCGCATATATTCGATTCGGCGCAAGATATCGATAAGGGACAGTTCTTTAAAAAAGCTGACAAATCACTCTATGTAGCCAAACAGCAACGAAATTGTGTTGTCGTCTCCTGAATGGTTTTATATCTGCCAGTCAACGCCGGGTTTCAGGATAATCGTGTTTAATCCAGATTTTTGCGTGAGCCTCATGGAAGATTTCAGGCCGATCAACGAAAACATAAAACAACCAGAGTTATCCACCTCCTGAATTCTGAGCTTTATTGGTAGATTGTAGTGGTGATCGCTGGATAGTAATAAAAGCCACGCCGGTTAATGCCATCAATCCGCCTATCGTTATTTTCAGCGTGAGTGATTCACCCAGAAAGACGATACCACCGATGACCGATGTGACCGGTAATAGTAATAAAAACGGCATCACCTGGTTTACATTGTATAAACCGATCAGTCGATACCAGAACGCATAGCCCAGTGCCGTCATGATCAATCCAAGATAAGCCACCGCGCTCCATGCGCCCAGGCTCGCAGTCTGAACCTGTGCAAGTTGATCAGACTCGAACAGGTAGGAGGCAATGAAAAGCTGCGGCGCTGCGAATAATGCGACGCCGGTGATCAGCGTAAAACCACCAATATTTCCGAGTTTCTTGATCATAATCTGACCCACCGACCAGGTAAATGCGCCACCGATTACCATAAAAGCGTATATCAGATCCCCTGATAATTTTGGTTCGCCGATAATTAATACCGCGCCCGCAAATGCGATTACTATTCCGCCGATTTGCGTATAGGATATACGGTCATCGAGAAACAGCCATGCCATAATCAAGCCGAATGGTACCTCGAGTTGAACCAGTAAAGCAGCCGTCGAGGCGTCGATACCTTTAACCCCGTTGAAGGTCAGGCTATATTGTATTGCGGCACTGACCAGTGATATCCAGAACAGATTTTTATACAGACTCAGGGGTGGGCGGAAAAACCAGATTAGGCAAATGGCAGTCAATGTAAAGCGTAAGGCCATTAATAAAATCGGCGAGAAGTGCGACATCCCGGCCTTGGCTACAATAAATCCCATACCCCAGATAACAGCTACCGCAATGGCCATGCAGACATCGGCTAATTTCATGGATTATTCGGGCAGTGGCTATTGAATTTACGGCTGTTTACCTGGCAGCAATCACACCCACTTCGACCAGTAAATTGGGGCTGGCCAATCGGGTTTCGATACAGGCGCGGGCCGGGGCCTTGCCTTCGGGCACCCAGGCATCCCAGACCTCATTCATTGCTGCAAAATGGCCGATATTCGATATCCATACCTGCGCGCTCAATATTCTGGATTTATCGCTGCCGGCTTCCTCCAGTAAAGCATCAATCTTTTCCAGAACCTGTTGCATCTGTACGGTGATATTGGCAGTGCTATCTTTGGCAACCTGTCCCGCCAGGTAAAGGGTATCGCCATGCATGACGAGTTGGCTCATTCGCTGGTTTGTGTGTTTTCTGGTGATGCTCATGTTGAAGTCCTGAAATGATTTATCCGGAGTGTAAGTCATCAAAAGCCGGGATGCTCATGAAAATAATGGAAATTGAGTCAACACTTCCAAAAATTCCCGACGGGGTTCCTAACCACTCGACGCTGGGGACCTTTGACTTTGTACAGGTGATCCTGTTTGCGGTGCAAACAGACGGGTATTGAACTTCAATGGGCCGTATATGTCCCCTTGAACTGCGCCTGTTGTTTGTAGTGGATCAGGAATATAGTACAGAACCGAAATGTGTAATGTCCAAGGAGAGTATAAGTGACGGAAGTCTTATTATGTAACCAACCACAGCGCATCAACCAGCTCGAAAATCAATGTGGTTTTACGCCGGAAAATATTAACGGATTAAATTGTGTGAATCCCGAAATATTAAATAGTTATACGCCTTACCTGATGTGTGAAGACCCATCAGCGAAAGATCGCGATATATTGAAATTGTTAACCCCGCGACCAGTGTCGCGTGAAATTACACATTTCACTTTATCATTAGGTGAAAACAATACCCTCGCC
The DNA here is from genome assembly GCA_964651385.1 of uncultured Gammaproteobacteria bacterium. Taxonomy (GTDB): domain Bacteria; phylum Pseudomonadota; class Gammaproteobacteria. Next base: position 445 of record CAZYYM010000190.1, on the reverse strand, counting down.
ATTGCAGAAATTTATGACAAACTGAAGGCCTATAATATCGGTCTCATGGGTGCGAGTACCAGCGTCTACGGGCAAAGGCTTAAGGGATTTAGCAAAGCCGTGAATAATTATCAGGGCGCTCTACTGGCCTATCGTGACACCATAAAAGGAAACTCCGAATCTACCGCTAGAACATTGGCAAAGCAAAGAGCGATGAATGCGTTTGGAAAAATGCAGTTGGGTTTTAAGCATGAGTTAAACGCCTTAACTGCAGGCGTGAAAGCGGGCCGCCGAGGTACGCCACTTACAAATTTCACTCGTGCTACTAACATCGCTCGGAGTAGTCCAAATGTTGCCACATTAAACCTGACCAGCCGTGTCCAGGCGAGCCAGCTGGCAAGGTTAGGTACAAATAAAGGGGTCAGGTCTATAAATTATCCATCATAGATGTTATCCTCAACCCATG
>CAZYYM010000189.1:0-3113 GCA_964651385.1 uncultured Gammaproteobacteria bacterium | reverse complement strand
TCGAAGCGGTTAATTACCGGCTGGGGCGCATCGTCATGTATGGTATTTTCGTCATGGTAGTTATCTTGCTCTGGTCGTCGGTGTCCAAGACTTTTTTTCTACCGTCACTATGGACGTTGGAATCTGCACAATTTGCCATGGTGGTCTACTATATTCTCGGTGGGCCTTATTCAATCCAGCTCGGCTCAAATGTACGCATGGACTTATTTTACGCGCCCTGGTCGATACGGAAAAAAGCCTGGTTTGACGCCATTACTGTATTTTTCCTGATTTTTTATCTGGGCGTTTTGCTCTGGGGTGGGCTCGAAAGCACCCAGTATGCAATTCAATATGGTGAGCGTAGTTATTCGGCCTGGCGGCCATATATGTGGCCGATCAAAGTGACTATGTGCATCGGCTTTTTGCTCATGTTGCTGCAATCGACCTGCGAATTGATTAAAGATATCGCGATAATCCGCGGTTTGGATCTCTGATGTCCTACGAAATGATCGCGTTGTTAATGTTTTCTTCAATGATGCTTATGCTGTTTACCGGTCAGCGCGTTTTCGGTGCGATAGGCGCTGTTGCTGCGATAGCGGCTATCACATTGTGGGGAACGGGTGGTTCAGATATTCCGTTTTCCTCGGCGATGAAGTTAATGAAATGGTATCCATTGCTAACTCTGCCGATGTTTATTTTTATGGGCTATGTACTCTCCGAATCGAAGATAGCCGATGATTTATACAAGATGTTTCATGTCTGGATGGGTTCGGTTCACGGTGGGCTGGCCATAGGAACAATCGGTTTGATGGTGCTGGTTTCGGCGATGAATGGATTGTCGGTTGCGGGTATGGCTATAGGCGCCACAATCGCGTTACCGGAATTACTGCGCAGAGGTTACGACAAGCGGATGGTGACGGGGGTTATCCAGGCAGGCTCCTCGCTTGGAATTCTGGTACCGCCTTCGGTGGTGCTGGTTCTTTATGCGATGATCGCACGTCAACCGGTAGGTCAATTGTGGCTTGCCGGGGTAATGCCCGGGCTTATGATGGCCGCTATATTTATTTTATACATCGCCATACGTTGTCGACTTCAACCTGAACTCGGACCTGTGTTACAGGCGGAGGAACGCAATGTACCCATGGTGGAAAAATTGCGCCTGTTACGTGCCGGGTTATTACCGATACTGATATTCGCGGCAATGATGGTGCCTTTTGTGAATGGCTGGACTAGCCTGGTAGAGAGCTCGGCCATTGGCGCGATGACAGCTTTTACTGTGGCAATTCTTAAAGGGCGGATGAATCGCCAGGTATTCGAGACTTCGGTTCGACAAACCCTAGCGATTTCCTGCATGTTCATGTGGATTATTCTGGCGGCGTTGGGGTTCGGTGCGGTGTTTGATGGGCTCGGCGCGGTTAAGGCGATCGAGAATTTGTTTACCGATCAGTTCCATTTAAACCCCTGGACAATTTTAATTCTGATGCAACTGTCGTTTATTTTAATGGGGACTTTCCTCGACGATACGGCGATGCTGGTGATAGTGGCGCCACTGTATGTGCCACTGGTGGATGCATTGGGCTTCAACCTGATCTGGTACGGCGTGTTGTATACGATCACGACGCAAATTGCCTACATGACGCCACCATTCGGTTACAACCTGTTTCTAATGCGCGCCATGGCACCACCGGACATTACCCTGGGCGATATCTACGGATCCATATTTCCTTTTGTCATAGCAATGATTGTTGCGCTCATTCTGGTGATGGTTTATCCACAAATTGCGCTATGGCTACCCGAGTCTATTTACGCCCGTTGATAACAAGATTAATGATGGCGAATAGCAAATTAGTATTAATGCATAAATAACCATATGGAGAAATCAATGACTAGTGATATTAAAGATAGTAGAAGAAAATTTCTGAAAACAGCGGGTGCAGGCCTGGCAGGTGCTGCAACATTGAGTGCGCCCGCCGTACATGCCGCGACCAAATCCACGATAAAATGGCGTATGCAAACCTATGCAGGTGCATCCCTCGCTGCCCATGTTATCAAACCGGCAATTGATTCATTTAACAAGGTTGCCGGTAGCGATATGCAAATTGAACTGTTTTATGGCGATCAACTCGTACCCACGGGTGAACTCTTTCGCGCCATGCAGAAAGGCACGATAGACGCTGTGCAATCGGATGACGATTCAATGGCATCACCGACCGAGGTCACCGTGTTTGGTGGATATTTTCCATTTGGTAGCCGTTACTCGCTCGACGTGCCGGTATTATTCAATCAATATGGGTTGAATGAAATCTGGGATGCCGAGTACTCAAAAGTGGGTGTTAAGCATATATCAGCCGGTGCCTGGGATCCCTGCCACTTCGCAACCAAGGATCCCATCCGCAGTCTCGCCGACATGAAAGGTAAGCGCGTTTTTACCTTTCCTACTGCGGGACGTTTTCTCACTCAGTTCGGTGTGGTGCCGGTGACACTTCCCTGGGAAGATATCGAAGTGGCTGTGCAAACCGGAGAGCTTGACGGTGTTGCCTGGTCGGGCATTACCGAAGACTATACGGTCGGCTGGGCGGATGTGACCGACTACTTCCTCACTAATAACATTTCAGGTGCCTGGGCGGGTTCATTCTTCGCCAATATGGATCAGTGGAATAAGTTACCGGACAACCTGAAAGAACTTCTCAGGCTGACGATGGATAGCTCACATTATTACCGTCAATGGTGGTACTGGGGTGGCGAAGCTTCATTACGGGTGAATGGCACCAAAATGAAACTGACTACGATTCCCGACAATGAATGGGCAACTGTTGAAAATGCTGCGGTCAAGTTCTGGGATGAGATAGCCAGTGAATCGCCAACCAAGAAGAAGGTGGTTGATATCTTTAAAAAGTATAACGCTGACATGCAGAAAGCAGGTCGTCCGTATCGGTATGGCTAAGACCTTCGCCCCGGCGCCTTCGGGTGCCGGGGTGTATTCAAATAGCGCCCAAATATTGCAGTAAAAGGTTAGACGGCGCCGGGATAATCGTACTGCCAGGTATCGATTGTGCGGTGGAAGCAATAAAGTAGTGCACATCGGATGCCCCGTAGTTGGTGGCGATTTAAGTTCACACTTAGCCTTCGCCACT
>CAZYYM010000188.1:0-3117 GCA_964651385.1 uncultured Gammaproteobacteria bacterium | reverse complement strand
GCCAGTAACCCGCAGTTCAAACAGCCCGTTCGACAGTTGTTGCAGGCTGATATTTCGGGAGGTCTCCTTTTTGCACGGCAGGAGTAACTGGCATGGCCAATCGCTCTTAATTCAGAGTAAAAATATCGCCGGTGTTTCTAAAATTGATTGCATGAACACCGTCACTGAATTGCCTTTGTTCCCCATTGTAAACAACATAGCTCGATTGAAGCGGCAGTTGTTTCTCCGAAAACCGTAATAGTGATTTTTTAAAGTGTGGCGTAAATGTGGCGGAGGATTTTATTTCTATGCCAACCAGCTCTCGACCACTTGTATAGAGCAAATCAATTTCATTCCCATGGCTATCCCGATAAAAATACAAATTTGGAACAGGGCCCTGGTTGAATCGGGCTTTTAAGGCTTCAAGAACAATCATGTTTTCAAACAGCTGACCAACCAATGGATCTCGGGTAATCTGTTTTGGCTTTTCGATGCCAAGTAAATAAGAAAGCAGGCCAGTATCTATAAAATAGTATTTTGGTGATTTAATTACCCGTTTCCCAAAGTTCTCGAAATACGGTGACAGTTTGAAAACAACAAAAGAGGCTTCAAGAATCGATAACCATTCCTTGACAGTTTTACCATCTACGCCAACATCTGATGCGAGTGATTGATAATTGATTACCTGGCCCGTTCTACCAGCGAGTAAACGCATGAATTTATCAAACAGGCTAGCGTCTTTAAGCTGAATGATTTGCCGGACATCCCGCTCGATATAGGTTTGGTAATAATTGGCGTAGGCAGTGTTTGGACGTTGGTTCTGGTCGTACACGCGGGGAAGGAATCCGGTGAAAGCGTATTCCTCGAAACTATCGAAAGTAATTTTCGCAGCCTCTAACTCTTTTATCGAAAAGGGCAACAAATGCAGGATTCCGGTTCTACCCGCCAACGACTGGGTGATGGCCGCGCGTAATTCCAGTTGGTGAGAGCCGGTTAATACAAACTGCCCCGTCTTGCCGGATTCATCGACTATGCCTTGCAGGTAGCTAATGAGGTGAGGCGCACGCTGGATTTCATCAAAAATAGTTTCTCCCGGGTATTGCGCCAGGAAACCCTGCGGATCATCTTTAGCGAATGCCAGAACATCGGGGGTTTCCAGGCTGACGTAGCTAAAATCCTTTAATAACTCTCGCGCGAGCGTCGTTTTACCCGACTGCCTGGGTCCGAGTAAGGTGACAACAGGATACTCTTTGAGTTGTTGGAGTAGCTCTTTAGTCAGGTCACGGGGAATCATTTCCTGATTATATTTTGTGTAATAATGGAATTCAAGTCCTGTATTGCACAAAATATAATCAGACCAAATTACCCCGAAACCCCTGCAATCGGGAATATACGACGCCAGTGCCTGAACTGGTATTGCTCATATTTCTCGCCATTACTTTCTAACGCTGAATCACCGATTAAAGGTTTAACCGGTGCATCCCAGCGAGGAGTGGCAAAAAAGGGAATCGAATAGCGATCGGTGCCGGATCGGTTTATGACCCGATTAGCGAAGATTCCAATCGTGTTATAGCTGGGGCTGTTTATGTGACTAATGATCATAGTATTTGCCAGAGTTAGGGCTGAATAAGATGAACATTGTCCCGTTTATCACACGATAAACTTGACAAACGCGACATCACTCCCCTATTCTGACGATCGAGGTTTAGACGATGAGTATTGCTGCAACGGTCAACCAGACGGTCGAGGGCTTTGCGCCAGGGCGCATCTTCGGCTACAGCGATCTGCCGGCCTATCGAGAGGCCCCCGGTGCCGCCGTGCGTGCATTGAGCCGACTCGCCGAAATGAGCCAGATTACGCGAGTTGCCAAAGGCCGCTACTGCAAACCCAAGCAAGGCGTTTTGGGTGTCCTCAAACCGACGGACCAGGAACTTATCCGCGATATGCTGTATCGCAACGGCCGCCTGCGCGGTTATGTAACCGGACCGGCCTTGTACAATCGATTGGGGCTGACGACCCAGATCCCGAAAACGGTCACCATCGCACTAAATGGGGCACGGCAGGAAAAAGACTTCGGCACCATTCGAATTAAGTTCATACCGAGCCGAGCACCGGTCAAGAAAATCGATGTACCGCTGTTGCAATACCTGGACGCACTTCGCGACGTCAAGAAAGTACCGGACGCCGATCCTGAGGAGGTGCTTGAAATCATTGCTCGCCAACTCGCCGATGCAGATGTCAGTCGAATACAAAGACTGGCGCTGAATTACTACAACGCGGCCACCCGGGCGCTATTGGGGTTGCTGCTAACGCGTAATGGCCAACCGCTTGATGCACGACTCCGTGCATCACTGAACCCGTTGACACGATTCAATATTGGACTTGATGGCAACGCCTGGGCCGACAAAAAGGACTGGTACATTCGGTGAACCTGCACGGTACGCCGGATATTTTTTCAGAGCTGATCCAGGCGACAGCGCAGAAGTATTCCATACCGGAAGTCTACGTTGAGAAAGACTACTGGGTCACCGTCGCGCTCAAGCGTCTCAGCGAATCCGCCTATGCAGAAGACATTGTCTTCAAAGGTGGAACATCTCTGTCCAAGGCACATAAATTAATTCGGCGTTTTACTGAAGACGTCGATCTTGCCGCCAAGTGCACTTATCTCAGGCGATGTCCGTGTCTACCCTGCTTCACGATTTGTTGAAGGATCTTGGCCGCAACGAGATAATTGACGAATACTCGCTAGCCCCTTTTGCATTGAACGTATTGAGCGCTAAACAACGCTAGATCACTTCGCGAGGGTAGACGCTGAAGATCTGTCCTCGCTGTGGATGGGCAAGTGAGGGTCGCCGCTCCTGCGCACCGCCGGTGGTCGTGTTGCATTAGGCCCTACCCTGAGGGAGTCAATGAGTGTGCGCTACTTGAGGACGTTGCACGGGCCGCTCGCCTATGGCCACAGAATGCAGACCTTGTGGCAGTGCTTATGTCGGCAGATTGCCTCTCAACTTGTCAGTCACCGGTGATGAATTGTGTGAAGTTATCTGCGGTGCATCGATAATCCCGAGAAACCGTCCATCTGCAGCGTCCGGATACATGGGTGTCTTGGATGTTTGCCCTTTTGAAATTACTATTATC
>CAZYYM010000187.1:0-3280 GCA_964651385.1 uncultured Gammaproteobacteria bacterium | reverse complement strand
GCCTTCTTTGGCCGACACCTGAAGGTAAGTCAGTCCGGAGATTTCGAGACTGTAGGAACCCATTTCAACGTCGGTGGCAATCTGATCTTCGTAGACCAGCCGTTTGTACAGGCGCGAGTTTTTATCACCACCTTCCAGGTGAGTATTCTGACGACGATCATCTGTATTTTAATCGGCTACCCGCTCGCTTATTTTCTTGCCATGCTGCCCGTACGCCTGGCCGGGTTTTTCATGTTGGCGGTGCTGCTACCCTTCTGGACATCATTGCTGGTTAGGACCTACGCCTGGCTGGTGCTACTACAGAAAAAAGGTATTATAAATGATTTCGCGATCTCTGCCGGTATCTGGGAAACACCCGTCAAGCTCGTGCATAACATGACCGGCACCTTAATTGGCATGGTGCATATCATGCTGCCTTTTCTGGTGTTACCGTTATATGGTTCTATGCGTAAAATCGAACGCGACCTGATGCATGCGGCGGCTAATCTTGGCGCATCTCCAGTGCAGTCGTTCTGGCAGGTATTTTTCCCATTATCGCTCTCCGGCATGGTGGCCGGCTCGCTAATCGTCTTCGTGCTTTGCCTTGGATTTTACGTAACACCAGCAGTTTTGGGCGGCGGACGTGTCGTCATGGTCGCTACCCAGATCACGGCAATACTCGAAAATCAATACAACTGGGGTGCTGCCAGTGCACTCGGCGTTGTATTGCTGGTTGCTACGCTGCTCATTCTCATTGTGGCAAGCCGGTTGCTAAAACTGGATGCTGCATTGTTTGGTAAACACTGATTATGAGTTGGCTTAAAAATCCGGCTTCTGATACACAGATTACCCACGGCGGTCGGCTATGGTTGTATGCCGTTGCGGCAATTATCATGATGCTGCTGGTAATCCCTACCTTCATCGTTATACCGATGTCTTTTTCTGATTCACAATATCTCGAATTTCCACCGGAAAACTGGTCATTCCGCTGGTACGAAGTTTATTTTGAATCAGCCAAATGGATGCGGGCGACCGTAACCTCTGTGCAGGTCGGTGTACTGACTATGCTACTGGCAACACCTCTTGGCACCATGGCCGCCTACGCGCTTTTCGTCTCAGGACACCGTGCGGCCAGGTTGATCTTTGCCTTTCTCATAACGCCAATGATTGTCCCTGTCATCCTCATAGCAATAGGTACCTTCTACGCCTACGGTCGAATCGGTCTGAATAACACAATCTTCGGGCTGGTACTGGCTCATACCGTCCTGTCGGCGCCCCTGGTGATGATCGTCATCACTTCAGCATTGCGCAGCTATGATCTGAACCAGGAGCGCGTTGCTCAAAGTCTCGGTGCCACTCGAATAAAGGCTTTTTTTATCATCACCTTACCGCAGATAAAATTTTCCATCGCCACCGCCGCGTTGTTATCTTTTCTCACTTCATTTGATGAAGTCATCATTGCAATTTTTGTTTCCGGTGGATCGAACGCCACCTTGACAAAACATATGTTCGCTGCTCTGCGTGATTTTATCGATCCGACCATTGCGGCAATTTCGACCATTATGATTTTGATATCGACGATACTCTTGCTGGCGACTCAGTTTATTTCATCACCACAAAAATAGCTTGATTCAAAGTATCTCGACAGGTGATCGATACACCTATCGAGACTATAATACCTGCCTTTTACCAAATTGCTGGAGTCACACCCTGAGTACTCGTAAACGATTCAGAAAAACCAAGGTCATTGCGACCATCGGACCGGCCTGCAATTCCACAACAAAATTAAAAGCCATGATCAATGCCGGAATGAACGTGGCGAGACTCAACATGTCGCATGGCGACGAGAACTCCCACGCGCAAACCGTTGCGAGGATACGCGATGCAGCCACTGCCTGTAACGCGATAGTCGCCATTATGCTCGATACCCGGGGGCGGGAAATTCGTACCGGCAAGGTCGATAGTGGCGAAATTCTACTGCAAAGACATCAATCGTTCACACTGTATGCAGACCACCGGCTAGGTGACAAACAGGGTGTTTCAATCACCTATAACCGCTTGTATCGCCATGCCAGACCGGGACAGCGTATTCTGCTCGATGATGGCCAGATAGAACTACGAGTGGTTTCAATCGATCAGACCGAAGTCCATTGCAATATTGAATGCGGTGGTCCGCTGCGCGACAACAAGGGTGTCAACCTGCCCGATACAACCTCTGCGATCGACGATATCGATTACGATGCGAGTCATGAACTGAAATTCGCGGCCAGCCAGAAAGTAGACTATATTGCCGCCTCGTTCGTACGAAATGCGGCAGAGGTTCAGAATCTACGCGCCTGCCTGAGAGACTTTGGTGCGGATATCCCGATTATCGCCAAGATTGAAAATCGCCAGGGTGTCGAGAACATCGAGGAAATTATCGAGGTTGCCAATGGCATCATGGTAGCGCGCGGGGATCTCGGCGTTGAACTGAGTATGGGGGAAGGCCCCACCATTCAAAAACGCATCATTCGAGCGACAGTCTCGAACGGCAAACCGGTCATTACCGCCACCCAAATGCTCGATTCTATGGAGCGCAACCCGCGACCTACCCGTGCTGAAGTCAGTGATGTTGCCAATGCCATTTTTGACGGTAGCTCAGCGGTTATGTTATCCGGTGAAACAGCCTCCGGTTCGCGTCCCCTGGAAGCGGTTAAAACCATGGTCGGTCTCGCACTGGAGGCAGAGGAAAGCCTGAGAGAATTCGGTAATCTTCAGCAGATTAAACCGCACCCCTCCAACGAGGTAACCGAAGCGGTGGCACAAGCCTCTATTACCATGGCCAATCATTTGAATGCGACAGCCATTCTGGCCCTGACGGAAACCGGATTCTCATCGCGTTTGATATCCAAACACCGGCCGGATTGCCCGATTCTGGCGATTACCTCCTCATCGCTTGTTGCACATCGTCTGGCAATAAATTGGGGTATTTATGGTATTCTCTACTCTGAAGAGGGTTCAGACGAAGACCGATTGGCGTTTGCCCTCCAGGCGGCAAAACAGATTGGTCAGGTTGAAACCGGCGATCTGGTGATACTGACTGCCGGTAGTTCGCGACAAGCCGGCAGCACCAACCTGATTCGGGTGTTGGTGGTGGATTGAGGCTATCGAAAAAGCCTGGAGAGATTGTGCGATGACGTTTAGCAACATAAGTCAATATTTTTGCGCGTCACATAAGTCAGTATTCGTGTGTGTCGCATAATCAGCTGGTCGAGTAAGCAAGGGGAACCTCCCCCCAAGCTTCTCACAGAACCGTACGTGA
>CAZYYM010000186.1:0-3338 GCA_964651385.1 uncultured Gammaproteobacteria bacterium | reverse complement strand
CTGGTGAAGATCCCGGGTCATATACAATGCGATCGGTTCGACAAAAACCACCACCCGCTGTTCCTCCCTGGCGAGTCGTACCGATTCGCGCAGCATCAATACGGCATCGCGTCCGTTCGACGGGCAGGCCACCACGATGCCCGGAATATCGCGCAAAACTGCCAGTGAATTATCGTTGTGAAAATGCCCCCCAAACCCGCGTTGATAGCCCAATCCGGCAATGCGAATGACCATGGGATTAGCAAATTGACCGCGGGAGAAGAACGACAAGGTCGCCGCCTCGCCACGCAACTGGTCCTCGGCATTATGCAAATAAGCCAGAAACTGAATTTCGGCAATGGGTACAAATCCGTTATGCGCCATACCGATCGCCAGTCCAATAATCGATTGTTCGTCGAGTAATGTGTCACTCACCCGACCGGCCCCGAATCGCCGCTGCAGGTGCTGAGTGACGCCGTAAACGCCCCCTTTGCGGGCCACATCTTCACCGACGAGTACCACTTCTCTATAATCGAGCATCAAATCGGTGAGCGCAAAATTGATCATTTTGGCCATGTGCTGCGGTTTTTCAAAGGCGCGCATATCGGCCGCGCCAAATATCTGCATTCTCTTTGCCGACGATTGACTGGCCTCCGGGGGGCAGTCGCGTTTTGGCGGGACGATGCTCGCCATAACCTGAACAGCTGTTTTCAACCGCGGCAATTTGACGACTTGATCAGCCACTCGCTCCACCCGCTCGCCGACCCGGTTATAAATTGACAGTACCTCGTTGACACTCAACCCCACCACTTCAATCAAAATCTTCGCGCTGTACAGCAACGGATCGTTTGCCTCGGCTGCTTCGATGACTTCGTTCGATAAATAGCTGGTCTGCACGTCCGGGCCGGCGTGTCCATAAAGGCGTACGCAGGACAGGTGCAAAAATGCCGGTTGGCGTTTACGGCGAACCCAATCCGCTACGCTGTTAGCCGTGGCATAGGTGTCAATAATATCCAGGCCATTGCACTTGAAATACTTTAATCCGGGCCGGTTTGACATGGTTGCCTCAACCCAGCCCGGCGGTGTTTTCACCGAGATACCGATACCATTGTCTTCACATACGAAAACCAGTGGCATCGGAATATTCTGGTAGGCATTCCAGCCAGCTGTATTGAAAGCACCCTGCGCGGTAGAATGATTGAGAGAGGCATCGCCGAAACTGCACATTACCACGGCATCGTCCGGCAGCACCTGGTTCCCCGGCCTGACGCGCCTTGCCACACCCACCGAATAGGCGGCGCCGACTGCCTTCGGCAGATGCGAGGCGATCGTGCTGGTTTGCGGTGGAATGGACAGCGACTTCGAGCCAAGCACCTTATGTCGTCCACCAGAAACCGGATCACTACTGGCGGTTGCAAAACTCAGTAACATATCCCAAATCGGCGTTTGCCCCGGAACCTGAGCGGCACGGGCAATTTGAAAGGCAGCATCGCGATAATGCAGGAAGGCCATGTCGGTTGGCCGAAATGCCGCTGCAACGGCGGCATTTCCTTCATGCCCGGAAGAGCCGATGGTGTAGTATCCCTCGCCGCGAGCCTGCATTTTGCGTGACATACGATCGATCTGCCGACTCGCCACCTGCGAATAGAACAGGCTAACCAACTGCTCTCGGCTCAATTTGGCTTCAACCAGCGACAAGCGACAGACAGAAAGTTCTAAGTCGCGTGCGGCCACGCGGCGCAGGAAATTTTCATGGACAATGTCGGCTCGGTCTATCATCAGAGAATCAGAAAAGAAATCACTGGCAGTTTTCGGACCCGGATATCAATGCATTCCTATACCAACCGTTTGCACCGCTACTTACGGAACCTGAAAAAAGCTTGCCAAATGGGACAGTGCCCTTGAAGACCGCGCAAAGCGCCCACGATGCGGCATTTTCTGCTGCGCTGCGGTGAATATTGCGTTGCATCATCGCGTATAACTCCACCTATTCTCGGGCAGTCCCAGGGTTCGTGTTAAGGATGAATTACTGATATGGTAGTTTTCACACACCCGGTCAACATCAAAGACATTGAGGTTGCTAGACTATACAGGGAATTGTACCGGGATTTGTCAAATCGCGTCTGAGCTACTACAAATTAGTCGTCAGCTAGCGCTTCGGTCTGATCAAAAATCTCTTCAAGTTCATCTAGCTGAGCTAGCAGACGATCCCGGGTCTGTTCCAGCTGGGCAAACCGGAGTCGCGTCTTTAGGTGCATTTCCTGGCTTTCGATAATATTGCGTACATGCAGGTGCAGTTCGCGGTGAGTTCTTGCCAGCCGGTGCATTTGTGGCATGTCACCGTGTTGTTTCAAACCCACCTCTAGCAACCATTGTCCAAATTTACATTCTTCGTGGGTAATCGCCAGATTGTCCTCAACCTGACCATTATAGCTTATTAATGACTTCATAAAGGCCGCGTACCAATGCTCGTGCTTTTCACGAGCATCGCGAATGATATCAGAACTCACAGACTATCCCCGATCAAAAAGTCCAGTCGCGCGCCGTGCGGGCATGATAAAAGCGATAACCTAACAGACCCGCCAGTATAGCGGCATACCACAGAATATCAGTCGGGTCCCACAGGCGCACCAGTAAATAGTGTATTACCGTCAGGAAGGTGATCAGGTAAATCATCGCGTGAATTCGTTTCCATTGAGTCCCGATTCGTTTAATCATCTTATCATTCGCGGTCACCGCCAGTGGTATTAACAATAACCAGGACAAAAATCCGACCGTAATATAAGGTAGTTTAATCGTATCCAGCAAGAATTCTTGGAAGATAAAATTGTCTTCCCGCCAGATATAGACAAAAAAGTGCAATGTAGCGTAGAAAAACGCAAACAGACCCAACATTCGTCTCAGTTTGAGTAGAATATTCCAGCCAAAAATTCTTCGAATCGGGGTAACAGACAATGTAATCAGCAAGAATATAAGCGCAGCCTCCCCGGTAGTACCAATGAATACCCAGGAAGGGTAATCACCAAATCGGCCTGTTACCATATACCACAACATCTCATACAGCGGCGACAGTGAAAGTATGAAAACTATAATTTTCAGTAGCTGTACTTGCGGGTCTTCTTCTTTCGCGCTCATGAGTTTGTCAGTTGGAGTCAGGAAAAACAATTTATCTTGCAATAGCGCATGGTATCATCCGCTAACTCTAGTTACAAAAAAGTTAAAAAAATCCTATTTAAACCAAATATGATTATATTGATTACTCGCCAACAGCTGGCAATCTCTCAGTATCCGGGGGTTGGTGGTAATTTTAACCTACCCACAAGAAATAGCGATCCATCCCTATGGAATTAATCGCTAGC
>CAZYYM010000185.1:0-3504 GCA_964651385.1 uncultured Gammaproteobacteria bacterium | reverse complement strand
CACAGACGACCTGTGTACCGATGCGACGATAGTTTTCGGTCGACCGAATGCTGCGGGTGGGCCTTATGCCGGCGCTCCCTTTGTATTGATATCGCAGGGTAAAAATTGGAATGAGGGCGTTGCTGTCGGGGATGAGCTCGAAAACATGGGTGCGAATACGACTAATGACGCAACGCTTGCAATGGGATTGGGGCCTTCTGGTCGACAGTATCTTCTTAAGAATGTCGCTGGGGGTGAGACTACCTTTGTGAAAAGAGCTACAGGCTTTGCCGATGACTACGACGACATAGTAAAATGGATATCCCCTAACCAGTTATTTTCAAAAATGATCGAAGCCGACCAGTTGCCCTGATATTTTTCGTCTCTAATCAGTTAAATGCTGAAATAAATTAAAACAAACTTTGCCTGGCTCGTTCTGACTCAATTCCAGTTCGAAATTAAAAGCACCCGCCATAATGGCTGACTGGTATAGTCCGATTCCCATACCACTGCCAGAAGAAATCGGTTGATTGAATAAATCGACTTCCACTTCCGATTTGATCGCATCGCCGTCATCACAGATCGATAAAAGGGTAATGTCGTCGTTCGAAAGCAGTCGAACTTTGACCCGGTGGCTGGATTTTTTTCTTAATGCATTATTGATCAGGTTTTCAGCGATGCTGTCAAACAAGTCGACGGGTAAAGGAATATTGGATTCGATATCGCGGCTAAATTCAAATTTTTGATTGCTGTGATGTTGTGCTTCTAATTGATCCATCCATTCATGACAATCAACCAGATTAATTTGTGTATCAAGCTTCGGCGCCTTTAATTTATTCAAGGTGCTTTCCAGGCGTCCGCTGATTTGGGTCAAATTGGTTTGTAGCAGTTTTTGCTGCTCTTGCGTATCGGAGTCGTCACTTAAAATATCCAGGGAGGTTTTGATCGATTGTAATATGTTTTTCATATCATGGGTCAGTCTGGCCCCGGTGTGATGAATGGTTGCAAAATGTTCCTGAGCGCGAACAATTTCCTGATTCAGCTTGGCCAGATAAAATTGATAAGCCATTCGAATCAGCAAAATAGTGTGCTGTTCGAGGGCGTTGCCGGGATTTGATTTATAGTAAAGGTCAACGGTATTATTTTTACTCAAGCTATACTCCAGCCGCGGTCCGAATTTTTCGCCGACATTAATTCTGTAATTTTCGAAATTCCACTGTATGCCATTGAGCCAGTCGTTGTCGACAAGGTGGTCACAGGCTGTTTCGAGGTATTCAGCCGGGGTCAGAAAACGTTCTTCTATCAGCGTGGTTAAAGTGCTGATCCAGACCTCGAAAGGACCACCAATGGTCATAGCGTATCTGTTCCAAAGCACGCCGATTCCTGAATAGCCAATGCCCGGATTCCAGAACCAGCTGATGCCAATGGTCAATGTGGAAACAATAAAAACGGTTAGTAATAAACCATCGATATAATCGACACCATAGAGCAGATTTATGACTATTCCACCAAGCAGGACGAGAAAAATCAAGGTCGATGCCAGCAAGCCATGCATTAAATCGACCTGGCTTCGTCCGCGGCGTTTGTTGTCTGGATTTGGGGCGAAAAAAAACAATAAAATCGGTACCAACACCAGGGTCTGCATATAGTCCGCAAATAATCCCGGTAGCCTGATTTCGGCAAAGGCGCTCGGTACCACGCCAACGGCCATTTCGATAATGATGATTAACAGTGCCAATAAATCGAAAGAACGGAAAGAACTTTGGATGAGTAACCGACTGCCAATTAAGCCGGACAAAATCAGTCCGAAAAAAATGAATGACTCTTTGGGAAACAGGTTGGCTAAAATGATCAGAAAAATTCCTATAAAAGCGGCCGGTATTTTCCGCACTTTGATATCTTTACTCCACAATGGTTGCCAGAGCAGGAACAGTCCATACAATATCAAGGTGAAAGCCAGTTGAAACGGCGGGTCGGTAATTGACCAGACCAGAAAATGGTATATCAGCAGAACCGCTGCCATTATTTGTTGCTCAAACTGGAGAAGCGTTTTTATTAATTTGGTCAAGGTATTAAAAGTCCTGTGTACGCGCAAACTATAGCATTGTTTCGTTATCTAATATTGGGCATTCTTAATCGGCGGCTATTAGTTTTGCTCGGTATTTTATACCTGTGCGGACTGTTACTCAGTGGCTATATTAGCGAACTGGCGATCATCAATAGCCAGTCGATAGCGGCTGCATTTCTTGCCGATTTTTTAAGATACAGCCTGGTGTTGTTGATACTGTTACTGACGACATCAAACGTCGCAGAAGATTTCGAATATAGACAATTTGAACGTCTATTAACCATGCCTGTATCACGCTGGCAATACATTGTCGCGCAGTTTATGGTGACTGCTGTAACGGCGATGCTTTTAGTATTACCGGGTCTGTTTATTTTTATTTTTTATGCCAATTTTGAAATAGCCGGCTACTGGACATTAGCGCTCTGGCTGGAAGTTTTTCTGGTCGGCTTAATTGGCTTTCTGGCCATATTAAGCCTGGAGAAAGTACCGCTAGCCGTATTTTTATCCCTGGCTATTTACCTGTTATCAAAATTATCCGGGTTGATCGAGCAAATGTTGTTGCAATCAGTCCATCTCTCTGATGGGAGTCTTGCCAACCGTTTTGCCGAAAGCGTTTTTAGCGGAATTCTGCATCTGTTGCCCGGCCTGGAAAGCTTTGCTCAAAACGATGTGTATTTTGAAGACAGGGTTTTGTCTTCGCTGTTGGCGGCACAATTTCAAAACGTGTCCGTCTATATTTTGTTCATCGTTGCCGCCTGTCTAGTCGATTTCTACCGCAAGGAATTTAATTTCTGATGCGCCGCCGCGTGGAGAGGCCATTATCGTCTGTTCCAGGACTGGTACTGGCCGGCTTTGTGGTGACACTGGCCTTACAGATATGGGTGCATCATACATCGGCCCGAGAATATCGAGCCGGCTATAAGCCGTTATCGAATCCATTTGGCCAAGAGACTTATAGAGGTTTGTCAATGGGCTCTAAGCAGTTGTTGAGTTACCTGCTCGCTATGCGACTACAATTGCATGACAATCAAGCGGGTAGACATATTCGTTATAACTTCATCAATTATCAAATATTGGTCAGCTGGCTGGACAGGATTTTCCAACTGAATCCTGACTCCGAATACCCGATGTTTCTGGCATCCCGTGTTTATAGTCAAACATCAGACAAGCAACAATTGCGTCAAGTGCTTGAGTATGTCGATAAAACCTATACCGCCAATCCGCAGTTACTCTGGAGATACCAGGCTGAAGCAAGCGTTATTGCTAAACATCGGCTCGGAGACCTCGAATTATGCCTGTCCACGGCGGGAGAATTGTCTCGGCCAGCAGACACAGCTGCGATCACGCGTTTTCACATAGCTCTTAGCAATACCGAAAGCCCAGATCCACGTAGTGGTGTTGATATTGACGGCAAGCCTTCGTGGTCAGGAGTGCGCTTCCTTACCAGTGACCAGCTC
>CAZYYM010000184.1:0-3540 GCA_964651385.1 uncultured Gammaproteobacteria bacterium | reverse complement strand
TTTAGTGGCTTTTCCTTTTTATTTTAGCGACTTATGAATTTCCGTCCAGGCACTATATAGAGAGTCCCAATCTCCGGGCTTGTTCAACAACTGGATAGGTCGCGGCAAGCGCGACATATCCTTATTCGTTAGGGCAGCAAAGCAAGACCTTGATAATCCCTGAAATGTAAATACAATGTATTTATGATTGAATTTGAATGGGATGCATCTAAAGCGGCATCAAACACAAGAAAGCATGGTGTCACTTTTGAAGAAGCACAGTCCGTATTCTACGATGACTTCGCAATACAGTTCTATGATGATGAAAGTTCAGAGTTAGAAGATCGATTTCTTTTACTGGGGCATAGCAATAAATCAAAAATTTTACTTATTTGCCACTGTGAAGAAGAGTCCGGTAATCTAATTCGAATAATATCTGCTCGTAAAGCAACGGCAAAAGAGCGAAAGCTTTATAAAGGTGAAGCATTATGAAAAAAGAATACGATTTGTCTAAAATGAAATCTCGTAAAAACCCCTATGCATCAAAACTCAAAAAGCCGGTAACAATTCGGCTAGGCGAAGATGTCATTAATTATTTTAAAAGTATGGCTGAAGAATCAGGGGTGCCATACCAGAGCTTAATAAATCTGTATCTTCGTGATTGTGTTTCTCAGCATCGAATAGTAGATATATCATGGCATCAAAAACCCTAGCCAGTGCTTCAAATCGACCTCGCTACCGCTCGGCGATTTAGGCTGGCGTTATGTGACGTGAATTCAGAATAACTCAACAATTTGATCTTAGCGCAATGCAAATTGCCAATTTATCAGTTTCTTTACAGGGGATTAAATATTTTTATGAGAGCTTTAGCATTAAGTTTGATTTTTGTTATAGCAGGATGCTTCGCGACATCTGGAATCAGAATTAAGAGCGATGTTCTTGCGCCAAAATATTCATCCACAATTTCGGGCAATCTAGTACTACCTGAAGGTGATGGGCCTTTCCCTGCAGTTGTTTTAATGCATGGGTGCGATGGACTGTCAAAATTTGTGAAAATGGGCATACAAAGACATGCCCGTATTCTTCGCGAATCTGGGTACGCTACCATAATTTTAGATAGCTTTAGCAGTCGCGGTAAAAATGGTGGCGGATTGTGTGAATCTGACGACGGGTTAAGTGCAGCTCGATACTATAGGACGTTTGACGCATTCAATACGTTGCAATTCTTAAAGTCGCAGGACTATATCGATGATAAAAACATATTCCTGTACGGTCTAAGTAACGGTGGAAGTGTTGCAATTATAGTCGCTGGAGGTGGTCAACAACTTAACTACCCTGAGGAACTAAAATTCACTGCAGTCGCAGCCTTTTATCCTTGGTGTGGTATGTACATCGACCATTTATCATCCCCTTTAATTGTTTTAGGGGGAGAGCTCGATGATTGGACTCCCCCCGACGGCTGTGCCAATCAAATCGACTCAGTGCAAGGCGCAGAATTTAAAGTCATCGTTTATCCCGACTCGTATCATTCCTTCGATCTTCCTGTGCCGGTGCAAACGTATGCAGGTCATTTGGTTGGAGGTAATTCAAAGAGCACTGAAGCGGCCAGAAATGCCATGCTGAAGTTTTTTGATAAACATCGCAATTGAGGAAACTTCACAATACACGCGTTTCACAGTTTTTATTCCAGGATTCTCTCCCTGTTAGTTGGGTGCCCGCTTTTTTGCCGAAATTCGCAACTAAAGTTAAAATTTTGAGGATCCTCTTTTACCATTTAGTGGTTATACTCGAACAATGCTCACCTACCCACCTAACGAATAAGGATATGTCGCGCTTGCCGCGACCTATCCAGTTGTTGAACAAGCCCGGTGATTGGGACTCTCTATATAGTCAATAAATCGATTTGGATGAAGGGGTTGTTCGAGGTTTTCTGGTGACGTTTTTTTTCACAGGCAAGCACCAGCCTCACCTGGTTTGGTGCAACAAAATAACGGGGTTTATTCGATTGCTATTTGGCCCTCCTGTTTCAATGAGTGGCAGCCTGGTTTGAGTTGTTGAATTACCCCGGTACTAAATTAGGACGGGTGAGACCGATCATCGACATCGGTGACTGACACTGTTGACAGATAAATCGGGGCGATGAACAGGATCGATGATGGGTATTGTCACCTGTAATAGCCACTGCACTCTTTTCAATAACCATGTCGCATTGCCGTGCAGAAAACCATAGTCCCGAGACCGCCTGAAGCCTTTCGGCAAAGTATGTTGCAAGACCAGCGCGATAAAGTCTTCCCCCCGAAGTCGGCGTGTTTTCATTTTGCCACTGTCGCTGTCTTTGTAGCGGAATGTCACGAGTGTGCCATCATCACCAATAATATTCTGGTTGCTGATCACCCCGCGATACAGATAGCGTGACAGGTATTTCAGTGCCGGTAAGCCTTTCCCGACAGATTGGCATTGAACTACCCATTCTTTTGGGGTTTCAGGCGCCTTCAATCCGGACTGCCGAATTGCCTTGAGTAATCGTGCGCTAAAGACGGCGGCTAAATTGAAACCATTAAACAGATACGAACCTTTGATTTTGCGCCACTCGTTACGCCGTTTGTTGACGCCATCGCCGAGCACAATCATATGCACGTGAGGGTGATAGTCCAATCGTCTTGTATGGGTATGGAGTACGCCTGTCATCGCAAGCTCTGCCGCAAAAGCCTTGTCATTCAGACCGAAGTCTTTCAGAGTCGATACCGCACATTGGAATAACAATGTGTAGATTAGTTTTTGATTCACATGGCTCAATGCCCGTAACTCAAAGGGCAAAGTAAACGTCACCATAAAATAATTAACCGGCAGCAGCTTCGCAATTTGTCGTTCTAACCACTGGGTCGTACAGTGATTTTGACATTGGTTACAATTTCGGCGGCCACAGGACAGATAGCGATTTGTTTGCCAGGTGCAAGATTCGCAGGACAACTGCATCTGGCCGTATTGTTCGGTTCGACAGCCGAGGATGGCATTCAAAGCCGGCCATTGACTCGATGTCGTCGAGTGACCATGCAGCGTTTTGAATCGATCCAGATATCGTGTCGCGATAGATGAAAAGTCCATGTTATGCCTCGCCATCGAGCTTTAATTGAAGGCGATTCACCAGTCGATTAATCACCGCCTCGGTTTGGTCAAGCGTGACTGCGGGTAGAAAAACAAACCGATCCTTTTGACCTTTCGCCAGACGGATATGAACCTTCATGCGATCACTATCGATATCGCCGACTTTCAGATTGAGCACTTGCTGGTGGAAAAACTGAAGGCCGTTGCAGTCAATTTCACCGTGCTCCATGAATGACTTTTAACCAGTTGAGTGAAGTAGGCCTTGAGCTGAGCTTCACTCAAACGGTCAGGACACTGATCGAAAAACGCGGTAATACGTCGAATGGCTCGGGCATAGGAGTCGATAGTGCGTTCAGCCTTGCCCTGACGGTGTAATGCGTTAACATGTTGCTCATACAATGAATCTAATTCGAATCATATATGCTCGTAAAGCAACGGCAAAAGAGTGAAAGCTTT
>CAZYYM010000183.1:0-3549 GCA_964651385.1 uncultured Gammaproteobacteria bacterium | reverse complement strand
AGTGTCGACCAGTAAGGCCGACATTCCCGGGCGGCTTCTGCTAGAATAGCCGCCTTTTTATCTGCCCTGGGAACCTCGGGGAATGTTAATGAATAAACTGATAATCAAAGGGGGCGTTCCGTTATCGGGCCAGGTGCGTGTGTCTGGATCGAAGAATGCCGTTTTACCGATTCTGGCGGGTACATTACTGGCCAGCGGGCCTGTGGTAGTTCGTAATGTTCCTCATTTGCACGATGTT
Source organism: uncultured Gammaproteobacteria bacterium (assembly GCA_964651385.1). Taxonomy (GTDB): domain Bacteria; phylum Pseudomonadota; class Gammaproteobacteria. The sequence goes on along the minus strand of CAZYYM010000183.1, from coordinate 3,311 downwards.
ACCACTACAATGGAATTACTCGGTCGTATGGGTGTTTCGATTACCATCGGTGAAAAAATGAGCATCGAAATCGACCCGACCACTATTGAAAACACCTTCGCGCCTTATGAGCTGGTGAAAACCATGCGTGCCTCGATTTTGGTATTAGGTCCGTTACTGGCCCGCCATGGCTCTGCCGAAGTGTCTCTCCCCGGGGGATGTGCTATTGGTGCGCGACCCGTTGATATGCATCTTTCAGGTCTGGAGGCGATGGGCGCGGAAATTCTCGTCGAACAGGGTTATATCAAAGCAAAGGCCGAAAGGCTAACCGGCGCAAATATTGTTATGGATCAGGTGACTGTAACAGGTACCGAAAATTTGATGATGGCGGCTGCATTGGCAGACGGCACTTCGATTATCGAAAATGCAGCGCGTGAGCCCGAGGTGGTTGACCTGGCGGACTTTATCAATGCAATGGGAGGTCACATAGAGAATGCCGGCACTGATACCTTAACAATCCATGGCGTAGAAGAATTAATGGGTTGTGATTACACAGTATTGCCGGACAGAATTGAAACGGGTACTTACCTGGTTGCTGCGGCGATAACAGGCGGTAAGGTTTTGATAAAACACACCGATCCGCGTTTACTCGAAGCGGTCCTGGCCAAATTGAAAGAAGCTGGTGCCGTTGTTGATGTAGGCGATGACTGGATAGAGCTCGATATGGAAGGTAGAAAACCAAAGGCTGTCAATATTAGAACCGCTCCTTATCCCGGCTTTCCGACCGATATGCAGGCGCAGTTTTGTGCGCTTAATTCGGTGGCCGAAGGTACGGGTTCGGTGACCGAAACGGTATTTGAAAATCGGTTTATGCACATTCAGGAAATCATGCGACTCGGCGCCAATGTGCATGTAGAAGGTAATACCGCCATAATACAGGGTGTGTGCGACCTTGATGGTGCGCCGGTCATGGCAACCGATTTACGTGCTTCGGCCAGCCTGATACTGGCCGGTCTGATTGCCCGCGGTGAAACCGTTGTTGATCGAATTTATCATATTGATCGTGGTTACGATCATATCGAAGAAAAGCTTGCCTGCCTCGGTGCTCAAATACAACGCGTTCCTAATTAAATAATTTTAGTAAGTCTGATGTCTGGTAATTTAACTATTGCGCTCGCAAAAGGGCGTATTCTGCAGGAAACCTTGCCATTGTTGGCACGTACCGGCATTGAACCGCTCGATGACCTGTTGAGCAGCCGTAAATTGGTGTTCAATACTAACCAGCCGGCTATCAATCTGGTGTTGATTCGTTCAGCCGATGTGCCGACCTACGTCCAATATGGCGCTGCAGATATCGGTATTGCCGGTAAAGATGTATTGTTGGAACATGGCGGGGAAGGGCTCTACGAAAGGGTCGATTTAAAAATTGCTGCCTGTAAACTGATGACGGCCGGATTCGCCGGCAAAACCCTGCCGAAAGGCCGGCTCAAGGTAGCAACCAAGTATCCAGCGATTACGCGGAAGTATTTTCTCGATCAGGGCAGGCAAATTGAGGTCATCAAACTCTATGGTTCGATGGAACTGGCGCCGGTGGTAGGTTTGACCGATTTGATCGTCGACCTGGTCGATACCGGCAGTACTCTGGAGGCCAATGGTCTGGTGCCGCTCGAACATATTATGGATATCAGTTCGCGGCTGATCGTTAATCGAGCCTCGCTTAAAATGAAAAATCAGGCGATCAAAGAGTTGGTTAGCCGTTTCGAATTGGCGGTCGAAAATAGTAGAAATGATTGATATCAAACGTTTAGTTTCCGGCGATATCGAATTCTGGTCGCAATTAAAGGATTTACTGGCCAGGGAAGCCGTCTCCGACGACGCCGTTTTTCAAACAGTCAATGACATTATCCATGTTGTTCGGACGCAGGGTGACGCGGCGTTGATTGAATATACCGCGCGTCTTGATGGTTTGAAGGTGCAGTCGATGGACCAACTGGAAATGCCGCTAGAGCGTCTGCTGGAAGCCTATAGCGGCCTTGATAAAATACAAAAAGATGCGCTTGATCAGGCAGCAAATCGCATTCGTCATTATGCCGAACATCAGAAAATGGCGTCGTGGAATGTTACCGAAGAAGATGGAACCGTATTGGGACAGCAAATTACACCACTAGACCGGGCCGGGTTATATGTGCCGGGTGGTAAAGCGGCCTATCCTTCATCGGTTTTAATGAATGCGGTACCTGCGCAAGTGGCCGGCGTTAACGATTTAATAATGGTGGTGCCGACACCACAGGGCGTTGTAAATGAACTGGTTCTGGCTGCAGCTTACGTGGCCGGTGTAAACCGCGTATTTACCATTGGTGGTGCACAGGCTATAGCCGCGCTGGCCTACGGCACTGAAACGGTTCCTGCGGTCGATAAAATTGTCGGGCCCGGTAACATTTATGTAGCGACTGCAAAGCGCATGGTATTCGGCGCAGTGGGGATAGATATGGTAGCCGGCCCTTCTGAAATTCTGGTGGTTTGCGATGGCAAGACCGATCCCGACTGGATTGCGATGGATTTATTTTCACAGGCTGAACACGATGAAGACGCACAGGCCCTATTGGTATCGGATGACGCCAAATTCCTCGATCGGGTGCAGGTGAGTATCGACAGGCTCATCGAAGATATGCCGCGAAAGGAGATTATTGAAACTTCTTTGACCACACGAGGCGCGTTGATTGAAGTAGGCGACCTGAACGAAGCCATCGAAGTTGCCAATTATATCGCACCTGAGCATCTGGAATTATCGGTCGAAAATGCGGAGCAATGGGCTAGCTCGATTCGCCATGCCGGTGCGATCTTTATGGGACGCTATACCGCCGAAGCGCTGGGTGATTACTGTGCCGGCCCCAACCATGTATTGCCGACTTCACGCACCGCCCGTTTCTCCTCACCGCTCGGAGTTTACGACTTTCAGAAACGGTCAAGTTTGATCGGATGTTCGGCGCAAGGGGCTTCGGAGCTGGGCAAACTCGCATCGGTGCTGGCGCATGGCGAAGGACTGGTAGCCCATGCGCGGTCGGCGGAGTATCGGATCAAGTAAGGTTTTAGTTAGCGAATTCGATTTCGTCGGTGATTCCGTCGGGCGGGCTACCATTTCCTGTTATTTTTACAAGATCCCCTGCCATGGGCGGAGTTAACGGCATCGTGGTCGAGCCATTGACATTAAATGTAATGCCCAGAATAGTGATGCTGGTCAAAGGTAAAAAACCGTTAACGCTGCCCTGAACTTCGATGTCACCCGGATTTAATCGTTTAACTTGGCTGGCAATAATCTGGGTATCCGTTTC
>CAZYYM010000182.1:0-3674 GCA_964651385.1 uncultured Gammaproteobacteria bacterium | reverse complement strand
CCGCGGGTGGGGGCGGTGCGTCGCGTGTCAATGCCGGTACCTTCAAAGACGGTACGCTGGATACCGTTGCCAACGCCGGGACACCGACGGCCAACGCGTTGAATGGGGGTCGTATCACCCTTTCCGCCAACGACAATATCGTCATAACCGGTGACGGGGCGATTCTCGGATTTGCATCAACTCCATTTACCATCGCCAAGGATACCACCACCATCGCTAATGCGACGGTGGCCACGGTTGCCGGAGCCCAGGACGCCCTTCTCAGAATCGATTCGGCTTTGTCCACGGTGAGCACGGTGCGGGGAACCCTGGGTGCGGTGCAGAATCGATTTGAGTCAACGGTAGCCAGCTTATCGGCAGCGTCTGAAAATCTGTCCGCGGCCAGAAGCCGCATTCGGGATACGGATTTCGCGGCCGAGACGGCCTCGCTGACCAGGGCACAGATCTTGCAACAGGCCGGTATCGCCGTGTTGGCCCAGGCCAACGCGCAGCCTCAAAATGTTCTGGCTCTGCTGCAGTAGTAGACTGAAAAAAGCAGAAGAGCATAATGTTCGGAATAGGAAAGCAGGGGGTTGGGCTAACCGACCCTCTGCGTTTAATATTTAATTTGACGAGGATAGTGCGATGAATGGCGAATTAATAGCATCAGTCGCCACCACCAGACAACCTGTAGCGACTCGGACTGAGTCGAATTTGGCGACAAAAGAACAAACGGTTTCGGCGAACCCACGGGTATCCGGGGTAGCCTCCGGAACCGCGGTATCGTCCTCTGCGACCAGTGGGCAATCAATAAAGGACATCCATGAAGCCAACCAGAAAAGACTCGAGGACTCCGTGAGTCGGTTAGCGGCGCATGTGCAATCGATTCAGCGGGACCTGCAATTTACGGTGGATGAGACTAGCGGGCGAATGGTGATTACGGTACTCGATTCGAACACCGATGAAGTAATTCGACAGATTCCTTCGGAAGAGGTTTTGGCGTTGGCAAAAAATATCGAATCGCTAAAAGGGTTCCTGTTTTCCGCAAAAGTCTAAGCTGGCCGATGGCTTGAATTTTGCATAGTATAAGTGAATTAGGCTAGCTTACAGGCATCTTTATGGCGGGTATTTCATCACTGGGGGTCGGTTCGGGACTGGATTTGGCAGGTCTGGTAGACAGCCTTGTCGCGGCAGAACGAACTCCTGTAGAGAATCAGCTTAATCGACGTCAGGCCGATGCAGCATCAAATTTATCGGGTATCGGTTTGATGAAATCCGCGTTGTCCTCCTTCCAGTCGAGTTTGCGTAGTTTCAATAACGTCGAAAATTTTGACGCACGCACGACGAGCAACAGCAATACCGCCGCCGTCGGTGTTTCGGTTACCAACAAAGCTCAACTTGGCACCTACAGTATCGATATATCAACCGTCGCGAAAAACCAGTCCCTGGCCTCGGCGGCTTACAGCAATGTTACCGACACGGTAGGTACCGGCACGATACAAATACGATTTGGCACGATTACCGGGCCAGGTTTCACCTCGTTTGCGGTCAATCCTGATAAACCCAATCAAACCCTGACAATCGATAGTAGCAATAACACGCTTGCGGGATTAAAGGACTATATTAACGCCGGCAACTTTGGTGTCAGCGCCTCGATCATCAATGATGGCAGTGGATTTCGGTTGACATTAGCGTCGAAGGAAACCGGAGCTGCGAACGCGATGGAGATATCGGTGACCGACACCGGCGATGGTAATTCGCTGGACACGAATGGTTTATCTGCGTTGGCATATAATGCTTCGGCGGCCAATCTGACCCAGTCGCAGCCAGGTGTCGATGCTGCCCTTACCGTCAACGGGCTAACCGTTTCTTCTGCTTCCAATTCACTTGCCCAGGTAATCGAGGGCGCGACCCTGACTATTAAAGAAACCACCACCAGTACCGTTACCGTCGGCATCAGCGAAAGTAATGCTCAATTGGAAACCGCAATCCGGGGTGTGGTAACTGCTTACAATGATATGATCAGTACGCTAAACGATCTCTCCTTTGCCGGCAATGATCAAACGAATGCCGGTTTGCTGGTTGGTGATGCCAGCCTGCGTAATTTTAGTAATGGATTGCGACGGTTGATGACGTCACAAGTGAATGGTCTCAGTGGCTCGGTCACCGCACTTGTGGATCTCGGCATTACCACGCAGGCGGACGGTAGCTTGTCGATTGACGAAGCCAGATTCGGTGCTGCCATCGCCAGCAATCCGAATGGGGCATTGGCGTTGTTTTCACCGGTAGGTCAAATAAGTGATAGTTTGATCGACTTCAAATCCAGCAATGCGTCGAACCAGCCAGGAAGCTATCCGATCAATATCACCACGATAGCGACACGAGGGATTTTGAACGGAGGTAGTGGGGTTAATAATCTGACCATCGGTGCAGGCAATGATAATCTCACATTTTCTGTCGACGGTGTGTCCACCGGTAGTTTGAACCTGACTCATGGTGCTTATAGCTCGGCGCCAGCGTTGGCCGCGGAAATTCAATCGCAGATTAATTCTGCATCGACCATCAAGGCGGCGGGCTCTACAGTTGCGGTAGCTTATAATAGCATTGCTGGCCGCTTCGAATTCACCTCCGCTAAATATGGATCCACTTCGTCGGTTGATATTACTGCTATCGATACGACTAGCTCTGCCGATCTTGGTTTGTCGGTGAGCAGCGGCACCGTCGGTGTTGATGTGGCAGGGACCATTGGCAATGTGACTGCAACCGGTGACGGACAGACACTGAGCGTAACCAGTGGCTTTAGTATTGATACTCTGGGTGGCATTACCGGGGCCAGAGGATCGCTGGTTTTTACCCGGGGATTTGCCGAGCAACTGAATAGTTTTCTCGATGGTTTCCTCAATTCAAGTACGGGTAGTCTGACCCTACGGGAAAACGGGTTGAATGACTCTCTCGCCGTTATCGGGGACGACAGGGCTGCCCTCGATTTACGCTTGCAGTCGGTACAAGCGAGACTGGTCGCGCAATTCAGTGCCCTCGATAGTCTGATATCACAATTTAATAGCACCGGAAATTTTTTAACTCAGCAGTTGAGTAACTTGCCTGGATCGGGTTCGCGGCTAAATAGAAATTAATCACAGGAAATCGGGAGAAATTTGGATGAGTCCTTTGAAACAGGTACAAGCTTATCAAAAAACAGGCGCTTACAGCGGAGTAATGTATGCCGAGCCTCATGCACTGATAACGCAAATGCTGGACGGTGCGTTGATGCGAATTGCCGAGGCTGGCGGGGCGATAGAACGTAAAGAGATTTCACGCAAGGCCGAAGCAATTAGCAAGGCGGTGTTAATTGTTGGAGCGCTTGAGGGCTGCCTCGACCACGAACAAGGCGGTGAAATAGCCTCGAATTTGTCCCGGCTTTACGAATATATGAATATTTCCCTGGCGCAGGCGAACATTAATAACGATATCGATAAACTGGATGAAGTCAGCAATCTGTTGCTCGAAATCAAATCGGCCTGGATCCAGATACCTGCCCAACAACATAAAGAGTCGGCCTAGGAGCCTGTCCGAGAATAGAAAGTCTACTCGACAACTGCTCCATGCGTTATTCTACCTCCTGCATCCATGCAGTCGTGCGGAAAAGCTGGATTTGGACAGATTTCCCCATTTTATCGTTAAATATGAGTAACTAT
>CAZYYM010000181.1:0-4068 GCA_964651385.1 uncultured Gammaproteobacteria bacterium | reverse complement strand
AAAAATCAGGGAAAATTTGGACGAAAAATGTCAGTAATATGAACTAGAAGCCTAAGTAATTTTACCTGGACATTCGATTTTAAAGTGAGTTGTCCAATAAAAGTTATTTATAGTTAACCTTATCAATCCCATGCTTGCGCATTTTATCGTAAAGCGTTTTACGGGGAGTGCCCAGCATTTCAAGCGTTGCATTAATCGAGCCTTCGCATTTCTCCAGCGCCTGTTCGATGAGACTTTTTTCAAACCATTCGACGCGGTCGTGCAGGTTGGCAGAGTCGTCGCTGGTAGTCGCTTGAATCACTTCTCCAAGATTCTGTTCGGTGGTTTCCCCGAGCAGCACAAATCGTTCAACCGTGTTTTTAAGTTCGCGGACGTTACCGGGCCATTGATAGGTGACTAGATGTTGTAATTGTTCCGAATCGAATTCAGGAATGTCGCATTCGTGTCGAGCGGCAGCTATCAGCGCATAATGATGAAACAGTAGCGGAATATCTTCGACCCGGTCGCGCAGAGTTGGTAGGGTGAGGGTAATGACATTTAAACGATAGTAAAGGTCTTCGCGAAAACTGCCGGTTTCCGATGCCTGTTTGAGATTGGTCTTGGTCGCGGCGATGACACGAATATCTATGGTGACCTGTTTGTTGGAACCGAGTGGTTCGACTATCCTCTCCTGTAGCACACGTAAAAGCTTAACCTGCAACTCGGGCGGCATGGTTTCAATTTCATCGAGATAAACGGTACCACCATTGGCATATTCAAATTTACCGATTCGTGCTTTGGAGGCGCCGGTAAATGCACCTGCAGCATGGCCGAACAATTCGCTCTCGATAATATTTTCCGGCAGCGCCCCACAATTGATCGCAACAAAAGGTGCTTTTCGGCGGTGGCTGATTTCATGCAAATTACGGGCAACCAGGTCTTTGCCGGTACCTGTTTCACCCCAAAGTAAAATATCGGTATCAGTATCGGCCAGGCGTAAAATTTGGCTACGAAGATGTTTTACTGCGGATGAGTTACCGATGATGCGCTGTCCGGGGGCATTTTGCAGTTCGAGTTCTTTTTTTAGATTTCGGTTTTCCAGCACGAGTAGGCGCTTATCGTAGGCTCGACGTATCACTTCGATGAGATTATCTGGCGCGAAAGGTTTTTCGAGAAAATCATAAGCACCGTCGCGCATTGCTTGCACGGCGGTCGCGATATCACCCTGACCGGTAATCAATATAACCGGAATGCTGGCGTCGATTTCCTTGATACGCTGAAGTAACTCGAGCCCGGTCAGTCCGGGCATTTTGATGTCGCTGACAATCACTCGTGTGCAATCCAGGTCTATCTCGGCCAAAGCAGAACTGGCCTCGGAAAAGCTGGTAACGATGAATCTCGCCATTTCCAGGCTTTGAGTCGTAGATTTGCGAATAAATTTATCGTCATCAATAAAAAAAACCTGTGGCTGACTATCATTCATAGGGCAAATATAACTCAAAGCAGGCGCCACCCCGTGCATTGTTGGCGACTTCGATTCTGCCACCGAGGCTATCCATGATGCGATAGGAAATTGATAAACCCAGGCCCAGTCCCAAACCAACCGCCTTGGTGGTGAAAAATGGATCGAATATATTTTCTATAAGGTCACCGGCGATGCCGGGTCCGCTATCGCTGAGACAAATGCAGACCCCCTTTTCAGTTTTACCCGCAGAAATGTCTATGTGTCGTCGTGGGCTCTCACGCATTGCCTGAATTGCATTGCTTAACAGGTTGACGAGTACCTGGTTGATGAGTAAAGGATCGGTAGTGATGGTCACTTCTGATTCGATTTGAACGTCGATATCTATTGCCTGTGATTCAATATCTGTGTGAAACAGACCGATCGCCTGATTCACCGACTGTAGAATCGACACCAGACTTTGCTCGCCGCTCGACTTACGTGAAAAGCCGCGTAGTTGTGAGATTATGCTAGCCATGTGTGTGGTGAGTTCGTCGATTTCAATCAGGTTACTGTTGGCAGACTCAACCTGCTGGCATTCCAGCATACGCTGGGCGTTTTGCGAGTAGTTGCGTATAGCGGTTAAGGGTTGATTGAGTTCATGACTGATGCCCGCCGACATTTGGCCGAGTCCCGCCAGTTTTGCCGCCTGTATGAGTTCGGTCTGGGTATCACGCAGGGTTTGTTCGGCTTTTTTACGTTCTTCGATTTCGTTCTGTATTTCTTGTGTCCGCTTTTGCACGCGCTTTTCCAGCAACAGGGTGGAACCCTGCAGTGCGAGTCGCCGTTGTCGGTTGACCAGATACAGTGAAATCAACAGTAAAACGATTAACGCCGCAAAGGCGGTGAGCGTTGTCCGCAGAATCAGCGTATCGTGTATCGATGCGCTATTGCTCAGCAGGTGGACGGTCCATCCGGCTGCTTTCATCTCGCTCGACAAATGCAGATAATCTCCGTCCGAACTATGCTTATTATCGGAAACCCTGACATAGCGTATGTCGTCGCCAAGCTCGGTTAACTGCTTGATCGACAGTGGTTTAATGACCTGGTTGGCGTAACGGCGTGAGTTTAAAATTTCCTGCATCCGATCACGGGTGATATTGCTGATGGTCTTGTATGTCCAGCCCGGCTGTGTCGACAGAAAAATAATACCATCCTGATCGGTTACCAGAAAGTGATTGCCACGGTCAGACCAGGCGGTCTCTATCTCGGCGAGATCGATTTTGACCACAACCACGCCGGTAATTTCGTCATCTAAATACACCGGATGAGAAAAATAGTATCCACGCTTCAATGAGGTCGTGCCCAGGGCAAAATAGCGTCCGGCATCACCCTTGATCGCGGCGGTAAAGTAGGGTCGAAAGCTGAAATTTTTACCGAGGAAAGAACGGGGCAATTTCCAGTTGCTGGCAGCGATAGTCAAGCCCTGTCGATTCAGTAAATAAGCATCGGAAGCGCCTGTGGCAGCCGTGACTGCCTGAAGAAAATGATTGGCATCCTCAACCCGGGATGATTTGTCGTAACGCAGCACATTCAATAGACGGGCATTTGTCGAAATTAACCGGGGTACATGTTCGAATTTGGCCAGTGAACCACTCAAATTAGAAACAAACAGGGTTAAGCGGTTTTTGGATTCCTCGCCGAGTTCAAGCAGGGCCTGATGATTGATCGCGTAATAGCCGAGAATTGAACAGCCGATTAATACCAACGCCAGCAAGGGTAGTGTGATTAACCGGGTAACTCGGGACGAATCCTGGCTGTACATCGAATATAGACCAAATGCGAAGTTGGCATTCTAAGCGCTAGCGACTACACCAACAAGTAATGGCTTAGCGCCAGGACTTTAATTAGTAGTCAGTTTGTCTGTTAGCCAGAACTGTCATTCAACGTCCGGCGGCGGCACGCTTAATGCCAACTTTTTTTCAACCAGGTTCGCAGTGCCCAGCAAAAACTCGTCTTCATGGTGTCGACCAATCAATTGTGCGGCAATCGGCAGGCCTTCACTGTGCATCGCGCAGGGAAAGGTAATCGCCGGATGGCCGGTCATGTTGAAAAACGAAGTGAAGCGGGTAATCGCATTCCCGGCCGGTTCTTTATAGCTTCCAATGCTGACGTCAACGACACCAATTTCCGGTGCAATGACGGGTGTCGCGGGTGTCAGTAGTAAATCGACATTGGTAAAAACAGTTTCGGTATCGCGTCGGTAAGTTTCGATAAACCGTTTCGCGCGGACATACTGCTCGGCGAGCAGGCATTGTCCGAGGGCCAGTCCTGCGCGAAAGTCCTGGCTGTAGAGTTCGCCTCGGGACTCCAGGTATCGATTGTGGTAAGACAGCGCTTCAGGCATTTGTACGGTCAGGGACACCGTGCGGGTATATTCCATTGATGGCATTTTTACCGACTTGATTAAAGCGCCGGCAGATTTCAAATTATCGATTATCTGTTCGATGCTGGCCAGTATCTCGCTGTCAGCATTATCGTAAAAAAACGATTCAGGAATACCAACTGCCAGCCCTTTTAATTTGGTAACAGGATTGTTTGCGGTTGATTTTGATTCACAAAGTACACTAAACAATGTCGCTGCATCC
>CAZYYM010000180.1:0-4170 GCA_964651385.1 uncultured Gammaproteobacteria bacterium | reverse complement strand
CCCGAGAAATATCTCTCAATGCGCGGTTGGCCAATGCAAATACATTCTCATCACTGATGAAAACGGCGGCATTTTGAACGACCCGGTATTATTACGGCTTGCCGAAAATCACTTCTGGATTTCACTCGCTGACAGCGACATTCTGTTATGGGCAAAAGGTGTCGCAATCAATTCAAGCCTCGACGTTACCATTTGCGAGCCGGATGTTTCGCCACTGCAATTACAGGGACCGAAATCGGGAGAAGTGATGAAAGCCGTGTTCGGTGATGAAATTGATAGTCTGGCCTATTACTGGTTACGCGAATTTGATTTAAACGGCATTCCTATGATCATTTCGCGTACCGGCTGGTCGAGTGAACTCGGTTACGAGATCTACCTGCGCGATGGCTCTCGTGGTGATGAGCTATGGGAGCATTTAATGACCGTCGGCGAACCGTTCGGCTTAAGACCCGGTCACACCTCAACCATTCGACGTATCGAAGGCGGTATGCTGTCCTACCATGCCGACATGGATCAACAGACAAATCCTTACGAACTAGGACTTGGACGCCTGGTTGACCTGGAGATGCCGGCTGAATTCATCGGCAAGCGCGCACTCCGGAAGATTCAGCAAACCGGCGTTAGCCGCCAACAGATTGGCGTCGAAATTGATTGCCCACCGCTGGAAGCACCGAACACGCGATTTTGGCCCGTGATGTCCGGCAACGAACAGGTTGGTTATGTGACTTCGGCGGTTTATTCACCCCGACTAGAACGCAATATCGCACTCGCTATGGTTGATAACGGCTTCAATACTTTGGGTAAGTCACTCGAAATCAAACTGCCTTCCGCAAACTATCCTGCGACCGTCATAGACAAACCATTCTACGATCCGAAAAAACAACTGGCCGCAGCCAGCTAACAATCAGGAACTATCGGGGTACCAACATGACTGAACTATCAATCGACCTGTGCTGGCAACGAAATAACGAATCATTTACGCCAGGAAAATACTCTAATGCGCACGACGTTCATTACAATAAACAATATCAACTGAAAGGTGACGCGGCTCCTGACTGGGGCGGGAACCCTGAATACACCAATCCGGAACAGGCACTCGCAGCATCGCTCAGTAGTTGCCATTTAATGACATTCCTTGCTTTGGCAGCAAAAGCAAAATGGCCGGTTTCTTCGTTCAGTGACCATGCCGTTGCGCATTTGGGGAAAAATAGTAAAGGCCAGATGTCAGTCACTCGTATCGACCTCAATCCATCGGTCCAATTCGACGAAGGTTTCGAAGTCACCGATCCAGAAATCGAAAAAATGCACGACCGAGCCCATCGATACTGTTTTATCGCTAATACGCTTAGCGACAGTGTTGAAGTGACAATCAATCACTAACAATTCCTCTCTTGTTAAAAACCTAAGCGGGCATATATTGTAATAAATCAAACGATACGCAGGTAAAACATGAAACGAATATTTCTTTTTATAATGACTAATATTGCCATTATGGTGGTGCTTAGCATTACCTTAAGAATCCTTGGCGTTGACAGCATATTGGCTGAAAATGGTTCGGATCTTAATATTCAGGCATTGGTTATACTCTCCGGCGTCATAGGCTTTGGTGGCTCGTTCATTTCGTTGCTCATGTCGAAATGGATGGCGAAACGCATGACTAACGCAGTTGTGATCACCACACCTCGAAGCAACATAGAGAAGTGGTTATTAAGCACCGTTGAAAAACAGTCAAAAATTGTCGGCATTAAAATGCCAGAAGTCGCCATTTTTCCTTCTCCTGCGATGAATGCTTTCGCTACCGGCGCTTCGAAAAATAAAGCACTGGTAGCTGTCTCCCAGGGTCTGTTGGAAAACATGTCACAGGGCGAAATCGAAGCGGTCGTCGGACATGAAATGAGTCATGTAGCCAATGGCGACATGGTCACACTGGCTTTGATCCAGGGTGTGGTGAATACTTTCGTCGTATTCTTATCCCGCGTGGTCGGGCATATTGTCGACCGAGTGATTCTAAAAAATAATCAGGGCCATGGCGTCGGCTACTTCATCACAGTAATGATCTCGCAGGTTGTACTGTCGGTTCTGGCGTCAACCATTGTTATGTACTTTTCCAGAAAACGTGAATTTATTGCCGATACCGGCGGTGCCGATCTAGCCGGCCATCAGAACATGATCAATGCGCTTAAACGACTGGGGCAAGTTGAACCGGAAGCTTTACCCGAGCAAATGGCAGCTTTCGGCATCAACGACAAAGGCGGCATTATGGCCTTGTTCTCATCGCATCCACCGATCGAAGCGCGGATAGCGGCTCTGCAAGAACGCTCTAAACAATCTTCGATGAGTTAGACAGATGCCATTACTGGCTAACGGTTTCAGGATTTAGCTTGCGATAAAAACTGACGCCGTTGCTTCATCCAGATATCGCCTTCGGGACTACCGTTGTGGTAGGTATCAAACCATTGATCCCAGGGCGTTTCGAAAGTACCGTAGTTACAGTCATAAAAGCGATGATGCAACTGATGAAAAAAGTCTCCCAACCTGATTTTGGTGTTTTTGCCAATCAACAGATTTTCGTACCCGCAATGTGAAGTGATAGCAGTGATAGCCTGTAATTGCATTATAAAAATCGCATGCAGTGGGTGCGACGGTAATAGCAAAAGCACAAATACGGCAGTAAACCAGATGGAATGCTCGATAGGGTGCATCGCCGCACCCGACCAGGGTCCGACATTGGTATTTTTGTGATGCCAGTTGTGGGCTAATTTGTACAGCGCAGGAATATGAAACATTCGATGCTGCCAGTAAAAGTGGAATCCAGTCCACAGCGAAGTAACCAATAATAAAAACACAAACCAGAGCGGTTTATCATCAAAAGTAATCAACGTGGCAAAACCATTGGCATATGCCCACATCATGATCGATTCATAAATCGTCCAGACGCCAACGGCACTGAACAGCGTCCAGAACATATTATCCCAGACCTGATTATTAAAATGGAAAAGCTTTGAATTACGCGATAAATCTCGCGGGTCGTACTTTTCATGATTACCCTGTTTTTTGAAACGATAGAAATACAGATGTAACCCACCCGCTACTACCAGCATGATTGCAAAATTGCTCAGCCAGATTTGCACAATCCAGTCAGCTGAAAATTCCCGGCACCGCTCAATCGCGGGGGTCAGATAAAACCAGGTGAGAAGAGAAAGACCAAGTACATAAATGCGCACACTGAGCAAGCCCCAGGATACAACCATATAGTGTAATGAAGATCCAAATTTGGGTGGCCAGGAATAATATGGTGCCATCTGCTCGTTCAAATCAGGGCGGTAGTGCCACCTTGATTTTGGGTTTTTATCACTATTCGGGCTCATGGAATCTTACGTCAGGTGCTATTGAGTACCGGATATAATGTCTAAATTCAGCATGCCAGGCAAATTGAATTTTTCGATTAACAGGCGTTGAATTTTCGATTCCAGGCTGATCCATAAATCAGTCAGACGCCTCTTGGCAACCACTTGTCGGTCTTTTGCTATGATAATTTGAGTTGTTTTTAGCTAAAGTAAGTGCCATTCGAGCCAGTCCCCTTGTTTTCTTTGTTTTCCTGTCCTTGCTAAGGTTTTTCTTTTATGCTTTTTGGCTATGCGCACTCGATTTAATATACTCGCAGTTCTGATTACCTTTAGCTTGTTATCCGCCAATGCGAGCACAGACCCCGACTATGCACTCGATGACCTGAATGGCAAAACCCATCGAGTCAGCGAGCTCAAAGGTAAATGGCTTGTCCTCAATTTCTGGGCCACCTGGTGAAATATATAGGGGTCAGGTCTATAAATTATCCATAATAGATGTTATCCTCAACCCATGTCAAGACCACTACGCCTGGAATACCCCGATGCGCTTTACGACGAAAACAGAGAAAAAGACTGGGACTCAGCTATTCTTGCTGCCTATGCCAGCGGTGTGTATTCTTACCAGCAGATAGGCGAGCGCTTCGGCATACATTTTACGACAGTCGGCAGGATTGTACGGGAAAAGAGGTTATGATAAATGGTAGACCTGACCCCATTATTTCCGAACCGATCTTGAAGCAGGATGGTGCGAGTAAAAACGATTGTGAGCGCAATGCGGCCAAACGATTATTGAAAGACACGAGACGAGAACATCCGCACATGA
>CAZYYM010000179.1:0-4360 GCA_964651385.1 uncultured Gammaproteobacteria bacterium | reverse complement strand
CTGTGTTAATGTTGTCGGATCGGTAACAGATATTACGCTACTAGTATATATAAAAAATTCAAATCTATTATATGCATTAGTACTTAGCGCTCTATCTCTAAAGTTAGCCCCCGGAGTTTCAGCCATGATAGATATGGGAGCATAAAATGGATCGTTGATCATTACTAAAGCCTCAACAGTAAAACTTGTAAATTGATGACCTACTGCTGATGCGTAAGATACCCCGCTGTTAAACTCCAGGGCGCGGCCCTTGCTTGTTATCGATTGGATTGAATTATCTGTTAGTGTGAAATGATTGCGCCCTGTTGTGTCGGTTGTGTATGAGTTTGTCATATCTAGCGATTGCCACACCCCTCTAGCCAAGGGATGGTTCCAATCAATCTCTACCTCGCCGACTGGTTTACGTCCCGGAATCAACAGCTCAGGCTGTAACAGCTTTCCGGGAACCCAGATGGTTTGATCCAGTTCTTTCGGTGGTGGGGGTACTATGATCATTATTTAATACCTCCTGTGGGTAATTGGATGTTCATGCGGGTATTAGGAATTGGTAGGGGTTTATCCTAAAAGAGTACTCTTCGCCATCGGATAAAGAACGGTTCCATACTGCTGCAAACTCTATTTCAGCTATTGCTCCACGTTTGTTAGAATTCACCCGATTTAATAATCTAAACTCTGTGACATCAAATATGTATGATGGATTATGCGTTACTACTCCACCGGCATGAGGTACTCCATTCATTAGGAGTTTTGCTTCGTTTTGCACTTTTGACACCCGATAGCTGTGTGTTCCCAACGGATAAAATGTGCCGATAGAGCTTATGTTCTCTATCCCCGTAAACGAAGAAAATGCTGACGGGCCATAGCTGTTTACGTCAGGGTTTTCAAGAACCCAGTACGCCGCGCTGTTCCCCGGTACGTAAAGCGACCAATAGTCATCCCAAAAAGTCGCATTTTGCCAAATGATCTTGGACATAACTGTTAGTTCGTCACAAGTTACGTTAGATAGGGCAAATGCGGCGAAGTCACGGTCTGAGACGTTCGTCCATAAATTACCATTAGCTTTACGCCCCATCGTTGCCGTTATCGCTAATGGGTCTTCTCCTGTAGCTAGATTTATAACAGGTCGTCCCGGAAGTAGTGGGGTAAATAGTTCTAAGCCTTTCGTTAGTGGGTGTGTCCAATCAATCTTCACACTACCCACAGGTTTACGTCCGGGGATAAGCAACTCCGGCATGAACAGTCTTGGGTTAGGGATGGAAGCGGGTTGCTCTACATGACGATAGACGTTATATGCCCCTAAAGGCCATTGCCTTATATCATATACATTGCCTTCAATATCTTCGTTATACCCATTGTCTATGGGTACACCCCGACCTTTCATTTCAGAGTTGTCAGCGAGCCTATAATCCCCATTATCAAAGTCTTTAAAATCGGTCTTGGTTACATCATAGTAGATATTAGACAGCGTTGCATTTACATGTTGTGCGTTTAAATTGCTGTCAGATTGGGCGTAGTTAGTTACAATATTAAAGCCATAAACTATATTATATAATATTGAAGTTTGTATATTGTAAACTAATACATTATCCAACACTGCGTCTCCGCGAAACGCGGCTCCATAACTGGTATTGGTGATGATAGTGGAGTTCCGTAGTTTGGCCGCACTCGCAGTGCCAGTTATCTGCCCACCGGATGCATATACCTGACCTAGAAAAATTAAATAACAAGAATCGTAAATAGGGGGGTTAACTGCTGGGTCTTGCAGTTTTGAAGAATGTATCGTGCATTTGTAATATTTCGACGATGACCCAGTTCTGTGATATACAGGCGAATGGTACGTGTTAACACCAATTGAGATATTCTCAAAGAGAACCCACTCGTGTATATCTAAACCATAATTCGCTGCTTCTGCCAGCTTTGCCCCTGTGTCATTCCAATGTTTATACTCAGCACCGGGGGCAGCTCGAATAATCAAATAATTAGCTGCATCCGTAACCCACCCATCAAGAACATATCCGGCTGTCCACGTTTCCGAGGAAAGTTCTGCAATACAGATTTCGTCATTAGCAACAAGATTCCCATCACTCGACCCACCAAAGGCAGCATCCCAAGCGCCTATGTCTGTGTATTTTCGACCACCGTATCGACTAGATTGGATATCCGCAGGTACGTCATCCCACCCCGTTGTCGAGATGTAGGATAGTAACTGAGTGGGCATCAGACTTTACTGACTCGCGTAATTGTGAGTCCGGTATTCCAGTGTTCCACCCACCAGAGATACGTCAGGCAGTCCGCGAATAGCCAGTTTAAATTTACCGGGAGGCAGTGACACATTCCGTAAGATGAATTCATTTGCGGCAGTGCCATCGACCACAGTAAATGATCCGACAAAATAGTTCTCATTGGCTTCTGAAGTTACAACCCCCGGTTCCCATGCTGGAGTAGTACCCACATCAACCATAGGAATCAAATAGAGATTCGCATTCAAAAGTACCGGCGCGAGTGTCAGCGTACCATGAGAAAATATAAAATCTGCGAATAACTCTTTTGTGGTATCGTGGTTAATCACAGAAGACAAAACAGAATAGGTATTAGCCCCCAATGTCGCAAGGTCGGTAATTGTGACCGCAGTCGGATCGATCTTATATCCACTGTTTACTGAATCAACCATTATAGTTCTCCGCGTTAGTTACATGGCCTCTGTGAACTGTGGTCGGTAACTGAGTTGCACCAGCCACGTCATTTAATTCCTGTAGACGGTTAATAGGCTCGTCGGCCAAGGACAAGATCGCTGCCTTATCCCCGGCCACAAGATGACCTGCCGTTATCAGCGCATCGAGCGAGGCGTTAATCTTTGTCTCCACGACCGGATTAGTCATATCGAAATTATTAAAGGTATTCATCGCTAACATGAATTCCCTTGCATCATTGTCTACCGCATCTGACAAGACTAGGTATTTGCCGACGACCATCAGGTAGCTTGCGACATCTCGGTACTGAACCTTCTGGTATCGAGTAGTAGAGTTGTCATTTAAAGCTGCTACCTTCTGATCAACGGTCATGCCATTATAGGCCGGTAAAACAAGCTCTGCTTTTAGGGCTACGTATTGTTCGTGTTTCATTTAAAAATCCTCTTATGGAGAAGTCGTTTGGGTAGCGATTACGTTTGCTCCAGACCATGTGATTGAAAACGGCCCGGAAGTCAAATCAATAACCGCACCTAAATCAACGTAAGCAATACAGCGTTTACCCACATCTGTATCGTTATATATGATGCCCCACCGCGCATTTGTGGGGTTAGACGCATGTTGGGCAATACTTACATTATCACCCTTTAGGGTTTTCGTACTGCCAGTACGAGTGAGGTTGTCTGTAATCGTCCCTGATAAACTCACGCCACCAGTTACATAGTTACCCCCCGGCGTCACCTCGTTTGTCAGAAAGTTTGTACCCCCAGCTCCCCATCGGCCATCTGTCGTTGTCTTCGCTGGAGTAACCACGCTTGTTATTAAACCCAGTTTTAAAGTATCGTTGGACAAATCATGTAACTTGTCACTCTCGTCTTCAATAAACTGATCGAAAAAATATACATCACCTGCTGCCATTTTTATGTACCTCGTTTAAAAAGTCTATATGCGGTCACCCCCGCAAAAATTAATTTCCTGTGCCACGGTCTGACACCACTTGCTTTCATTGCTTCGTTCATGATTCTATTTGCCGTTTTACGTCCATAACCATGTGTCAATAACCAATCGTGTAGCACACTGGACTCTGTGTTGCGCCCGTTGAACCAGCCCGTTGTCAAATCCGTGTGAAACCCTTTTTGAACCACTATCGTTTTCGTGCCGTTCTGGTAGATTAAATCCTGCTGAACTATCCACATGCGGGTTTGGCGTGGGATTTTTTCGACGATTAAAGTCGTTGTAAATCCGTGAGCAGTCATTTGTCGAACACGTATTTGATGACCATGATAACTACTGATGTCACGACTGTTGCTATGCCACCAGCCAGTAGTGCTACACGTCCTGATAAATTACCCTGAGTATTTTTCATTTCTGCATAGGAGACCTCAAGTACATCTAGGCGTCCATCGTTTTTATCGACCTGTTTTCCTATCCGATTTATCGCTTCTTTTTGGGAGATTTGCTTTTCTTCAATGCGTACAATCTCAACCATCGATTTTTTAATTTCAGTGATTTCTGCGCTCATCGCCTCTTGCGAAGAAATGATTGTAGACATCATGGTTTTGAGGATTTCTTCGCTCACTGTTTGTGCCGTGTCGATGAGATTATCTCCCGCAAGGTATTTCGACGTGCTGTTTGTAATCGGTCGCGCTGAACTAACACAGCGTAAGTAGCCT
>CAZYYM010000178.1:0-4521 GCA_964651385.1 uncultured Gammaproteobacteria bacterium | reverse complement strand
AGACCGGCCTGACCACCGTCGATTATTTCAATATCGTGATCTGTCCCGGCTATAATCCAAATAATGATCCACCGCCACCGGCCTGTCTGGCGGATCCAAGCCTATTCTCAGCATCGGCACACCAGGACATCGATGAGACCATCACTGACGGGCAAAAACGCTTCGTCATCATCGTCGGTAATGCCGACCTGTCACCGGGCGGGGTCGTCGAAATCAACGGTTCCAGCCTGAACGTGGTTAACTATACGACTGCAATCAGGGCACACCTGGCCGGCGGTACGCAATTACCGGTGTATCAGCTCGGCGCACTCGATTCCACTGATATTGCTGATGGCGTACAACAACTCACCAGCCTGAAATTGAGTTTTGACCAGCGCGCCATCCTCGATGGCGGCCTGGTAGGCACAGAAACCGGCTGTGTAAAGTCAAACACTCCCACATCAGGTGGTCACTACCGCAACGGCGCCAGTCTCATCCAGGCCATTGCCGCTCCGGCGACGTCTAATATCAATGGCTTAGGCAATGGCAACACCGATCCGATCTATGGCTTGGGAACAGGCAATACCAACGTGCTGTGGGAGTCCACCATATTCTGGCACTGGGGTGGACCATGCTTTAGCGATGCCGGATGGCAGGCTTTTCATGACGCATGCTTCTTCACCGGCTCCACGGATGCGGACGTCTGCTCCTGCCTCAAGGATCCCGAGACAGCATCATTTTGCCCCGAATTCACCGGCACCAGCACGGGCACGGGTACCGGCACGGGTACCGGCACGGGTACAAGCACCGGTACCGGCACCGGCACTGTCAGCGACACTTGCAGCAATGCTGCCGCCAATCCCAACCCGGTCGAACTGAAACTGGAGTTCAACAAGGGCCTGTGTGCTGCCAGCGGTACGTCTTCTAGTTTCGCCGAGTTCGAGCTGAAGTTCAAGGAGGACATAGATTCTAACGAGTCCTTCACACTGACGATCAACCACAGCGGCGGTTCAGATACCAGCCCCGCCTTCACCTCGACCAGCGCACTGACTAAAACCACGGTTGGCTCTATAGAGTTCGATCTGCTCCAAATGGACAGATCAAGTGCTGACAAATTCAAGAAGATCAGGGTCAGCAACGTGACGACGTCTAACATCACCATCCACAGCGTTACGGTCACATGGACGGGTTCCAATAGCAACGGCACCCAAAAGCTCATTGAGGTCAAGGAAAAGGTGATCAACGATGAAAAATACGACAATACAGACGCGGCATCACCCGTGACTGTGGACTTCACCGATGAAGGCGGATCCGATGTCATCCTGCCGGGGACCAGTGGTGGTGGCAGTAGCTGTGATTACACCCTGAAGATCGACTACGCTGAGAAGCTGACCCCGTTTACCACCTTTTCCACTACCCATACGTTCGACGAGACCGCAACCGGTATCTCGGGCGGGGGCACGTCCAACCCGATAGAGATCGACATGGACGATACCAAAATAAGTGGTGACAAAAAGAAGGTGGGAGATGGTCCAGATTCAGAACGTATCCTGCTAGATGCCTCGGGTACGGCGGCCTATACCATCACTAAGATCACAATCAGTTGGACGGGTGATGATTCCGCCCAGAGGATCAAGAAGGTCAGAGATGAAACTGGTACCAGCACCCTCCTCTATGACTCCAACGGGGTTTCGGGAACCGAGATTACGACCAACATCGATGTCGGCGGTCTAACCACGGGCGAGGACTGCCCGCTGGCAGACACACCCGGCGGTAGCGGTAGCGGTGGCGGCACGGGTACCAGTACGGGTACGGGTACTGGTACCGGCACAGGTACCGGCACGGGTACAGGTACCGGCACGGGCACGGGTACGGGTACCGGCACGGGTACCGGTAGTGGTACCGGTACAGGTCAAAACATCAGCAACACTACCGGCAGTGGCGAAAACCAGACCGGGCGCCTGCTGTGGCGCGAGATTATGAACTGGTAACTTTCTCAGGAAATTCTCAGGGGCTGCCTCTTAGCCCCTGAGTGGCCGGTTGCCGGCGTCCGCCGCAAGAATCACGCATCAGATCCCCGGGCATTTGCCCAGGTGTTGCGAATGCTTTAATAATGTAGAATTGAGAGGCAAGCAAACATTACTACTGGACCATCGAGGAGATAGACATCATGCGTAGCAGAAAAACATCAGGGGCTGGGTTCACGCTGATTGAGCTGATGATCGTGGTCGCCGTCATAGCCATCATCTCAGCGATA
This sequence comes from uncultured Gammaproteobacteria bacterium, assembly GCA_964651385.1. GTDB lineage: Bacteria > Pseudomonadota > Gammaproteobacteria. The sequence goes on along the minus strand of CAZYYM010000178.1, from coordinate 2,285 downwards.
GCGTACCCCTCGTATACGAAAAGCGTGCAGAAATCGCGCCGAGCTGAAGGCAAGGCCCTGTTGTTGGATGCCGCGAATCGGCAGGAACGCAGATTTGGGGACAGCAACAAGTATACCGAGAACATGACCCAACTGGGTTATGCGGCCGATCCGGCCGTATCCGAAAATGGGCATTATAACGTGGACTCCTCATCCACATCCTCAACCGCCCTCCTTGATTTCACCCTGACCGCCACTGCGATCGGTGTTCAGGCCGTCGACACCGCATGCGCGACCATGACCATCAACAACCTGGGACAAAAGACCCCCACTAGCGGATGTTGGTAAGTTCGGGCACTGGCAACCGTGCAGCGCTGCGAAAGGGAAAGATGATCGCCTGAGTCAGTGGGTTATTAGTATCGCATCATTTGCATCTGTTTTTTGACCGGTTCGAAACGGCGTAACTTGACTGGGCGGAATAAGCATGACTTCATGGCCTGATGAGGACGCTAATCTTGCCCGGTAACTATTCTAAGCCAGTTAAATTAAAACATATTCTACAAATTGCCCAATAAACAACATATAAAATCTGGATTTGCATTAATAGCAGGCGTTATCTTAATAAAGATTCATTTTCAAATATTTTCAGATTTCCTTCCGAATATTAATGGTAATTTAGGGCACGATTTTTCATACTATTTCCCTCTATTACTCGATGGATACATATGGTTTAGTAAAAATGGGTTATCTTCTGTTTATTGGTTTACTCCTTCATTTTGTGGGGGATTGCCACGATTTCCTAACCCTCTAAGTATTTATTACTCTATACCTCAGCTTCTTACATTTATTGTTGATCCCTTAACCAGCATCAGAATAACGTTTATTTCATTTTCTGCTCTAGGTTATTTTGGGTTCTATTTTTTATTAAATAAAATATTTAAAACTTCCAGAACCAGTGCTTTACTCGGTGCCACGTTATTTTTATTTAATGGTTTTTATGCACATAAATTCATAATAGGACATTTATCCAGTCATGCATTTATGTTAATCCCTTGGGTAATTTACTTTTCGATTCGTCCATGTTTGATTAACAAAAATATAAAGATAAGACAATTTTTAATTGATATTCTACTTTTGTCGTTACTATTTTTATATTTTTTAATGACAGATATTGCATATTTATTCGCACCAACTTTACTGGTTTTGGTTTTTTCCGGTTTATTATTCGGTATTACTAATAAAAAAGAATTTACCCTTTACTTGTTTATATCAAAACTACTGATATCAGGCATATTAGCGATAGGACTTTTTTCTGCAAAGTTTGTAGCAATGTTATCTTTCTTAAAGAATTTTCCAAGAGATCTTTACTTATTACCCGGGTTTGATGATTTATTTAGCCTTATATTAATCATACTTAAATCACTTTACTGGCAACCTCAACATGATCTGGTTGCCACAAAACTGGTTAATTCATCATGGCTACTGGATAGACATGAGTTGGAATTTGGCCTGACACTTGTACCAATCCTTCTCATCGTAATATTTTTAATATCCATTTTTCATTTGATACTATCTAAAAAAATCATTGGCCAGATAAATAAAAGGCAATGGTTTTACATAATCATTATTAATTTATTAGCTGTCTTTCCAATAATCATTAATTATTATGAACCTTCATGGAATCATTTTTTAAAACAAATTCCTTTATTTAAAAGTAGTAGTAGTTTAATCAGATGGTTTCTTATATATATTCCGATTAGTTGCCTGCTAGCTGTCATTGCATTTGATAATATTAAAGCACTGAATAAGTGTCGATTTTTTGTGGTTACAATTTGTATATTCTTCATTGTGTTTATGAATATAATCAATAATCGTGAGTACTATCATATTCAGAATTATAATCCTGGCGAAATATTGGCTGCACATAAGTTGATAAAGCAACAACAATGGGATCCGGTTATAAACAAGGTCGATGTATACACTGACAGGAAAGGTAATACAATTACACCGATCTATAGAAATAATGGCTTTGTTCATGGAAGTTCACAACTTTTATGCTATGAACCTATGTTTGGTTATAGACTTGAGGAATTTCCGATTCTATCGTTACGTCCAGGAAAAGTTTCGTTACAACATGAAAATAATTTTAATTTAAAGAACCCTGCATGTTACGTATTCCCAAAGGAAAATAAATGTTTGCCCGGTGATCACTTTAATATTCGTCAAAGAGAACAACTGGATAATTTTATTAATTATAAAAACTTTGATTTCAAAATTTCAAAAGGACAAAAAATCGCAAATATAAT
>CAZYYM010000177.1:0-4568 GCA_964651385.1 uncultured Gammaproteobacteria bacterium | reverse complement strand
ACAGCCGCACTGAACAGATAGATACCGGTCTGGACCAATAATAAAATTCCGGGGTTTAGCAACCGAGTTAAAACATCAATCTGTATATGTTTGTTCTCGCGGGCCGCTACCGAGGCGCCGATTAAACCCAACCATAACACCATAATGCGAAGCAATGGACCGGCCCACACCAGTCCGCTATCAAACAGATTTCGCATAAAAATTTGTGTCGAGGCTAGCAATATCAGCGCGCTCAATAACAAAACCAGCAGGCTGTCTTCCAGCCGGTGAAGGTAGTTTATAATCGACAACACTTTTATTGCCGGTTGCGGAATTCGCTCAGATGACGATTCACTACTTCATACATTGATTGAGAGACGTTACCCGTGCTAATCATCGATTTGATCGATTGAAGAGACAGAGTCTTCCAGCGTTTTAACTCTTTAGCATTCGGCTTGATAAACTCGATGCCCTGGTTGCGTAGTGCGGTAGCTGCTTTTTTGTTATCTGACCGATTGAGTTTGTCCATTCGTTTAAATACCCGATCAATTTCGTCCCGTACAATATTTTGATCGGCGGTCGATAATTTATCGAATGCTTTCTTTTGAATGGCGAGTGTACCGATCAGGTAGCTCAACGGTGTTTCAATCATGAACGACATATTGCTATGCCACTGAAAAGCAATGGCTGCGGTTGGGCTCACAGTAACGGTTTCGATTAATCCGGTTTGCAAGCCTGTGAAAACGTCAGATACCGGCAATGACACGGGAGAAATTCCGAGTGTGCGAAATGTCGATTGTACGAGTTGGTCGCCCTCTGGAATCCACACTTTGCTTCGGCGGATGGCTTCAAGGTCTATGAGTGGCGATCTGGATAAAATTCTCGCGAAGCCACCTTCTGATATGCCCAGCAGAACAAAACCACTATTTTCGATGTTCTTTTTCAATAATGGATCGATTTTGGGGCGGACATAATCGACTTCTTCAAATGAGTTGAACAGCATAGGCAGCCCCAGGATCTGAATGTCGGGGTAAACATGCGATAATCCACCCGCTGTAAATGCGCCACCTTGCAGCTGTCCGATTTTAATTTTTCGATGGACGCTTTTATCGTTACCCATAACACCGCCCGGATAAAACTTGAGTTTCACCCGGCCTCCGGTTTTTGTGCTGATTTCGCTCGCGCCTTTTTTCATTTCTCTCATCCAGTGGGAGCCGGCAGGCGCAATCGTAGCGATTTTCAACGTCTTCGCGAATATCTGCAATGGTGAAACTAACAACAGTGCAGAAAAAAATATTAATCCTAAATGGTGTTTCATTTATCCCCTCCAATAGGGACAAAGCGAGTATTAAAAGTAATCGTCAGATTCGGCCAAAAGTTGAGAGGCCTGCTGATGCGCATAGGCATTGATCAGTGTAAATCCAGGATATTCAACCGCATTCGCCAGAACATTTCGCAATAGCTTGTCATGTAATTCGCGATCGAAAATTGTGCGCGCATAATACTGCGCCATGAGCACATCTACCATTAAATTGTGCCCGCCCGATAATTCACGTGCGCGTTCAAAATGCAGGCGACCTTTTTCCGGTTTCCCTCCCAGACTCGGGGGTATTTGTGTTGCCAATACGGCCAGATATAAATGTGCACCACCATGGTCTTGTGTCTCGTCGAGTTTCACGCAGAGTTCCAACAGGGCGGTAAGTTTCGGGAGACCAGCCAGGGCGTCCCAGTTAGAAGCATTTCGTTGTATCCAGACTGCCCAGGCGCTGGCGAATCCATACAGAACTGGCACATCATCCTTTGACATCGTAGCCAGTTGGGCATTGAACTCGGTCAGTTTTTTGCCCAGCGTAGCGCAAACTTGTTCGACCTCCCGGCATAAGGCTGCCTTTGCATACTTGAACGAGGTGTCGGAGAGTCGTTTGGCACGTTCGTCGTCGTCGATAAACACCGTTGTATAGGATGCATAAAGTTTGGCGCCGGATAACAACAGGCGAGTATTGTCAGGATTGCCTTCGATCATGCTGTCAATCATCAATAAATAAGCCGGCGCGCCGTCGCGAACCGTATCCAGATCATTTTGATTGAGAATTGCCTTTGTTAAATTATCCGCCATATCGGATGTCACCGTGCTGATCAGGCTGGTACAGCCGCCAAGCAGTAAAATCATCGATAGTCTGAAAAAAGTCTTTATCATCGTTTAAAGCCGAATGCCGGTTAAAAGTAGGGGGAGTTTCTGGCTAGCCGTTATTTGGGTTGACCCGATTAAGCGCCGAAGGTTCTCTGGGCCAATTACCAATGGTAGAAGTGTTTTATTGCAGAGATTTAACCAATTGGGTTGACGGTTAGGGTATGGTAATATTAATACTCAAGCGTTGGTCGAATATAAAGAATAGTAGCAGGTCTGGTGGGTTGCGTATTTTTAAAGTATTGCTGCGAAACACAGGGCACTACCGCTGGGCATTATCCGATCATTAACCACCGAAGCGTGGTTGACTGTCCAGAATTATTTATTGGCTAAATTCTGCTCGAATATGCCTCAGGGTTTCAAAATAAATCGTATAAGGTAGATTAATCCTACCTCGGTAGATTTATCCTACCTCAAAATTAAGACTTTTCCCCCGCAATAGTAGTATTTCACTTACAGTGCTAAACCGATAAAAGGCGCATAATAATTTGGGAAAAAAATACCAATATAGCGTTTGAAAGGTGAACATCTGGTTTGGTTTTGCAATGAGTAAGGTTATGAAATGTTAATACGAGGATTTATATGGCTCTATAAGCTCTCGATATATTGGTAGCAGGTCGTTTTTTAGAGTTCCTTTTGCTCTGATTACATTTGGTGTCGGGGTTATCGGTTTTGTTTTTATTAAGTTATTCATGGAGCCAGTTCGCGTAGACAGCTCAGGGGATTGAATTTATCGCTCAGGATCGGGTGCTCGGGAGAAAGTGGATTTGTGAACATTTTGAGATATTTACTTCATTCGATTCTTTTGATGGGGTTAGCTACTGGAATCGCGCATGCTAATCACCTGTTAGCAGTCGATGACGTTATTGCCGTGCCATCTTCGAAATTTCTAATGGTCGAGCCTTTAGGCGTTCTCGAAAACGATACGCTTGGAGGGGAAACAGTCGGAGTTACTTCTACTCTGCTTTCAGACGTTACCAAAGGGACACTAAGTTGCCCGACCGACGCCACCCGTAAGCTTTGTACAGACGGCTCATTTACTTATGAAGCAAATGCCAGTTTCGATGGTTTTGATACATTTACCTACCAGGCCGCGGGTGGTGGCGAAACAGCAGTGGCGACAGTAAGACTGAGTGCCTGCAATAAAGACAAAACCACCGGTGTATTTACCTGTTGGCGCGAATCTGAGTATTTAACCAAATTGACAGAGCTGGGATACAACGATACCCAGCTTTTTCGGGAAGGGTTCGAAGGAACTGCCTGGAATGGCGTACGTTCCACTACGACTAATACAACCACCGCGGCAAGTATAACCAGTAAGGGGATTACCTGGAGCACAAATTTTCCGGCTAGCAATGGAATTACTACTGGTTCAGGTGGGCACAATTCCGGATTCTGGGGGGCTTATGATCCTGCCCATGGGTTAGCTGTATTAGGCCCGGGTAATGAAACCTTTTGTAATGGGCCCTCAACACCCGAACCTCCGCCTACCAACTGTCTACCTTATGATGGTCTTAGTGGTAGCGGCACAGGATTATTCGGTGTAGGGGGTTATTTTTCAGGTGTAATAGCGGGGGGTAGTATAGCGGTTATACTGGACGGAGCGTTAACGTCGATCAAGATCGGCAATTTAGCTACCGCTGCCCCACAATTTTTTGGTGTGATTAAAACTACCGGTTTCACGACTTTTCGGTTTCAAGAGGAAAGCGGAAAAACTGGACAGGAAAATCCGGTATTCGGAGACGATTTCATCATTGCGACTTCGAACCCACTATCTCCGAATGGAGCACCAGTACTGGATCCGATAGGCAATTTATCACTAAATGAAAACCAATCGTTTTCAATAGACCTGACAGCCAGTGATCTGGATGATGGGGATTTAATTCGATTTGACATCAATAATGTCCCAGCCGGAGCCTCTTTTTTAGACAATGTAAACGGTACTGCAACTTTTAGCTGGCAACCGAATTTTAATCAAGCTGGTAGTTACCCGCTTACCATTACCGTAACGGATAACGGATTCCCGCCAAAATCCGCGTCCGAATCAATAACTGTTACTGTTAACGATGTGAATCGTATCCCGGTAATAACAAGCACTCCCCTGGATACCGTAATCGAGGGTAATACCTATAGCTACACACTCACTGCTACCGATGTTGACAGCGACACTTTGACATACAGCAATATCAGCGTCCCGGCTTTACCGAGTTGGTTGAATTTTAATGCTATGACCGGGGAACTCAGTGGAACCGCCCCGGCCAGTGAAATTGGTAATACTATCAATGTTAAATTACAGGTGACAGATGGAAAGGACCTGGTAGAAGACGTTTTTTCGATTACGGTGAATGTCAGCGATGCCACCGCACCGGTGATCAGCCTGACCGGGCTCGACCCACAATTA
>CAZYYM010000176.1:0-4597 GCA_964651385.1 uncultured Gammaproteobacteria bacterium | reverse complement strand
AAAGGTAGACATACATGAGTCTATATTGTCCCACCACGTTTGATGTGTCGGGTCATTGCCCGCGGAGCCGCTTCGATCTGACGAGCGGTAATACGACCACGTTCAACCGCTTTGAGGCCGTACTCACCGAAGCTTACTTTGCCACCAGCTGTCGCCAGACCGCGATTACGACCCTTAAACTGCTTTCTGAATTTCGTTCTTTTAGGCTGTAACATATCTCTATCTCTTACTTAGCCGCTTGTCCCGGTTTACTGCTGTGTTTGCTTTCTAGATCAAACACTTCACCCTTATAAATCCATACTTTGACACCTAGTATGCCATAGGTAGTGAGGGCTTCTGCAAAACCATAATCCACATCAGCGCGTAGGGTATGCAGCGGCACGCGACCTTCGCGATACCATTCGTTACGTGCAATTTCAGCACCGTTTAAACGGCCCGAAACGTTAATCTTGATACCTTCAGCGCCGATACGCATGGCATTGGTAACCGAGCGACGCATCGCGCGGCGGAACATAACTCGACGTTCCAATTGCGAAGCAATGCCTTCAGCAACCAGTTGCGCGTCCAACTCCGGCTTGCGAATTTCTTCTATATTAATTTTGACATTATTAATATGTGCAGAAACCAGTGAAGCGACCTCAACCCGCAGCTTCTCAATATCTTCACCCTTCTTGCCAATAATAATACCTGGACGTGCGGTGTGAATCGTCACCGCGACGGACTTGGCAGGACGCGAAATTTGAATTCGACTCACTGCCGCCTGCGCCAGTTTCTTTCTCAGAAATTCACGAATTCTCAGGTCTTCGTCGAGAAAATCAGCAAACTGCGCGGTATCTGCATACCACTTGGAGGTCCAGTCGGTAGCAATACCGAGACGGAAACCCGTTGGATGTACTTTTTGTCCCATCTGTGCCTCTTTAACTATCCGCGACAGTCACGGTAATGTGACTGCTGCGTTTCAAAATTCGGTTGCCGCGTCCCTTGGCACGCGCGCGCATACGCTTCATGCTGGGTCCTTGATCGATAAAGATCGAAGATACTTTCAATTCGTCGATATCTGCGCCATCGTTGTGTTCCGCGTTAGCGATCGCCGATTCCAGCACTTTGCGAACCAGTACGGCCGCTTTCTTGGTACTGAAATTCAACAAAGTCAATGCCTTCTCAACCGGCATACCTCTCACCTGATCAGCGACCAGCCGGCATTTTTGTGCCGAAATGCGCGCGTGACGATGTTTTGCACTGGTTTGCATAACTCTTACCTTTTCTTCGCTTTCTTATCGACAATGTGACCCCGATAAGTACGAGTCAGAGAAAACTCCCCCAACTTGTGACCCACCATGTTTTCATTAATCAATACTGGCACATGTTGACGACCGTTATGGATTGCTATGGTCAAACCAACCATTTCCGGCACAACCATCGAACGACGCGACCAGGTTTTGATTGGACGCTTGTTATTGGTTTCAACCGCGTCAAGCACTTTCTTGAACAAATGCTGATCGATAAACGGACCTTTACGTAGCGAACGTGGCATAAATAATTACCTCTTGTTCCGACGACGCACGATCAGCTTATCGGTGCGCTTATTAGAACGTGTTTTAAAACCTTTCGCCGGTGTACCCCAGGGCGATACGGGATGACGACCACCCGAAGTACGACCTTCACCACCACCATGTGGGTGATCGACCGGGTTCATCGCAACACCACGAACGGTCGGACGAATTCCACGCCAGCGTGAAGCACCCGCCTTACCGAGTGAACGCAGGCTATGCTCGCCGTTACCGACTTCGCCGATTACAGCGCGACATTCGGACAATACCTTACGCATTTCACCCGAACGTAAACGAATCGTTGCGTAAGCGCCGTCACGCGCAACATACTGTGCGGATGTACCGGCTGAACGCGCGATCTGCGCACCTTTGCCGGGTTTTAGTTCGATGCAATGGACCACCGATCCAACCGGAATATTACGCAATGGTAGGCAGTTACCATTTTTAATACCGGCGTCGTCACCGGAACGAATCAGCGCACCTTCAGCCATACCTTTGGGTGCTATAATGTAGCGGCGTTCACCGTCAGCATATTTCAATAGAGCAATATGCGCACTACGGTTCGGATCATATTCAATACGTTCTACAACCGAATCTATACCGTCTTTATTGCGCTTAAAATCAACAACGCGGTAGCGTTGTTTATGACCTCCACCGACGTGACGTGTCGTAATACGACCCGCATTGTTACGACCACCAGACTTAGATTTCTTTCCGAGCAATCCGGCAAATGGCTTACCTTTATACAACCCGGTGGTTTTAACCGAAACGACGAAGCGACGACCCGGTGAGGTAGGTTTTGCTTTAATCAGTGCCATTATTTACGCGCCTATGGATGCAAGATCAATTTCATGACCCTGTTCGAGTGAAACATACGCCTTTTTCCAGTCCTTGCGACGGCCGTGACGCATGCCCATGCGTTTGCTTTTTCCGTTCACACTGACCGTACGAACATTGGCGACTTTAACGTTAAACAATTGCTCGACTGCGGTTTTGATTTCACCTTTCTTAGCTGTTGTAGCAACTTTAAATACCGCCTGATTAGCGAAATCACCCAGCAAAGTTGTTTTCTCGGAGATGTGCGGAGAGAGCAATATCTGAAAAATTCTCTCGTCATTCATGACAAACGCTCCTCAAGCTTTTTCAATGCTGCCTGATCAATTACGACATACGCCTGTCTGACCAGACTAACCGGATCGACGATAGCTATATCCATGACCTGTATTTGTGGAATATTACGAGCGGCCAGATAAACATTTGAATCGAGACCATCGGTCAAAATTAGTGCATCCTGTACCCCTAACTCATCGAGTTTGGCTTTCATAACTTTGGTTTTCGCTTCGGTTACACCCAGATCTTCAATCAGAATCAGGCGCTCTCGGCGAACAAGCTCCGAAACCAGACTACGCATGCCGATGCGATACATTTTTTTGTTTAATTTTTTGCTGTGATCCTGTGGGCTCGATGCAAAAGTCACACCGCCGGAACGCCATAACGGGCTACGAATGGTTCCGGCACGAGCACGGCCAGTGCCTTTCTGACGCCAGGGTTTGGCGCCACCACCGCTTACGGCCGAACGACTTTTCTGCGCTCGAGTTCCCGCACGCGCACCACTCATATAAGAGACTACAAGCTGGTGAATCAATGATTCATTAAAACTGGCGCTAAAAGCATCGTCGGATACCGAGACCTTTTTCGTTGTATTATGAATTGCTAGTTCCATTTCTACTCTACCCTATTTCTCTCAGGTCCTATTGCTTGACCGCTGGACGAATAATAACGTCACCACTCTTCGAACCCGGTACAGCACCTTTGATCAAAACCAGATTGCGCTCGGCATCGATACGTACAATTTCGAGGTTCTGCGTACTGCAATTTGCTGCACCCATGTGACCCGACATCTTCTTACCTTTAAAAACCCGTCCCGGCGTCTGATTCTGGCCAATAGAACCATTTGAGCGGTGCGAGATAGAATTACCATGTGTCGCGTCCTGCATTCTAAAATTATGCCGTTTTACACCGCCCTGGAATCCCTTACCTTTACTGACACCGGAAACGTCAACAATTTGTCCCGGTTCAAACAGGTCAACCTTAAATTCACTGCCCAACTCGATATCATTTACCGAATCAACACGAAATTCCCAGGCGCCCCGGCCAGCCTCGATACCTGCTTTTCGATAGTGACCAACCATTGGTTTAGTGACGCGATTTGCACGACGGTTCCCAGTTACAACCTGCACTGCGGTATAACCGTCAATTTCCACGGTTTTAATCTGCGAAACGCGGTTGGGTTCGACTTCGATGACTGTTACAGGTGTCGATACACCATCATCGGAAAAAACCCGGGTCATACCGACTTTACGTCCTACCAAACCGAGAGACATTAGTTAAACCTCAAAATTAAAATATATAGCTGTTGCATTTGATTAATTCGTCCCCGAATTTTCAAATGACGAAAAACATAGGAATTCTATGAAATTCTTTGGTTTTCAAAGACTTGTTTGCCTTTTAAACCGACTGTGTATCCTTTCACAGCACAAGCAGCCTGTTAATAAATACCCCGATACCACGCTGCTTTCGAACAAGCGGCCTGATACAGAAAACCCGTATCAGGCCGCGAGGGCGCGCACTATAACAGAATAAAACTGATTAGTTAAGCTTAATTTGCACGTCTACGCCAGCAGCAAGATCAAGCTTCATCAATGCGTCCACTGTCTTGTCAGTTGGATCAACAATATCCATCAGACGCTTGTGTGTTCTGATCTCATATTGATCACGCGCATCCTTATTCACGTGTGGTGAAATCAGGATAGTGAAACGCTCTTTTCGGGTCGGCAAGGGAATCGGTCCCTTGACACGTGCTCCCGTACGTTTCGCTGTTTCCACAATTTCAGCCGCAGACCGATCGATAAGACGATGGTCGAATGCCTTTAGGCGAATACGGATATTTTGATTAGTTGCCATGCTTATTTACTCAACAAGTATTTACTCGATAATTTTAGAGACGACGCCGGCACCAACGGTACGGCCGCCTTCGCGGATCGCAA
>CAZYYM010000175.1:0-4609 GCA_964651385.1 uncultured Gammaproteobacteria bacterium | reverse complement strand
GATTTCCTATTGATCAGCCTGACTTTTACTACAGCTTAGCATAGCAAAGAAACACAAGTCTTGATGGCGCATTATTGGTTATCTCGGGGGAAACAGGAAAAAATATCACCGGCTTTACAGGTTGCCCAATGTCAGGCAACATCGAATATCATCAAACTGCCAAAAATAGGATATCGAATGCCAATTACCGTGTATGGCAGACATACTTCGTACAATGTGCAGAAGATACTATGGCTCCTCGAGTTGCTCGGATGTAAATATCAACACATCGAGCTCGGCAGCAAACCAGCTGATACAGGAAGTAAAGAGTTTGGCCAACTAAACCCAATGCGCAAAGTTCCGGTATTGGTCGATGACGGCAGAATTATTTGGGAATCGAATACGATTCTGCGATATCTAGCGAGTATGTATGGTGGACCCCAATGGCACCAGCAAGACCCCTATCAAGCCTCCCTCGTTGAACGTTGGATGGATTGGGCGCAAACTCGATTCGAACCGGCATTTGTTGGTGTATTTTGGGGTTACTACCGAACCCCCGAACCACAGCGAGATATGAAAGCCATTGCTAAGAGCCTGCAGGATTGTCGCTATTGTCTTGAAAGAATTGACGGTCAGCTCGGCGGGGAAAAGTTTCTGTACAATGACCGGCTGTCACTGGCTGATATCACCACCGGTGTTTTTCTATATCGGCTGATTAGTATCGATCTGGGCGTAAAATTGCCCGGTCGAGTCAATTCGTGGTATGAACGACTGCAGCAATCGGCGGGCTATCGTCAATGGGTAATGAGTGATTGCTCCAGTTTGTTCGGGCGGTTACAGTATTGACTATGGGCAAGGCCAGAAATTCGTAATGAAGATTTATTACCTATAAAGCACTTATAATCACTTCGAACGAGATTTATCTGATTACATACCGTTTATTAAATCGACAGGAGCCAGCGCTAATCTACAATGAAAATTAAAAGAGTCGAGTCTTTTTCTAATACCGATATTGGGCTGGTGCGTGTCACTACAGATACCGGCCACCAGGGCTGGGGCCAGGTTTCCACTTATCATGCCGATATTACGGCCACTATCTTGCACCGCCAGATAACACCCTGGGTGCTTGGACGCGATGTTTCAGACTTGTCGCAACTGGGCCTTCTGTTTGATTATGTCTTCGAAAAAGAACATAAATTTCCAGGTTCGTATCTCTGCCGCGCTGTCTGTGGTGTCGATACTGCATTATGGGACTTACATGGAAAGCTCGAACAAAAATCGGTTTGCGAATTACTCGGTGGCAGCCCGCGACCGATTCGGGTTTATGCTTCCAGCATGCGCCGAGATATTACGCCAGCGGACGAAGCCACCCGATTCAGTCGATTGAGAGACGAGCATGGCTATGATGCATTCAAATTTCGGGTCGGCGCCGAATGCGGCCATGATCAGGATCAATGGCCGGGACGCAGCGAAGAAATCGTAAGAAGCGTGCGCAAAACACTCGGTGACGAAGTGGATTTATTAGTTGACGGTAATAGTTGCTACCGACCGGAAACCGCGATTGAACTGGGCAAGCTGCTGGAAGACCAGGGAATTTGTCACTTTGAAGAACCTTGCCCTTACTGGGAATACGAGTCGACCAAGCAGGTCACCGATGCACTAGACATCGATGTCACCGGAGGTGAACAGGATAACAATCTGGCATTATGGCGTTACATGATAGACAATAATATAGTCGACATATACCAGCCAGACATTTGTTACATAGGCGGTATAGAACGCTGTTTACGGGTGATTAAAATGGCAGCCGATTCCGGGAAAATTATCACACCGCATTCGGCAAACCTGTCCTTGGTAACGATATTCACGCTGCATCTGATGGGCGCGATAGAGAATGCCGGATCATATGTCGAGTTTTCGATTGAGGAGGCCGACTATTACCCCTGGCAATATGGCGTTTATGAAAAATTGCCTGTCGCCAGAGACGGTAAAGTACAAATTCCTGAAGGTCCCGGATGGGGTATCGAAGTATGTTCATCCTGGCTGGAAAAATCGAATTATCAAATGAGTGAATTAGAGTGAACAATACAAAAAGTAAACCAAAGGAGGACTAACCATGTCACATTTAGAAAAAGCGACAAGAAGTACCCGTTCAATATTGCTGGCAGCTGGCGTAGCTGCGTCCTTAACCTTTACCACCGGTACGCTATCCGCAGCCGATCCAGTCACCGTTGTCTCCTGGGGCGGTAGCTATGGCAAAGCACAGGATGCGGCACTGTTTAATGATGCCTCTAAAAATTCCGGGATCGCGATCAACCGGGAATCGGGCGCCAGTATGTCAAAAACCTGCCTGCAAGTTGAATCCGGCTCGGTCAGTTGGGATCTGGTTGTTACTGGTTCGGGCGGTTCCGCTTCTGCCGCCGCCAAAGGCTGTCTGGAAAAGATTGATTACAGTGTCGTCGATGTTTCAGATTTCATTCCGGGTATGTATACCGATTACTGCGTCGGGACCGATGTGTTTGCTACGGTCATGGCCTGGAATACAGATAAATATGGCATGCCGGGCAGTGCTGGCGCGCCAAAATCGTGGGCGGATTTCTGGGATGTGAAAAAATTCCCGGGTACCCGTGCCTATCGTGCGAACAATGTCGATGGGGCACTCGAGCCAGCTCTGATGGCTGATGGGGTTCCAGCAAATAAGGTATACGAGGTGCTTTCTACCAAAGCCGGTATAAAGCGCGCAATCGAAAAAATTCGTGAGTTAAAACCGCATATCGCTGTATTCTGGGGTTCGGGTGCGCAGCAGGCCCAACTCATGAAGGATGCTGAGGTGGATATGAGCACTGGTTGGAACGGTCGATTCGATAATGCTAAAAAAGACGGCGCCAGGGTCGGTTATACCTTTAACCAGGCGATGTACGATTTTGACTGCATGGCGATGCCTAAAGGTGCGCCGAACAAGACCACAGCAATGAAATTCCTGGCGGAAATTTCCAAGCCTGAATATCAGGCCAACCTGCCTTTCCATATCACTTACGGTCCCACCAATAAAAAAGCTTACGATTTAACTACTGCTTCGAAAGAACTCATCGAGTCCTTGCCTTCACATCCCAAGAATGTCCCCATGATGCTACCGGTGAACCTTGACTGGTATGCAAAACACAGAACCGAAGCGCTTGAGATGTACATGGAACTGATGAGCGAGTAATCGCACATCTATTTTCTCCGATTGCCGGGCGGTCTGCAGCCGCTCGGCCGTTAAACCAATAGAGGTTCAATCTTTGGCTAATCAGTTCGTGATTTCAGCAACCGACTCATCGACGGCTTTGCCGATTCACATCCAGGGCTTAACCAAAAGATATGGAGATCTCTTCGCGTTAAATTCGGTTAACCTGGAGGTAAAGAGTGGCGAATTTCTCACTCTGCTCGGCCCCTCCGGTTCGGGAAAAACAACTTTACTAATGGCCATTGCGGGTTTTAACCGGCCCGATGCGGGCAGTATTCGGTTTGGTGACACAGAAGTCATCCTGACACCACCGCACAAACGCAATGTCGGCATGGTATTTCAAAGCTATGCGCTATTTCCGCATATGACGGTTGCCGAAAATATCGCCTTCCCGCTCAAACTTCGAGGCGTTGGTCAAGCTGAGCGCGTCGAGCGGGCTGAAGCAGCCCTGGCTACTGTGCAGCTGGATGGGATGGGAAACCGTGATATCGACCAGCTTTCCGGAGGCCAACGCCAACGCGTCGCGCTGGCGCGCGCTTTTGTGTTTCGCCCCCGCATCCTGTTGATGGATGAACCTCTGTCCGCACTGGATAAAAAATTGCGCGAGCAAATGCAAATTGAATTAAAACACCTGCATCAACAGCTCGGTGTAACAACCGTCTATGTGACCCACGATCAGCGCGAAGCCTTAACCATGTCCGATCGCATCGCCATAATCAATCATGGCAAGCTAACTCAGATTGGCACTCCGCAGGCCATTTATAATCAGCCTGCTAATTCGTTTGTTGCCGATTTCATCGGTGAATCAACCATACTACCCTTGACCCGAGAAAGTTTCGGCAGGCTTAAATTCGAAAATCATCTGATTGAAACCGATTTTGAAGTAGATTCAAATAGCGCATGGTCGCTGGTTATACGCCCGGAACGCCTGTTCATCGCTGAGGCAGACGCTACAGATTCAGATCAGGCAATCATATTTTCCGGCAAGGTGAGTGATTTCGTGTTTCAGGGTGAAACCGCTTTCGCATTGATGTCGATTAACGACAGGTATAATCTCACCTTTCGTTTCAGCACCGATTCGTCTTCATCACAAAACGTTCATCAAGTCGGAGAGCAAATTTTTCTGGGCCTGAATCGGCGCGATGTCATTATCATCCCGCAGGATAATAACTCGTGAGTTTGTCGGCCGGCAATACAACCGAAGGCCTCAACGAACGGTTGCTGCGAACGCAGGGCATTCGTGAACAACGCCTGTTACTCAGTCTGGCGTCGCCTGCATTACTCGCAATAGTCGCAATCATCGTCATTCCGGTCGGCTGGTTATTTTATCTATCTTTTGTCGGTTCAGACGGGGAGTTTTCACTGCAAAATTATGAAAAGATGATCCAGTACAAATCTTATGCG
>CAZYYM010000174.1:0-4616 GCA_964651385.1 uncultured Gammaproteobacteria bacterium | reverse complement strand
ACCCCGGGCAGTCAAACGAAGACCAAAACCGTATCCTTTACTCACTAAACCCAGGTATCAAGCCCGCCTCGAGGTTATCGAAAATGGTCACCCTAAAAAGCTTAAGTAAGTGCCATTCGAGTCAGACTCCTTGATAACAGGCCTGGGTAGATTCGTTTTTCTCAACTATGCCAAACTCGAACGATGATAATGCTCTGTTGTTTGATACGATAGCGGATGATATAGCCACCGTGTCCAAACGGGGCATATAAATCGCTGAATGCTCCACAGTCTATAGGTTAGCGCTACCTTGACCGAAAAAATCCAGTCGCTCTAAGCCTCAACCGCCTCCGACTCAATTTCCTCAAGCTGCTCCTGGATCATTTTTTCGTCTTCTATGATTACCGGTTCACAATTTAGTGTAACAACAAATCGAGTGCCATTTCCAACTTCCGAAGTTACTTCGATATTACCGCCATAACGTCGTATCAGCCCGTAGCTGATCGACAGGCCCAGGCCCGTGCCTTCGCCTTGATCCTTGGTCGTGTAAAAGGGATTGAAAACCTTGCTGACCATGTCCTGGTCCATACCATGACCATTGTCTTCGATGATAATTTCCATCGAATTGTCATTAATATTCTGAGTAGTTATCGAGACGATACCGTTATGTTCGGGCAGGGCCTGAATGGCGTTGCTGAGCAGGTTGATTAGTACCTGCTGGAGTTCCTGTGGATTGATATTTACCAGTAAACTCGACTTGAGATTCATATCGAAGCGGTATTCGATACTGGCCCGGAAGTGATATACCAGTTTAAGTGTTTCTTCGATAATGTGATTGATATCTGTGTCGGCCATGTACCCGGCATAAGTATCGGGACGGGCGTATTGCAGCAGGTTATTGGTAATGTCTTTAATCCGGTAAATCTGATCGACGACCAGGTCTATTTCATCCTGAACCGGTTCCAGGTTTTGACCGAGTTCGGCTATGATGACATCCAGGTTACCAAGCATGACCGCTGTTGGATTGTTGATTTCATGCGCGACGCCTGCCGTGAGTTCGCCCAGCGCCGCGAGTTTCTCCGCGACGACCAGCTTTTGGCGAGTCTTGCGTAAAACCGTAATGGTATTCATTAATTCATTGTTCTTGTGCTTGAGTTCGGCGGTTCTTTCATCGACTTTTTCTTCGAGTTCGTCGGCCCATTTCTGTAGTAATAACTTACGGTCATTGAGCAGGTCGAGCATGACGTCGAATTCATTCGCAAGTGAACCGATTTCGTCCTTCGATTCGATTTCTCCTATGCGCTTCTCCTGTCCCCGCCGGGTTGCCTGTACCACGGAGCTCATTAATTCGATCGGTTTGAATATCGATTTTGCGCCTTTTACTGCCACCAGGCCGGTCAATCCCATGAGCACGAAAAATAATAATATTAATACAATGAGCGCATTGATCAAAGACTGGCGAAAGGGCGCCTCGAGAAAACCCGCGTATAACATGCCGACCCGGTTTCCATCGATATCGATGATGGGTTCGTAGGAAGAGATATACCAGTCGTTGACGACAAATGCGCGGGCGATCCAGGTGTTACCCTGATCGAGTACATTCGAGCGTACCTCGTTGGACACACGGGTGCCGAGCGCTCGCTCACCCGGCCGGATCGGTACGTTGGTGGTAATGCGGACATCCTCCAGGAACACGGTGACCGTACCGATGCTCCCCTCGATCAAACTGCCGGGGCCGTAAACCAGGTCGCGAATGACATCGACAAAAGTGAAATTGCCATTCAATAGGACGCCGGCATCGAGTATTGCGAGCACTTCACCGGTCTGGTTAACAACCGGATATAGCGCGCGAATCATCATACCGCGATCTTCTATTTTTCGATCAGTCGGTCGGGCTCGAGGTGTGTCAATAAGCGGCATGTGTACCTCGTCCAGCAGTTTTTCCTTTGCGAGTTCGCTGGCGTTGAATATTTCGATGCCGGCAGAGGGGGTGCCGCCGAGTGCGAGATCGAGGGCGCTGGATTGCCTGCTTCTTTGTTTGATAGCAGGGGAATCCTCGGATTGAATATATCCGGCTTTATCAAGCAGATGAATATATGAAAGCGAGTTTTCCTGTTTGAGTTGTTCTAATTGCTGGGGAATTTGACTCGAATCGCTGGAAAATAACTGGGACCGAAAATTATAGGACTCCGCAGTTTTGCCCAGTGAATTCAGATAGTCGCGCTTGATGCGTTCGAAAACATCGTGCGATACGGAGAGGTCGGTATTGACTTTGATATACAGTTGTTCGTAGCTGAAATTGGCGCCCCAGTAAATCGCCAGCACCAGTGTAATCGGCATGACCAGCATGATTGGGAATAGCACCAATACCAGTAATTTGTATCGAACCGTGTTCCTGATTTTGTCGGTGATATCGCTAAGCGCCAACATGATCGATTACTGGCGGTGGTCTTCCCAGATCGCGACTTTACGTTCCAGCGTCTTTCTGGAAACGCCTAATAATCTTGCTGCGGCAGATTTATTACCATTTTCCATGGCAAGAATTTTCAAAATATGCTGTTTTTCGATTTCGGCCAGCTCCAGACTTTGACAGGTCGATACATGTTTAGCAACACTTTGGGCCGCACCAGTGATACAGCTGCTTGGCGGCATATTCAGCAACAAACTACGCTCGATAACATTTTTGAGTTCTCGAATATTACCCGGCCATTTGTATTCCGATAGCAGGTTTAGTTCGTACTCACTAATGACCGTTGGCCTGATTCCCAGACTGGCGGCAATAACGGCGATAAAATGCTGCGACAATAAAGCCATATCGTCCAGGCGCTCGCGCAATGGTGGAATCTGTAGATTGAGAACATTCAGCCGAAAAAATAAATCTTCCCTGAATGCACCTTCGTCCACCTGCTTTTCTAGTTTTCGGTTAGTAGCAGCTATAATCCGTACGTCGACTGGAATTTCCTGATTCGAACCCACCGGGCGAATATTTTTTTCTTCCAGTACGCGCAGCAAATGTGCCTGCATGGCCAGCGGCATTTCGCCAATTTCGTCTAGAAAAAGTGTACCGCCATGGGCGTGACTGAATAGTCCCTCACGGGCTTGATGCGCACTGGTGAATGCGCCTTTGACGTGACCGAATAACTCGCTTTCAAGCAGGTCCGCGGTCATTGCGCTGCAGTTAACCGGTACAAAAATACCCGAACGTTCGCTGAGATCATGAATGCTTCGTGCTGCGAGTTCCTTGCCAGTGCCGGATTCGCCTTCGAGTAAAATAGTTGATGGCATCGGTGCAACACGTTTTATTACGGCGCAAAGATTGGTCATTACTTCGCTGGCTCCGATCATACCGGAGGCGTTAAATATTTTATCGACCTGACGACGCAGGACGAAATTTTCGCGTTTAATATCCTGTCTTTCGATACAGCGATCAATTGCGGTTAAAATTTGATCCATTCTAAACGGCTTAATAATAAAATCCGCCGCACCGGCACGAATGGCCTCAATGGCGATATTCAAATGCGCATGTGCGGTAATGAAAATCACCGAGGTGGTACAGCCCGATTCGCGCAAGCTTTTAACCCAGTCGACACCAGACCCACCCGGCAGCTTGATGTCGGCTATGATTAGATCGAAGTGGCAGCGTTGGCGCAGTGCCTCGGCGGTTTCAAAACAGTCAGCAGACTCGATTAGCCCGAGGTATTTCCCTAGACCTTTAACCAGAAAGTTTCGAATGCCGGGTTCATCATCCAGAACCAGAATAGATCGGTTTTTTAGATAGTGGGGATTTCCGTCGGTATTTTCTATCGAATCAATTTTGGCGGCGCTATGGTCCATGGTCAATAGCTACACCCTGATTGACCGGCGGATAAGGTAAAGTCCGATTGGAAATACGAAAAGTACTTCATGATTACATCCCCTCAGAAAGTAAAAATACGCTGCGGCAGTTTTATCGTTTATTGGTATATTTGCGGAACTGAGCCTGCAAAAACGTCAGCGCTATGATACCGTAGCAATTGTAGGAAAACTAATATTTGACCGAATATGCCGTGTTGGCTCCCTGGGATGTATCTCAATATTGACTGGGTTGTTTAAATTTTTCCAAGGAAGTCGGTGATAATGAAAAAAAGCATCAAAGTGCCATTTATTGATGCGCTAGATTATGGGCAATCACTATCGGGGTTCACCGTTAATATCCTCAGCCAGAATCTGTCGAGATCCCTGGTATTTCAACGCGATGTGCTCGGGGGTGAGATATTACATGAAGACGCTGATTTGCTCATCATCCAGGGTTTTAACAGTAGCTGGATGGTGCATGCGGACCATACCTATGACAAACATACGCTCTTAATTGATACCCGGTCGTCTCCAAGGCGTGGGGCCGGTGTCGAATTGAGGTTGCATGGCTGTGATCCCGACAGGGTTGCAAAACGCGCAGCAGAATATGGATTCAAACTGCTTGATGGTCCACGCGATCAGCCTGACCACGGCTTACGCGAAGCGCATGTTATCGACGATGATGGCTATATCTGGGTGCCCGATATGCCGTTGTGATCAATGCGGGAATCAAACTATATTCGATTATTTTTTGCGCTTTGGCCGAGTGAATGCGTTCGCGATCAAATTTCAGATTGCCTTAA
>CAZYYM010000173.1:0-4660 GCA_964651385.1 uncultured Gammaproteobacteria bacterium | reverse complement strand
CCGAGCCGTTGTCTGGGGTCGATTACGCAATAAAACCGATAAGCCGCCCGCCGATCACCATAGTTTCACACAGCACGATTGCATTGTGGCCTCGATTAGCGAACGTGACCGCGAAGGCGCTTATCAGGCGATGCGGAATCACCTTATGACGGTGCGAGAAAATTTATTATAACCAAGGTCTGGAGTAGACGGGACCAAAGGCGTCAAACGCAAAGATTTTAACAGTCCCCCATCAATTCTTTATTGCAATAGTCTCGAGATTCTTTTGCATGGTAGAAGCAGTAGCCCGCCAACCAGTAATCCGGCAATTAAGGTGGTTGTCTGGATGTCTGCCAGAATTGCCTCGCCGATGGCTTGATTCGGTTCCAGCCCGGTCGACAATAATAATAGAAAAACGGCGAAAACAATGCGCTCCGACAAACCCTGCAGCGACAGATAAGTCGCACGTTGCGCACTGCTGATTCGCGGCGCTATAGCGGCGTTGACTGGCGCGTGCACCAGTGACATCAGGAAATTTCTCAGGCAAATCAGCAATAGCACAATACTGTGTAAAAAATACGACATCACAGCAACAATGCCGAGTTGAATCACTCCTACGGCTACGAACAAGCCCACTAATCCAACGGCAACACACTGCTCAAATAGAGGAAAAATACTGCAATCCAGGCGAGGCCATCGGAAGCCATTCTGAAATGGGGGTAGAAATGGTTATTAGTCTGGTATCTTTGCAATTTGAAGTGATATGTCTTTTAATCAACGCCACAGAAAGATATAGAGGTCAATTCTAGACTTAACAAAAGGTCCATTACCTCCTGGTCTATTTTTCACCCGCGTTGGGGAAGCTGCCTTTGAACTACCCCTGCATATTGCAATAAATCAAAGTACGGGGCAGGATTAATATGATTACTCACCCCACCGAATTCCTTAGGTTTGATAAACAGAGGCAGGGCTTCGATCTATCTCAATCCCTAAGTCCAGCACTAGCATTTTGATCGATTAATATCTCACTGTCCGCCCGTGGCTGTATCGAATTAACCGGCAGTGATGACCCCTGTTGCCATTTTGAAACAGCATTAGCTTTGTTTTCACCGGTAATCAAAACCAGTAATTTTCGCGTATTCCCCAAAGCTTCTATGCTGAGCGTAATGCGATCTCCGGGCGGTTTAGGTGCATCGTGCACGGCATATACAACGGGTTTATTCTGCCAGTTATGCCCGGGAAAAATGCTGGCGGTGTGTCCGTCTTCACCCATGCCGAGTAATGTTATATCGAATGGCACCGCTTTTTGAATGCAGTCAATATATTGTTCGGCGCCCTGTTCGGCGCTGTGCTGGCTGTGAATAGGGTAGACCTGGCCCGAATTGACAGGAACCCGGTCTAGCAGACTCTGCTTTGCCATCACGTAGTTCAGGTCTGCATGTCCTTGCGGGAGACATCGCTCATCACCGAAATAGAATGCCCATTTCGACCAGTCCGCGGCCTGCTGGCTTAGTAGCTCGTAGCTCATCTGTGGTGTACTGCCGCCGGCGAGTACGATTCGAAATATACCTCTTTGCTGAATGGCAAGTTCAGCCAGTTTCAGTATTTGCTGGCAGGCGGCTTCGGCAACTTGCTCTGCAGTGTCAAGTTGTGTCCATTTTGGCTCAGCTGTTGTCATCGTTTATCTCAAAGCTATGACGCCATTGCTGTTCGGCCTTATCGAAAATACGCCTGCTTTCTTTCGGTCCCCAGCTGCCGGCAGGGTAGGTTTGAATATAGTCGCGTTCGGTCGACCAGGTGCGTAAGATAGGATCGACTACTGACCACAGGCATTCGACTTCGTCGTATCGCAGAAATAGCGACCGATCGCCCTCGATAACGTCGAGCAGTAAGTCTTCGTAAGCATCGGTTTTCTGTTCACCGACATTGTGGAAGCTGGCATCCAGCGATGTCTGGCGCGTTTTCATTTCGAGACCGGGCTCTTTTACGGTCATTTGCATACGCAGGCTGTCTTCGGGCTGTATGCCGAGAATCACCCAGTTACGATGCATTTGTTGCACCTGTGTATCCCTGAAAAACTGCTTCGGCGGCTCACGAAAACAAATCGAAATAGATGACTGGTCAGATGCCATGCCTTTGCCGGTACGCAGATAAATCGGCACGCCTCGCCAGCGCCAGTTGTCAATATAAATTTTAAGCGCGGCATAGGTTTCGGTGACACTGTCGGCGGGTATATTGTCTTCTTCGAGGTAGCCTTTCACCGCCTGATTATCGACTGTGCCAGCCGTGTACTGGGCGCGAAAGCTATGCGCGTCGACCGCATTTTGCGGAATCGGGCGGATGGATTTGAGCACTTTTACTTTTTCGTCACGCAGTGATTCCGCCTCCATATTAACCGGTGGTTCCATTGTCACCAGCGTTAGTAGCTGCAGTAGATGCGATTGAATCATATCGCGCATGGCGCCGGTGCCATCGTAAAAATTACCGCGACTACCGACCCCGAAACTTTCGGAATGGGTGATCTGGATATGGTCGATATAGTTTCGATTCCATAGTGGCTCCATCATCACATTGGCGAATCGAAACACGAGCACATTTTGCACTGTCCCCTTACCGAGATAGTGATCGATGCGGTAGATCTGGTGTTCGGTGAGGTAGCGCGATAAACGATGATGCAGTGCCTTGGCGCTTTCCAGGTTATAGCCAAAGGGTTTCTCGACAACAACACGCTTCCAGCCCTGGGTTTCGTCCATTAAATCCGCCTGGCTGAGGTTTTCCACCACCATGCCAAATTCGGCGGGTCGAATTGACATATAGTAAATAACATTGCGCGGGTAGCCGCCATCGGAGCCGAGCTCATTCTGCAGCTGGAGATACATATCGGCATCGGTTAAATCGCCCCTGAAATAAGTAATTCTGGCGGCAAACTGGTTGAATATGTTTTTATCGATACCGCCACGTGCCTTGACCTCAACCCACTCATAGATTTGCTCGAGGCAATATTCCCGCGTCCAGTCCCGTCGCCCGATAAACAGTATACGGGTGTCGCCGCTGAGTTTATCGGCGCATTCGAGATGATACAGCGCCGGCATGAGTTTGAGGCGCGACAGATTGCCCGTTGCGCCGAAGATGACATAGGTGCAGTGGTCACTCATTACACATCATAACGCGAAGATGAGACGTCACCGCCGCTTCCCGTCCAGTTGGTGTGAAAGAATTCACCGCGCGGTTTATCGATGCGCTCATAAGTATGCGCGCCGAAGTAATCGCGTTGTGCCTGTAACAGGTTTGCCGGCAATCTGCCCCGGCGGTAGCCATCATAAAAGCAAAGCGCTGCACTGAAAGTCGGCACCGGTATGCCCAGCTGTATCGCGAGCTGTACGGTTTTACGCCAACCGGGCTCGGCCTTTTTGATGGCGCTGTGGAAAAATTCATCGAGTAGCAGGTTCTCTAACTGCGGGTTATTGTCATAGGCCTGTTTAATGTTTTGCAGGAAGGCACTACGGATTATACAACCGCCGCGCCACATGAGGGCAATCGCACCATAGTCAAGTGTCCAGCCGTATTCTTTCGCGGCCTCTCGCATCAACATGAAACCCTGCGCGTAGGAAATAATCTTGGAGGCGTAGAGGGCATCATGCAGGTCACTAATGACCTGATTGCGGTCACCATCCCATTCAGCAGGGGTGCCTCCGAGAACAGTTTCAGCCTGCAGTCGTTCGTCTTTAATCGCGGACAGGCAACGTGCAAACACGGCTTCGCCGATCAGGGTCAGCGGGATACCCAGTTCGAGTGCATTGATGCCGGTCCATTTGCCGGTACCTTTTTGCCCCGCGGTATCGAGTATTTTCTCCAGCAGCGGCGCGCCATCTTCATCTTTCACGGAGAATATGTTAGCCGTAATTTCGATTAGGTAGGAATCCAGTACACCCCTATTCCATTCTGAGAAGACAGCCTGCATAGCATCGGCATCGATACCGAGGCCTTCGCCCATCAGGTGATAAGCCTCGCAGATTAATTGCATATCACCGTATTCGATACCGTTATGCACCATTTTGACATAATGCCCGGAGCCTTCTTCGCCGACCCACTGACAGCAGGCGTCGCCATCCACTTTTGCCGCAATGGCCTGGAATATTTCTTTCACATGCGGCCAGGCCTTCGAATTTCCACCGGGCATGATCGAGGGCCCATGGCGCGCGCCTTCTTCACCACCGGAAACGCCGCTGCCAATAAACCAGATACCCTGCTGATCGAGTGATCTGGCGCGGCGCACC
The DNA here is from genome assembly GCA_964651385.1 of uncultured Gammaproteobacteria bacterium. Lineage (GTDB taxonomy): Bacteria > Pseudomonadota > Gammaproteobacteria. The sequence continues at coordinate 404 of CAZYYM010000173.1, read as the reverse complement.
GAATCGGTAAACAGCGAATTACCGCCATCGATGATTATGTCGCCTTTATCCAACAATGGCAGTATCTGATCGATCAACCGATCGACCACCTCGCCAGCCTTAACCATCAACATTACTTTGCGCGGAGATTTTAGTGACGCTATAAATGGTTCCAGCGCGTGATGGCCGATGACCTGACTACCCTTTGCGGCGCCACTAAGAAAATCGTCGACCCTGGCTGCCGTGCGATTATAAACCGAGACAGTAAAGCCATGATCATTCATATTCATGACGAGATTCTGACCCATTACGGCCAGACCAATTAAACCGATATCTGCTGTTGCCACGTTTGCTTCCTTTTATCTGGAATAACCACCAGTATATTGGCTTTAGGTGGATCTAACTACTTTTTCGATTAGATCACT
>CAZYYM010000172.1:0-4710 GCA_964651385.1 uncultured Gammaproteobacteria bacterium | reverse complement strand
TTCGCCTTCTAAAGAAATGAAGCATAGGGGTCGGGGCGCGGTACCTGGGTGAGTCTAAAATGGATGTTGACGAATATAGGCGGGGGCGGTATAGAAAATCCCGCCCCGCGGGTTAGTACAACAGTTTATTGCTTACAGCTTACCGAAATAATGCTCGAAGGCACCTTTATAGTTTGGCGAATTATTCAATGCATAAGAACCGTGACGCTTGGCCCAGGCCATCTGGGACTCGACGACCTTCTTAAAGAAAGGATCCGATTTATTAAAACGCTTAACCACGATATCCCATGCTTTAAGCTGATCATCCATAACACTGTCAGGCGTACGGTAAACATTGACACCGTATTTTTCTTTCAGCTCGACGAGATCTTTGGAGTAGCGCTCCATCGCCTTCCAGGCCATATCGGCTGATGCCGCTTCGGAAGCATATTCGAGAATCGCCTGATGCTCCTTGGCGAGTTTGTCAAAACGTGTTTTATTGAAAATAATTTCGAAACACTCCTGCGACTGGTGAAAGCTGGCGAGATGGTAATGCTTGGATACATCCTGCATGCCGAAGTCTTTGTCCGAGGTCGGATTATTAAATTCCGCTGCGTCGATCAGGCCACTCTTCATCGCTGGTTGAATTTCACCGCCGGGTAATTGCACAACGGACATGCCCATTTCCTGTAACACGTCGGCAGCAAGGCCAACAGTCCGATATTTCAGACCCTTCATCTGGCTACTACTGGTGATGTGTTCCTTAAACCAGCCCAGTGGCTGAGCAGGCATCGGGCCGGAGAAAAAACCAACCAGATCAAGCCTGAGCTTGTCATGCATTAATTCGTAGTACAGGTCTTTACCACCACCGTACTGAATCCAGCCCATGAGCTCATTGGCTGACCAGCCGAAACAGGGACCTGTTCCGAACAGTGATGCAACTGGGCTTTTTGAATACCAGTAGGCGGTTACCAGATGCGCACCGTCTAATACACCTTTGTGCACCGCTGTCTGCATTTCGGCGGTCTTTACAACCGCACCAACACCGAGCAGGTCGATTTTCAGTGAGCCACCGGACATTTCATTGACACGCCTTACATAATCCTGAGCGAATTCAAGAAAAATACCACCGCCCCAGGCTGCCTGCACTTTAAGTACTACCGGCGAAGCAGCTTTGGCTATAGTAGGAGCGGCCATTACAGCAGCCCCGCCTGCTATTGCAGTGGCGCCTTTTGTTAGAAATTTACGTCGTGAATGAGTTACTTCGGTCATGCTTATTCTCCTCTTGATTGAGTCAATTTTGTGACTTTTACAAACATTCTGAATTTTTTACTATTTGCCTTTTATGCCACAAGATTTTTCTTTAGGTTCGGAAAAGGCTGGCAATATCTGGAGGTATATTGTATTCCCAGTTATTGTTAGAGCGGTAGTATATATTGGACTGACCAATATTGGTACTAGCAATGTTATCCGGGTTTATGTCGAGGCTATGCGACTCTATCGCGGGGATTTTGCCCATTAAATATAGCGATCAGATTATCGATGGCTCGATATCCCATGGCTATTCTTGTTTCATGTGTAGCGCTGCCAATGTGTGGTAGTAAGAAAACATTATCCAGTTGCCTGTAGCCAGGATGGATATTGTCGGGCTCGCCGTTATAAACGTCGAGGCCGGCTGCAGCGATACCACCCGATTTGAGTGCTTTGATAAGTGCATCGTCATCAATGACTCCTCCCCTGGATGTATTCACAACAATTGCATTGTCAGGCAAAATCGCGATTCGTTGGCTATTTAACAAACCTTGGGTTTGCTTGGAAGATGGACAGTGAATCGATAATATATCAATCTCCGATAGTAGTGCTTCAATACTGGCGTGATAAATAGCACCTGCCGCAGATTCCGAGTCAATCGGATGACGATTATGATAATGAATTGTCATCCCAAAACCGCGTCCACGGCGGGCCACAACCTGGCCAACCCGACCCATGCCAAGTATGCCGAGTCGTTTGCCGCTAATTTGCTGGCCAACCATAAAGGCCGGACTCCAGTCTTTCCACTGCTGGTTTCGCACCAGGCGCTCGCCTTCACCCGCCCGGCGCGCAGCCGCTAAAATGAGTAACATGGCGATTTCGGCGGTGGCATCGGAGAGTACATCCGGTGTGTTGGTGACGATAATCTGTTTTTGTTTTGCCGCTTCGAGGTCGACGTGGTCGACACCCACTGAAAAATTAGCAATGACTTTTACCCGGGGCGGCAATAATGCAATTGTTTCAGCTGAAAACTTTTCAGTGTGACAAGGTAATATCGCATCAACATTATTGGCAAGTTGAAGTATTTCATCAGTGCCGTATAACTTGTCTTCAGGATTAAGAATGACCTCGAAATTCTGTACGAGCTTGTTCTCAACCGCTTCCGGTAATTTGCGCGTTACCAACAAAACTGGTTTATTGCTCATTTTAATATCCATGCCAATGTTTGGTAGATATAGTAACAGTACATGCAGACAGAGTACTATTGTTCAAGCGATTCGCAAATAGATGTGTGAGTCATTGCTATAGACAGCTTAAAATCTTTACCGGTTGAAAAATAACAGGGGAAAAAATTGACCGAATTAACCTTACGGCAGGCGAATAATCTCATCGGCGAAATATTCAAAGCAGCGAGCGAAAAGGACATGCCCCCTATTGCGGTGGCCGTACTCGATACTGGCGCACATTTGAAAGCTTTGCAGCGCGAGGACGGGGTATCGTTTTTACGGGTTCAAATAGCGCAGGCCAAAGCCTGGGGGGCGTTGGGTATGGGGTCAAACACAGGGCTGATAGCCAATCGCTATAATCAGGACGATCTTCAGCGTGGTTTTATCAATGCATTGAATGCGATGACGGCCGGTCAGGTCGTCCCTCTACCCGGTGGTATGCTAATTCGGAATACTGAAGGTGACATTGTGGGTGCGGTCGGAGCTGCCGGGGGTGTCTCCAGTGAAGACGAGGAATGTGTCATAGCAGGTATTGAATCTATTGGTTTTCAGGTCTGAACAGCTACAAACCGGCAACACAGTTGAAGCAACTGCTTAAAAAAGTATTCCAGTTTCTCTATGGGCCATTTTTCATGGTCCTCGATTTTTTTATGCGAAGCTACCAGGCTAATCGTAAAAAACTGAATAACTTTATAACCAAAGAGAAGGTGTCGTCGTTTCTCCAGGGGCTGGCAGTAATAATATTGGTTATCTGGATTATAACTTTTTATTTCGCGCCGGATGATAAACGAAAAGAATTAACGCAGGAGATCAAGCAGGGCTTTCAGCAGTTGAAGTCTACTGTCGATAAATGACTGTCAGATAATTCCCTGAGTCGCCACACCGTCTTCTGACGTACTAATTAACCCATTTTCCACAAAAGTATTTCTAATCAGTTCGAGGTGTTCATTGACCATGCGTCGAGCACCTTCACTATCTCCCGTAATGACGCGTTTTACCAATTCCCGATGCTGTGTATCGAGTTTCGCTGAGTGATCTTTGAATTGATGTACCAGACTCAAATTTTCTTCGATATCGCTGAGCAGTAACGCATATATGTTACGTAGCATCAGGGATAACGGGGCATTATGCGAAGCATCGGCGATGGCTAGATGTAACTCCAGGTCGGCTTTAGCCTCTTCGACGGGTTGTTGCTTCGGTATGATGGCCTGTAGTTCATTGAGCCGGTTACTCATATTGTCTCTGTCTTCTTCAGTCGACCGTTGGGCGGCAAAGTATGCAGCAGAGCTTTCAAGCGTTTGTCGCAGCTCGATAATTTGAAATTTAAGCTCATGGTGACGTCGCATAAGATCGATTAGGGGGTCGGAAAAACTCTTTTTCACTACATCGCAGACATAATTCCCGCCCCCCTGTCTGGAGAGGATTAATCCACGAGATTCAAGTACAGATAGCGCCTGTCTTAACGATGCGCGGGAAACTGCAAAATCGCGAGCAAGCTGACGTTCAGGCGGAAGGCTGTCGCCAGGTTTGAAGGTGCCTGTAGCGATCATGCTTTCCAGCTTTTCGGTAATTGCATCGGTAATTGACAGGTTTTCTGTTGGCATGATCAGCATATTTTGTTAAATTGGTCAGTCCAATATTGGTCAGGCCAATGCATACTAGCAGCCGATTTTGCGAATGGCAAGACGATATAAAATAGCCAATCCCTGATTTGGATCGGCTTAAAGAGTGAATTAAAAAAGTGGCTTTGGGGCATAATATCACGGATTAGAATGGACCCCTGAAGCGGCTATAACCAGGTCCAAAAACAGGCCGATGACAACTCCCACAGATAAAGCAATGCCAAAACCAGCCGATCAAAAATTGGAAAAACGCCAAAAACTGGCGGGTATCTTTCGAGCGTTTCTCGATCACGAATCGGTAATTGACCAGCCGACTTCGTTGGCGGCCTATGAATGCGATGGCCTCAGTGCCTATCGGCAGTCGCCGTTACTGGTTCTACTACCGGAAACCATTGAGCAGGTTCAGCAAGTTGTAAGAACATGCAATGAACGCCGAATAACTATAGTGAGCCGAGGGGCGGGTCGGGAGACCCGTGCCCGGCGGGCAGCCAGCCGATCTCGATGGGGCCGCCGTCGAGGGCGTCCCGCGCGGGCCTGGTCCGGCGCGGGGCAGCGCTCCGGCCGGGCGTTGCAGGGCGGCTGGCCGGGGCCGGGGGGGGTGAGGAGGCCGCAGGCGCCACACACGAAGCACC
>CAZYYM010000171.1:0-4716 GCA_964651385.1 uncultured Gammaproteobacteria bacterium | reverse complement strand
TTGACTTAGGTAGTCTAATTGCTAGTCCTGACCCCATGCCTGACCCCATGCCTACTGCTTCTATCTGCAGGTTTTGCACTGGCCACAATTTGATAACCCTGTAGCGCTTCCCAGCTGATAACACCGATGATAGAACACGCCATACCACAGTGTATGCAGGCACTCGGCAGACGTTATTTCCGATACATTAATCTTGCCTACAAAAGGACGGGCACATTGTGGGAAGGCCGATACAAATCCAGCCTGATTGATAGAGACCACTATCTCCTTACCTGTATGCGCTATATCGAGTTGAATCCTGTCAGAGCGAGATAATTGTTCTCTAACTCAGGTTTTACTAAAAATCGAAAGGGCTACGCTGTAACGACGTTAACATAAATCACTAAAAACAGGTGACGTTATCTAGAACGACCAAGCCAGCTTGAGATTGTGGAATAGACAAGGTCGAAATCAATAGGCTTGGTAATCAGCGCATTCATGCCAGCCGATCTGGTTTTTTCCAGATTGTCTTCGTGGACATCGGCTGTCATGGCGATTATCGGAATATCACGATATCGCGTATCTTGCCGAATCGACCGGGTAGCCTGGTAACCATCCATTACCGGCATCTGACAATCCATTAAGATACAGTCAAACTCGTGCTGCTCCAACATGTTAAGTGCTTCTGCGCCATTTTTGGCTATCCATACCCGAGCCTCCATATTGGTGAGTATTTCCTCCATCAGCAGGTAATTAATTTCGTGATCTTCAACTACTAGTATTTTTGCATTCCTGATATGTTCAATGTCCGGGTTTTGCGATGGGTTGAGATTTTCATCTTTGCCTAACGAAGACGAAGTAGAAGCGGCCGGTTCCATCGGTGCGCTGTTATCGATCTTAAATTCCAGGTCAAAACTAAATGTAGAACCCGCACCAGGTTCGCTCTCGACTGAAAGATTTCCATTCATCAGGTTCACCAGCCTTTTGCAGATGGTCAGACCCAGGCCTGTGCCACCGTAGAGCCTGGTGGTGGATGAGTCTGCCTGAGTAAACTTTTCAAAAATCTGTTTTTGCTGATGCTTATCTATGCCGATACCGGTATCGGTGACTGCAAATTCGAGATGAACGCGATCTTTTTTACTATGCAAAAGCCTGACCCTGACTTTCACTTCTCCCTGCGGGGTAAAGCGTATTGCATTGTCGCTCAAATTGAGTAAAACCTGGCCGAGGCGAAGGGAATCCCCGACTAGTAAATCGGGCACATCTGAAGGGGTATCTAGCTCGAATTTGACATCGGTATTTTTATTGCTGGCAGTGACTATGTCGCTCAGATTTGTCAGTACAGTGGACAATGAAAATGGCATGAGTTCTATCGTCAGCCTGCCTGCTTCGATTTTTGAAATATCGAGTGTGTCGTTAATAATTCGAAGTAATGATTGCGCCGATAGCTGGATATTTTTGAGGTAGTTGCGTTGTTTCTGGGTTAGATCAGTGTCGACCGCGAGTTGCGCCATACCGAGTATCGCATTCATTGGTGTGCGAATTTCATGACTCATGTTGGCGAGAAATTCTGATTTCGCGCGATTGGCCGATTCAGCCATCGATTTTGCATCCTTGGCAGCCTGCTGTTCGCGTTCACTTTCAAGCAGGTTTTGGGTATTTTTGGTGATTTCCTGTCTCATCTGCCGGAATACTGGTTCGACATCGGCAAATTCTGTGTAAGTCAACCGGCGACGCTCATCGCTTTCGGTCATACGTAACTCCTTCGAATAGTGCAGGGTGAGTTGTTTCAATTCGTCGATGGGACCCTGGATTACGCGTTTCATCATGAACTTGGTTACCAGGATAGTTAAAAAGACATTCAACAGTATGAATATCCCCACAACGCGATTCATAGTCTGAAACTGATTCTCGAAGTATGGCGGTTCCAGTGCAATTTCTACCCGACCTACAGCCTGATCTTTATAGTAAATCTGAGCCTGCCTGGAAAGGACTCTGTCCTGCGCACTGTTTTTAACAATGTTACAGAACTGGTTGTCTAGGTCGTCATAGACCTGTACCGAAGCAATCGAATCCGCAAGTTTGAGAGAGTCGCAGATATGACTGATAGCGGATTGATCGAGCTGCCAGAGCGGCACGGAGAGGCTGCTGGTGAGGTGCAATGAAATTTGCTCAAATGTTTTATCCAGATTGGAATCGGAAGTCACGGATTGGATGTAACTTATCACGCCAAAAGTCAGCAGGTTTGCAATGAGTAAAACGATCGAAAGATAAAATACCAGGCGCGACGCAATTGACCGAGGGGCAGGTGGTTGACTGGAATGGTTTTTATTTACCCCGCGAGTATTCATAGCGCTGAAGCAATCTCTACGAAGGCTTATCGCAAATTTGGGCAGTCCATTGATCTATATGCGACTGTGTAATGTCCTCGTATTTTGTGTTCAAATTAATAGCCTCCAGTGCGTCAGAAAATTCTTCTACCAGTCTGACATCGGTCGCCAGGCTAAATACCAGCCATAATGGCCGAGATACATTTTCGAGGCGAATTGACTCTACCAGCTCGCCAGGATCTAGCCCTTCGTTGCAAACATTACCCCGCGCCAGAAAGCTGGTCATCGGCACATAATCGATTCGATGTCGGTATAACATCTTGATACCCTCAGGATAATCGGCCACGGTAATAAAGTCCCTGTCCTTTACAAAACCATTCGTAAGCAGGTGCTCCTCGACATTTGATCCTCCCTGCACCGCAATTATCCTGTCGCTGTCGCGTATGGCTTCCAGCGTCTGCAAATCTGCCTGAAGATCTGGGTTTATCGAGAACAATTGTATGTCGTAGGGAGAGATCTTTCCCACCCACTGGAAGAGGTTTTCGCGAGCCGGGCTCCGAGCCAGAGAAAAAAATAAAATGTTTGGTAGATCAGAAGATGTGGTCCTGAAGGCACGGTTCCAGGGTAGAAATTCGATTTCAAACTCAATGGGTTGCTCGATATTTTGAGCGACTTTTTTTATCAGTGATTCTAAGATAGAGACTGCATAGCCGCCCGGTTTGCCTTCCTCTAGCATTTGCAGCGGTGGGAAAGGCGATGTAACTGCACGCAGTTTGATGATGCCGTCGCTAGCAGCGTACAGGGGTAAAGCTATTAACCCAACGCCAAATAGAGTGCCGTAGATACGGACTATTCTACCAAAGAGTCTGCTGCGTCGGTGTAAGCGCTTGCTGCTCATCGAAAAGGGCCGGTTGTTTTCATTGCAGGCAGTGGATTCTACGCGCTGTAGACTGCCTGCTCAATGCTTCGGTCAGCAAGAGCAAAAATAGTGGGTGGTTCCATAAAGCCCCCATGCTATAGTTGAAGCCTATAAATATCTGCTGATAACCCAATGCTTACCGATCCATTTCCACGCGTAAAACTCAGCCATACGCCCACGCCATTGGAACGCTTCGACAACCTTAGTGCTGATTTTGGTACCAATATCAGGATAAAACGCGATGACTGTACCGGCCTGGCATTTGGTGGCAATAAGAGCAGGCAGCTGGAATTTTATATCGGTCATGCGCGCTCTCTTGGCGTGGATATGCTGCTGACTACCGGTGCGGTTCAGTCGAACCATGTGCGTATGACCGTTGCCGCGGCGAGGAAGATGGATATGGACGTCGAGGTGCAACTGGAACACCACGTTGATCGTGATCAGCCGGAATACCATAAATCGGGTAATCCGTTTCTGGTTAAGCTGATGGGTGCCAACTAGCAAGCTACCAGGGTCAGGTCTATTATTTAGCCTTGACTTAGATAGTCTAACTACTAGACCTGACCCCAAGCCCTCGGTAGATAAAGTATCTGGACAGACATCAAAATACTCAGACAGTCGGCGTAAGCTACGCGAATACATCTCGATGGTCTTTTCGCTTTTACCTTGCAGGGTTAATTCGTTAATATGGCGTTGATATAACTCGTTAAAACGGATTTGATCTTGATGGTTCATCATCTTCTCCACAGTAATAAACACCCTGTATTGGATGCTTACCCTGTAGTATCAATGATGATCACTTCTGCCGCTTTAGCGGCTTCGTTCAACAAGGCCAATCACTCAGATTCGCCGCTGGCGCGGCTCTATGTTGTTGGCAGGCGTTAGGAATCTTTATGGCATCAAAAAAATTCACCCCGGAATTCTTTAATAAGTTTGGTTCAAAATGTTTACCCGGACATCTCGGAGTTACGGTGACTCGCGTTGCACCGGGAGAAGTAGAGGCGGAGTTTCAAGTTGAACGTTCCTTGCTTGCGCCACATGGATATCTACATGCCGGTAGTGTTGTTTCCCTAGCAGATACATGCGCAGGATTTGGCAGCTATTCCAACCTTCCTAAGGGTGCTAGTGGGTTTACTACTATTGAATTGAAATCAAATCATTTAGGTACAGCGCGTGAAGGAGCAGTTCAGTGTATTGCAAAAGCTGCACACTTGGGGAAAACAACCCAAGTATGGGATGCTGTTGTCACTAGCAAAAAATCTGGAAAAACTATAGCGATATTCAGATGCACACAAATTATACTTTACCCCAAATAGCATTCCTAACGAATAAGGATATGTCGCGCTTGCCGCGACCTATCCAGTTGTTGAACAAGCCCGGTGATTGGGACTCTCTAAAGTAACCAGTAAATGACTAGCAAAATGACTAGGGTCAGGTCTATTATTTAGCCTTGACTTAGGTAGTCTAACTGCTAGACCTGACCCCAAG
>CAZYYM010000170.1:1339-4718 GCA_964651385.1 uncultured Gammaproteobacteria bacterium | reverse complement strand
CCAGCCGGAATTGCTCGATGATGCTCGATTGCTCTCGAATCAGCAACGCGTCGCTAATCGAGAGCTTGTCGATGATCTGATTAATCGGGCGTTTTCGAGGCTGACTCAGTCCGCCGTGATAAATCGCCTGAAACAGGTCGGCATCGCCTTTGGTCGACTCAACGATGTCTGCGGGCTGTCTCAACATCCGCAATTACGCCGCTGCAAGGTAGATACGCCTTCCGGCGAGGCCCAGATACCCGCCGTAGCAGCAATACGTTCCAACCACGAATATTTTAAATTGCAGGTACCCGCGCTGGGTGAACATAGCAATCGAATTCGAAGCGAATTTTCTAAAACATAACCGGGTATTAAACATGGAAACAATTGAATGGTCTGACTTTGACAAAGTCGAGCTGCGTGTCGGTACGATAATCGAAGCCGAAGATTTTCCGCAAGCTCGTAAGCCGGCGTATATTTTAAAGGTCGACTTTGGCGATGAAATCGGCATTAAAAAATCGAGTGCACAGATAACAGATATATACAGCAAAGAGGAGTTACCCGGTACGCAGGTACTCGGGGTTGTTAATTTCCCATCCAAACAAATCGGGCCGATGCGATCCGAATGTCTGGTCACTGGTTTTTATCGGGATGATGGCGCGGTGGTTCTGGCGAGGCCGGATAGTTTGGTGCCAAATGGGGCAAAATTGGGATGATTTTCTCCCATTGGCTTGCTTTTTACCCTTATTAATTACCGGTTCGGCTGGTACAATTTTGCCGGTGAAATAATAATCATCAATCATTGGAGAAAAACGATATGAACGGGCTTCACATTCTAAGAAAATCCGGGTTGGCAGCAATCATTGTTGCCGTCGCCATATTTGTTGGCTTACCCGCACAGGCAGGCATGGTTAACACGGCCAGCCTGAGTAATAGTATGCAGATTACAACAGGCGCGGAGTCGCTGATCGAACAACGTCAGTGGATTCAAACACAACTCGAAGTGAATGGTGTTGAACCTGCCGATGCCGCATTACGAGTTAGCAGCTTAAGCGATAGACAGGTTCAGCAAATCCACCAGCGCATCGACGAAATGCCGGCCGGCGCCGGTGCTCTGGGTACGGTTGCGTTCGTTTTTCTGGTACTGGCGATTACCGACCTGACCGGTTTGACCGATGTATTCCCATTTATCAGACCGGTCAACCGGTAATTCGACACAAAAACACGCCCGACTATGGCTGGGCGTGTTTTTATCGCTCGGCTTTCTCGGTGCTTGCAGTACTGCACCACAAACACTCCAAATACGTCAAAGCCCCCCTGACATAGGCCGACAGCGCGAACTGGTCAACACTGCTTTTTTCCCTCAAACCGAATACCATTGCGGTCCAGCTGCTTTAGCCTCCATCCTGCAGCATCACAACATTAGTATTGAACCGGAGGATATCGTCCGGCTGGTCTATACCCCCCGATTGCAAGGCTCTTTACAAGTCGAAATGGTCGCAGCAAGCCGTCAGTTCGATCTGTTACCGGTTAAACTCGATGGCAGACTTGAATCGTTATTTCGTGAAGTCGATGCTGGAAACCCGATACTGGTACTGCAAAATCTCGGCCTCGACGTCTACCCTTTATGGCACTATGCTGTGGTGGTTGGTTACAACCTTGATACACAGTCAATAGTGCTGCGTTCCGGTACAGAAAAGCGACTAGTGCGCCCTTTCGACAACTTCGAACGCACCTGGCAACGCGCTGGTTACTGGGGACTGATCATTGTTCAACCGGATCAAATACCCGTTACCGCAGACGCCAATGTCTTCCTCGATACAGTCATTGAGCTCGAACAAACCGGTCACTTAAACAGCGCATATCGCGCCTACCAGCAGGCTTCTAAACGCTGGCCCGACAGCCTGATAGCCTATATGGGAATCGGCAATACCGCCTTCGCACTCGGTCAGTATAGCGATTCGGTATCGGCTTATCAGCAATTGCTGGCAATCTCTCCAGAAGCAGCCAACGCCTGGAATAATCTGGCTTATGCGCTGGCAAAACAGGGAAAAAAACAGTCGTCATTTGCGGCGATAGACAATGCCATTCGACTGGTTCCCGACAATAAAAACTTCCAACACAGTCGTGATGAATTAAAGCAGTTGTTGGGTACGGAATAATCGTGTTAAGTTTGAATCTTTTTGCCATTAGCCTTCCATGGGATCTCTTTTACAACGCAGTCTGATTTTTATCGGCATTATGGCGGCCGGTCTTATTTTTTATGCGGTGCGGTTCAACATGATTGCCGAAAGCTTCGATGAAACTGCCGTGCCATATTTAGACAATGCTATTCCGATACTGGCCAGTTGGCGATACCGTGCGCTTGAACCATTGCTATCGCCTCAGGCACGGGAGAAACTTACAACGGAAAAAGGTCGGGCCGCCTACCAGCGACTCACAAAGCTTGGCCAGTTCAATTCGATGGAAAAACCACAATACCAGTCCGATTACTCCGAGCATACCGAAACACTGGGAGATATACGCGTCGTTTCCTATACGATCCCTGCCGATTTTGAAACCGGACCCGCGACGATCAAAATCAACCTCGCCAGTATCGACGAGGTGTTATATATCCATCAATTCGGCATTCAATCAGAAATATTTGCCGCTCCGTAATCGGGCCTAAAGCTTATAGTCAGGCTCTTCTCGATCGAGTATCTCGCGAATCTCACGCAAATGAATATCGGCAAATCGAGACTTGTTGACATAATCGTCCCATTGCCCGGCGGTTTTCTCAGCGACCCTGTCACTGGCCAGGCGCAGCGGTATACCCGTTGATAGCGCTGTGACATAGGTACAGCAGGCACGCTCAAAATAGTACAAATCATCGAACGCCTTGGCGATACTATCGCCGACCACCATCACACCGTGATTTCCCATGATCAGCACCCGATTGGCACCCAGTGTGGCCGTCAGCCGCTCCGCTTCGTCACCAAGCCCCATACCGTCAAAACCGTCGTCAACCGATATGCGATTAAAAAAACGCATGGTATTTTGATCGATCGGTGGCAGGCCATTTACTTCGACAGACGCCAACGCAGTAGCATATTTTGAATGCACATGTAATATGCATCGCGCCTGAGGCACATTGCGATGCATCGCACCATGAATTGCCCAGGCCGTTGGATCCGGTGCATTGGGTTTATTCATGGTTGTGTCGTCATTAGCATCGAGCAGCATTAATTCGCTGGCACGCAGATTGGAAAAATGGCGCCCCATCGGATTGACCAGAAACTGGCTGCCATCACCGGAAACCGCATAGCTGAAATGATTGGCGATTGACTCGTGCATATCGAGCCGAGCCGCCATGCGAAATACAGCGGCGAGGTTTATGCGGTCTTCGTAATGGGAATCCGAA
>CAZYYM010000170.1:0-1239 GCA_964651385.1 uncultured Gammaproteobacteria bacterium | reverse complement strand
ATCGAAGACATCCTGGCTAATCAGGACGATATTGAAGCGGCGTTTTTAGCGTTTTACCCACAATTGAAAAACCATGTAAAAACACTATCCCTGGAAAATTAACAATCCACCACTTTCCCGGGATTCATAATATTATCCGGGTCGAGCGCTTTTTTAATGCTGCGCATGAGCTCGACAGCCCCATCGCCATGTTCATTACGCATGTGCTTAAGCTTACCCAGGCCGATGCCATGTTCACCGGTACAGGTACCCCCCATGTCCAGCGCGCGTTGAACCAGTCGTTTATCGAATGCCAGTACTTTTTCAAACAGGGCTTCGTCGTCGGGATCAACAAATACCGTGGAATGGAAATTACCATCGCCGACATGACCGATAATCGGCGCGAACAATCCTTGCTCGATGATATCTGCCTGGGTTTCAGCGATGCAGTCGGCGAGTCGTGAAATTGGCACACAGACATCGGTAACGTATCCCCGGCTACCGGGTACTACCGCAAGCCCCGCGTAATAAGCATCGTGACGGGCCCGCCAGAGTCGGGAACGATCTTCTTCCTTGTCGGCCCACTGGAATCCGCTGGCACCGATTTCAGCGGATATTTCCTGAAAAAGCCTGACCTGCTCGGCTACGCTGCCCTGGGTACCGTGGAACTCCAGAAACAGCGTATCAAGTTCCGGATAGTCGGTATTACTATAGCGATTAATGGCTTTGATGTAGGCCGTGTCGAGCAATTCGATACGCGCCACCGGAATGCCCATCTGGATGGTCTGGATAGTTGCCTCCGCTGCAGATCGGACATCCGGAAAATTTACGATAGCGGCGCATATCGCCTCGGTCAGCCCGTAAAGTCGCAATTGAATTTCGGTGATAATACCCAGCGTTCCCTCGGAGCCGATAAACAGTTTAGTCAGATCATAGCCGGCGGAAGACTTGCGGGCCCGCGTACCCGTTTTAATGATTTCTCCGCTAGCCGTCACCACCGTCAGTCCCAGCACATTCTCGCGCATGGTGCCGTATTTGACCGCATTAGTACCCGATGCGCGCGTGGCTGTCATGCCGCCTATCGAAGTATTCGCGCCCGGGTCGACCGGGAAGAACAGTCCGGTATCGCGCAAATACTGGTTTAGCTGCCTGCGGGTAACACCCGCCTGAACACGACAATCGAGATCCTCGATATTGACTTCCATGATCGAATCCATCTGGCTTAAATCGATACAGACACCGCCTCTTACGGCCTGTACC
>CAZYYM010000169.1:0-4734 GCA_964651385.1 uncultured Gammaproteobacteria bacterium | reverse complement strand
TGAAATTCGATTATTCGTCGCAATCGGCTATCACAAAAAATCAATAAATAAATTGATCTACATCAATAAATCATCTTTTATTAGGGCTACTGTGAAAGATAACACCACGGGAATATCCGAAGGTGCTCAACGGCTAATCTAAAGCCTGGAGGGTAACGAAATGAAAAGCCATACATATCGAGCGTTCCTAATATCGACGATACTCTTGCTTGGCACCAGTTGCAGTCCACCGGTGAGTTTCAGTAAAAATATCAAGCCCATACTCACAGCCAGTTGTCTGGAGTGTCACGCTGAAACCGGTGAGGGATATCAAGCAAGCGGATTTAGTGTACAAACCTATAATAGCGTTATGAAGGGCACAAAATATGGCGCGGTTATTATTCCCGGTAGCAGCATATCGAGCACGCTTTACCGACTCGTAGCGCAAAAAGTGGATATGGAAATTCAAATGCCACCACACCACAAAGAGGGACTGCCAAAAGGACGCTCCAATCCCTTATCGTAGGAACAGGTTGGGTACATCGAAAGATGGATTGATCAGGGGGCAAAAAATAATTAGTGGAAATTTCCTGCATCTGAAATTTGACCTTTTACTACGGTGCCGCAATCGACGAACCCGCAGGGAAGGGGCTACTTTCCCGTGCTGCCTCAACTGCTCATAAGCATCAGGTTTTTGCCGGGCATCGGTAGCCGTTGCTCTATGCCCGCCAGAATCCATGTCGACGCGTTGGCCTAACTTATTCAAGAATAGAATGATAGGGGCTTCTGGTAAGCGCCAGTTCGGCCTCGCCTACGCCTACTTTTGGTGTGCAGCTCTTGTCAATGGAACAACCAGGGCCGGCCCCATACAAGCGCAGCGAATGCTTTGGGTCTTACCGGCGAGTTACGCCTTGATCTGGAGCTTATCATTAGTCGTCGGGTTAATAACCTACCCTTCCCCATTAGCAGCCGGTTTTTTTCTTTAACAGGTTCACCCGCATCGGCTGATCGAATCGAAATCCCTCTGCGTCGGCAATACCCAGTCGATAAAAAGCCTGTTGCAGATCATTTTTGTTGGCAGTGAATAGCGCCTTCCGCCTGGCATGTAATCATCGCGCGGTCGAATCGATACCAACGGCAAACTTCAGCTACAAAGTCGGTCCGGCTATTCGAGGATTCGCTGGTCAATATAGTCGATTCTGCGTTGATAGGATTGTTGATCGAAATCATTCTGGCGAATTATCGCAATCCGCTTTAGCAGGCTTAAGTCCGTGCGAATACCCATCAGATTCTCCTGCTGTTGATCGATGGTCAACGCCTTTTCCGATTGTTCCCGGGCCAGATCGTAATCCTTGCCGAGATAGGAAATGTTGGCTCGATTTAACCAGATCGCCGCGAGTTTTCGGATCCACCGGTTTTCCTGGATGATCTGTTCTGCCTGATCAAGTTTTGATTGTGCCGCATGATATTCGCCACGATTTTTTAACAGCAGTGCATCGGTCACTTTTAAGTCAACAATCAATTTATTTTTCCATGTCGAGTCGTTCGGCACGCTTTGCAACAATCTAGTCCCCTCCTGTGTTTCCCCGAGAGTCAGGGTTTCCGCGATCAGCGCAAGCTGAACCAAACCATAGCGTGCGCTGAAGTAAACTCGACTCATTGCATCATCGGACAAGTTTTCAAACGTTTCCGGGGTTATGTTTTGCAACGCATATTGGTAATATTGCTTGGCCTCTGGGAATTGCTGGCGGTGGCGATAAATGTTGGCAATTCGAATACTGTGTTCGGCTATTTGAAGCGGATTGTTGAGCACTTCAGCGAGGTGTAAACTTTGCTGATATGCGCGTAATGCGCTGCCAAACTTACCCTGGTAATAGAAACTGCTTCCCTTATTCTGGTAATTGTCGAGTGAATGCTGAATAGGGGGTCCGGGGGCCCTCGATGAGCAACCGATTACCAGCAGGAAAAACAGGCTACTGAGTAACTTCATCTCGTGGACTCTCTATCAGCAAATCTTTCTGCCCGGTATCCTGCGCAAAAACAGACCCCAGCAATGCGCTGTTTTTAATCGCCTGTATCATGGTATTAGATTGGTCCATTACCTCTTTGGCCCGCTCCATGAGCAGCGGTGTTTGTGGTGCGGCCTGTTTTAGCTGGTCACTGATTTCCTGCAGGGTTTTAAGCAACAAGTCTGCGCTCTTTACCGTTTCGGCAATCGAGTGCAACAACTGCGAGACTTCTTCGTTTTTCTGATTTATAGAACCCTCTAATGTCGCTGCTATCCTCTGGCTGCTGGACAGCATTTTGGGGACGCCTGTGCGCGAATCATTCAGGCTTGCACCCAGTCGCCTCAATTCTTTGGTCGAGGACTCAATGTTGTTCAATATCCCCGGGACGCCGGCTAAAGAGCGATGCAAATCAACGGTCAGTTGCTGTATCAGTTCAAGGCTGTTATCGAGCTTTTCAAGACTCTGACTGAGAGGCCCCTGTTTCGAGGAAAGCTGTTGAATCAGCTCATTCGACCCGGCAAGAAGCTGGCTAATCTGGAGTTGCATGGCGGGCACTTCATCGATGATATCATCGATCGATAGTGGCTTAACCGTTGCGATAATATCACCCGCCCCGATAACGGCTGACTGTTGGCTACCCAGATCCAGATCCAGCCTGAGACTCCCGAAAACGGGGCTATTTATGTGCAGCTTTGAGTCCTTCTTGATTTTGTCGTGATACGGTTCAAATATCGCCAGCGACAACCAGATTTTATTATCCTCCTTCAGTTCGATGTGCTCCAGGTGACCAATCGGAATACCCACCAGATTTACCACCATTCCAGTACTTAAACCCTGAGCACTATCGGTCCGTGCTTGTACTAAAACGGTATTTTGCAGCGCGTTCAAGTTGCTTTTGTTTAGCCAACTCAATATCGCACTCACGCAGACCGTTAGCACCAACACCAGCCCGACGGCAATCTTGATTCTGCGGTCACGTTGGCGAATATACCTATGAGTCATGGGAAACCGCCTCCTGCTCTATCCACGAGCGCACCGCCGCGCTGGAGTGGTACAAAAGCTGTTGATAGCTGCCAAACCCCGCGACCACACTATCCATAATCACCGCGAATTTGCAGTGACGCGGTCGAAAGGCTCGGGCCAGCGAGGGGTGACCATTTATAACCAGAGTCGAATTGCTATTTTTCAGATAGGGTTTTATAAATTGCTCGATCTCTTCGTCGTCTATGTCTAGCGGCTGGAAGCCATCAACGATCAATATTTTCGGGTCTTTTATCAAGGCACGGATAAACGAGATTTTCTGTCGCATTTCAGGGTTCAAATTTGCTACCGGTTTCCATAAAATCCTTTTTGCAAAGCCATATCGCTCCCATGTACGGGTTATTAACGGCGACCTTTTCTCCTTACGGATAAGTGGATCATATAGCAACGGCAATAACAGGTTTTCAAAAATGACCCATGAGTCAATCAACCCGTCTTTCGCCATAACCAGACCTGTTTTTTTACGCAAGCTCTGTAACTGAGATGCCGATAAGGTGGCAAGGTTCTTGCCGAACAGGGAAATCTCCCCTTCATATAGATTGACCAAACCAAGTATGCTTTTTATAAACGAAGTTTTTCCCGACGAATCCGGCCCGGAAACAATAAGAACGTCACCTTGATTCAAGCTTAGATCAAACGCTGCATTATTTTGTTCAATGGGAAGTACCGCTCGATTGAAACGGAGAATTTCATCGTTTAGCGCTTCATCCATTGCTAATCACCATAAAAATAACACTAACAAGCAGGCAACTAACCAGGGACCCGACAAACGCCCTGGGAATATTCCTCGACAGGTCTACCGCATTCAGAGAAAGAAAGCCGTAGTAGCAATGCGTCGATACAATCAATGCTGCAAATGTGGCCAGCATAGAGCCGGTAATTAACAGGCTGTTCAAGGTCACCGCGGTCAGGCAATATTTGAGCACGCTGACAAACGTGACCGAAAACTGAAGATGGAAAGTAATACTACTGCCAATCATCGAACAGATTGCCATCCAGATACAGATCAGGATCAACGAAATAATCATTCCCAGTACTCTCGGTAACACCAGAAATTGATTGGGTTCGACGCCCATCGCGAGCAGGCACTCCACGGTTTGGTCGATTCGAAAGTGGGCGATTTCTGTGGTAATGGCCATTCCCGACCGCCCGATGACGATGAGCGCACTCATCAGCGGGATCAACGTGTATAAAATAGCGACCTGATATATGGTCGCCATCAATTCCAGGTCATTCACGCCCAATATTTTGAATGGGAACGCGACGACGATGCCAAAAATTACCCCGACCAGCATAATAAGCCGTAGCGGTTGTATAGCTGTAAAATACACCTGCTGCCACAACTGCAGACGCAGGTAGTGACCTCTTTCGGTGGTAATATAGAACATACCCGCAGCGGCATCGGTGAGCATAAAAACAAAGGCGGCGTTGAAGTGTAATACCTCGATGCAGTAGGCGCCGATTTTTTCGAGCCTGTTAGCGAAAAAATCCATTAGGGATCGCGCCATCATCTTTGTTTATTGAGAAATCGGGGACAGACCACTATTAAATGAGGAGAGTTTAAGACAACCTCGGGCAAATGACGGTCGGCTCTTACCATCGTCTGGTAATTTCCAAACCAAAAAACTCATTACTCACCTCCGGCGTAATACCCAGTCCTTTATACGGGGTGGTGAAATAATAACTACTCATCATCCCGATTGCG
>CAZYYM010000168.1:0-4830 GCA_964651385.1 uncultured Gammaproteobacteria bacterium | reverse complement strand
GTTATCCGGCGCGAAAATGGCGTCCCGGAGTACTAGCGATTGGCACTGTAGGTAATGCGGTGGAAGGGTTCATCAAAATGGCGGCGAATGAAATTGCACCGGTACGCATTAACGGGGTCAGCCCGGGTTTAATCGATACGCCGATGTTCCCGATGGAAGGTGAAGCGCGACAAAACTATCTCGAAGAAACGACAAAGAACAATTTGATCCCGCGAGCAGGTAAACCCGAAGAAGTGGCTGCAGCGGCTATTTTTCTGCTAAAAAACCAGTTTGTCACCGGCACGATTGTCGATGTGGATGGTGGCGCCATCGTCACCTGACCGAAAAAAGCCATGTCGTAAATTTATTTTGATTGGTCGTTCCTGTTCGTAACCCAATTCAGGATTTGTATATTCTGCTAGCCATTGATGTCCAGCGCAGTCGATTAACTTTTGCGCGATTAACAACCCAACAATTGAGAGAAGGTGAGCCATGGCAATACCATCACATGTGAAGTATTTAATCGTCGGTGCGGGCATTCACGGCCTAAGCACCGGCTATCACCTGGCCAGGCAGTTAAAGGCGCAGGGTAAAGGCGACGGTCGCGATATTCTGATCGTCGACAAAAGCGGTATTGCCGCGGGAGCGTCGGGCATCGCCTGTGGTGTGGTGCGCAATAACTACTTCCAGCCAGCGATGCGCGAACTGATGGCGCATTCGGTTGGTGTCTGGGAGACTGATCCGGAAGGATACAGTTATCACCCGGTGGGGTATATGCAGATCAGTCCTGAAAGCATGCATGCCGATGTTGCAACGATAGCCCAACAGCAAAAAGATATCGGTTACGAGTCGACCTTCATCGAAGGTGAAAAAGAATCCTCCGATTACATGAAGACGCTGTTTCATGACTGGCAGGCCAAAGGCATTACGTCGGTATTACACGAAAAACGCGGTGGTTACGCGAATAACACCAAGGCTATGTATGCGCTGGCGACCAAGGCCGAAAATGAGGGCGTGCGCATCCTGACCGGCTGCACGGTGACCGGTTTCAAGAGTGATTCTGCGGGCGGAGCCATCAAAGCGGTCGAAACCGATAAAGGCAATATCGGTTGCGATATGGTCATCATTGGCGCGGGTCCCTGGGTAAAAACAGTCTGGGATATGCTCGAATTACCAAAGACAATCAGCATTAAAGGCAAGGACGGCCAGATTCACAGCGATATACCCATGTGGATTTACTGGTCGTTGCAGGAAGGCACGCTCGGCGTCGATCCGGAATTGCAGAAAACCAACGACGGTAAATTCCCGCCGGTCATCCATGTCGATAGCAACGAACCACTCTACTCGGACTACGATGGGACCTTGATTACCGATGAGATGTGGGGCATTTACTACAAACCCGATTTCCATTTCGGCGGTATCCAGGGTGGTGCTGCGCCTTATGCGATCGAAACCGATCCGGACGATGTCGCGGTCGACCCCTATGGCGTCGATTCACCTGATTTTATCGTTGGCGAAGATTTCGCGCATATGTGGACATCGGCGCTGGCGCATTGCCAGAAGCGATTCGAAGGTCAATTTGAGTTTTACAAGAATGAGCCCTCGGGCGGTATCGGATCCTTCACTCCGGACAGCTTTCCGGTTGTCGATGTATTCCGCGAGAATTGTTATTTAATCGCCGATTCCAATCACGGCTACAAAATGCTGGGTGTTGGCAAACTGGCGGCAGAAGAAATTTGCGGTCAGCCCAGTGCCTTACTGGAGCCGTTCCGCTTCTCGCGTTACGCCGAAGGCAAATTGCACCCGGTTTCCAGTAGTCCTTTCCCCTGGAGCTAAGTTTGCCTTATTTGAAAATTTAGGATATCTCCTCCTTCTAACCTGCTTTCGAGAAATTCGATGGCAGGTTTTTTTTGCTGCACTCAGTATCGGTAATTTTTATCAAATTGGCAAAGACCAAATTAGGGAGTGAAAGCGCTATAAAACGGACAATTCCCGGCATTACATTCGAGTGACCTTGGGCTTGAGTTATGGCGCTGGACTACTCATTCGTGATTTGGGTAAAGGCGTAATGAGCCGTCACGACCTTCGAATTGCGGGTAATCATCATTTGTTATAGGCGATTGAGCTTAGGAACCCACGGAGATATGCGGTTCGGGTTTTTATAGCCGGGATTATCCCGGGGGCCGGAGTATTCTTTATCGGAGATTTTCTTATTCATCACCATTCATGAAACCGAGCAAATGCAGCAGGCTGGTGAACAGGTTAAAGATAGAGACATACAGCGTTACTGTGGCCATGATGTAATTGCTTTCACCACCATGGATCAACTGACTGGACTGGTACAGAATCAATCCCGACATTAGCAGTACAAACATTGACGAAACCGCAAGTGACAGCATTGGCATAGAAAAAATTACAGCGGCTAACCCGGCAAGAAATGCCACCAGGATGCCGGCTATTAAAAATCCGCCCATGAAGCTGAAATCTCTGCGACTGATTAGCGCATAGGCAGACAGACTGAGGAAAATAGTACCGGTAGCAGCCATCGCTGTCATCACTACCTGACTGCCATTGGGCAAGTTCAGATAACTATTCAATATAGGTCCCAGTGTGTATCCCATAAAGCCGGTGAGTGCGAACACAAAGGCGAGACCTAAACTGCTGTTACGAAATTTAGTGGTAGCGAACAGCAATCCAAAGTAACCGCCCAGAGTTAATAGTAAACCGGGATGCGGCAGGTTTAAAATCATCGAAATGCCTGCGGTCAATGCGCTGAACAGAAGTGTCATTGAGAGCAGGGTATAGGTGTTACGAATCAATTTGTTGGTAATCTGAACGGAGTCCTGGTGGGAGACGGAGCCGTGTGTTATAGAGGTATTCATAGTCATAATCTCAGATAAGTTACTCGGGGATTTCCCGTAATTCGTTTAAAGCCAGTAGTTTCTCAGTTGCAGAAGAACGAGCTTTATCCCGGTGTCTTGCGAGTCGACGGGCAACAGTACGGCCAGTGCGGTCTGCGGCCCGATCTATCGCGGTAGATAGCTCTTCTTCGGTATCTTCGATGACAACATCCACCAGATGAGGCAAGATTACCTGTACCTGACAACATTTGTCTTTGCCACCGCGTGGACCATTAATATCAGACAGCCGAACAATCACCCTGAGGATATGTTCATCATGCGAACTCAGGGCGAAACCCAGTCGTCTACCCAGCTGAATCCGAATCGCATCGCTCAGAGGTATGTTGAGGGCCTGTATGTCGATCTGCATAAATTACTCCAAATGTTGGATAATAATTCCACTACTGAAAAGCATAGATGGTTTTCGTTTTTAGAAAAAGTCGATTAATATTGATGTATTATTCGAATTTATCGAAGTGAGTACTGAGCATTATTAACTATAAACATTTGCATTATTTCTGGGTTGTGGCCAAAGAAGGTGGTGTCGCCCGAGCCAGTGAGCGCTTGCACCTGACACCCCAAACCATTAGTGGCCAACTCAGTGTGCTGGAAGATAGTTTAGGCGAAGCACTGTTTAATCGCGTTGGTCGGAGCCTCGAATTAACCGAAACAGGCCGGTTGGCACTGAGTTATGCCGATGAAATATTTTCGCTCGGTGGTGAGCTGGAAGAAGTAATTAGTAATCTACCCGATGGCAGACCACTGGTATTTAAGGTTGGTATAGCGGACGTGGTTCCCAAATCTATCGCCTATCGGCTATTGGCCCCGGCATTACAGTTGCCGGAATCGGTGCGGATTGTCTGTCGCGAAAATAGCATTAGCTCGTTGCTTTCTGAGCTGGCTTTACACAAAATCGACCTTGTAATTGCCGATGGCCCGGTTCCACCGGGCTTAAACGTGCGTGTATACAGTCATCAATTGGGCGAATGTGGTATCAGTTTTTTTGCCCTTCCCGAACTGGTTGGCAAGTTAACCGGGAACTTCCCTCACAGCCTGAAAGATGCCCCTCTGTTACTGCCCAGTGATATCAATGTAGTTCAGAGTCGCTTATGGAAATGGTTCGATAAAAATCACATCCGACCGTATATTGTGGGAGAGTTTGACGACAGCGCTTTGATGAAGGCCTTTGGACAGGCCGGTACGGGTATATTTATTGCCCCTACTCCTATTACGGCAGAGGTAGAGAAGCAGTATGGCGTGAAAGCGATAGGGCAAACCGACGAGGTCCATGAACAGTTTTATGCAATTTCCGTCGAGCGCAAACTATCGCATCCTGCGGTTACGGCGATAACGGAAACCGCTCGAGAATGGCTAATCAAGTAATCTACTGACCGATCAGGGTTTCGACTATCAGGCTTCTATCAGCCGCTTCAGGTGCCGCTCAATCTCAAATACATGATCATCGTATAAACCCAATTCTCTGAGCGATTTCGCCAGGGCGAGCAGATACTCGCGATTTGATCCGCTGGGGCCGGCGGCATTAAAAATCTGCCTGGCGATGTCATATTCCTTGGTCTCTCCAAGGAAAGCCTCATTCTCAGCGGTGGCGATATACACCAGACCGGGTTCGCGAGCCCCGTCATTGAATTCCATTTCTGTGAATAAACGTAAGTAGCCGTTTTTCTCGCGTACATCGAGTTGTTCAAACACCGACGAATCAACCTGAAAAGCCAGCCCATGGCAGACAGCACCTGGCTCTTCTATCAAAGTGACCACCCGCCCGGGGTTGTCAACTGTGCCGCGATGATCATGCGAACCCTGCCAGAAGCGTCGGCTCCAGCCATGGATACAGGCCGGTTTTGAATCCAGATAAGGAAAATCGACTTTGAAAATCAGCGAGCCGTAACCGAATAGCCAATGGTTCTGACCTGGTTGCAGGGGATTCAGGCGT
>CAZYYM010000167.1:0-4871 GCA_964651385.1 uncultured Gammaproteobacteria bacterium | reverse complement strand
CATGTTGGAGAAAATATAACCACTCCAAAGAGCGAGTTTTTCAACAGAATCGGCCGATCTCCGCCATCCAGAGCGCGGCATTTATGATTATTTCAACGTCCGCTTTTAAAGCGGAGTTTCGACCCGATCTGACACTGTCTGTCATCTCAAGTCTTAGCTGTCACATATTATGTTCTAATGTTAGCTTTTAAATATCTGAAAGATTGCTGATATGTTAGGTTTCAATAGATATATTGAATTTATTTGCGATAAGTAGTGTATCTTCCGCTTATAAAAGAAAACAGGTAAGTGGCGTGGTGCATTTACGGTGTAAATAACTACAGCTAACACCAAAAAAAGAGATATATTGGCAGTATATGGTTCAAGTTAACCTTTTGATGGTATTGTGATTCAGGTTTGTCCTTGTTTGTGATTGATTGATTTGATGAGACTCATAATCCCTTGGTCGTAGGTTCGAGTCCTACCGGGCCCACCATGAAATCAATAAATAACAAGCATGTGCACGAAACCATAGTTTGTCAGATACGGACAATCTATGTAGTATGTGTTCACCTGCCGGACACTCCAATTTCATAGTAGCTTATCTCTAAGTGATTCGTAAGAGGTCATCCCTCTATGAGCGCCATGAGGCTTGGCAAAGTTGTAAAACTGCTCCCACTCAGATAGTTTTTTCTTTAAATCAATATCATTTTTATAATCTAATAATTGATAAAATTCTTCTTGATCAGATTTGTGTGATCGCTCGACTTTACCATTGAGTTGAGGTGTCCTCGCTTTGATATAAACGTGTCGGATACCTAGATCTTCTACATGCCAGTGGTACCAGCCTGAAATTCATGGCCTCTATCGGTTCTGATTTGCTGTATGCGAAAAGGAAATTTATCAATGACATAATTAACGAAGTCAATGGCATTTTTTGTGTATTCAGAAGTAAAAATAGTGAATATCTGGGGTCAGAGTACAACTTATATGGCTGCTTCTGGTCGAAATACGACATGTCAGAAAACGACCATAACTGTCATACTAAAAAATATGAACCTGGATTATTAGAAAACCACTGTAATATTATCAGTTAGAGATAATAGAACTGGGCGTATCTGTAGATGGACGAAAAGAAACTTGATAAGTACAAACAGCAATTGCTTCAAATGCGATCTGAGCTAATGAAAGTAAGCAGTACGTCTGACGATGCAGCAAAGCCTGTGGGGCTCGATCAAAATGCCGTTGGCAGGTTGTCTCGAATGGATGCGATGCGTGCGCAAAGCATGGCGATTGAAACAAAGGGACGACGGGAGCTGCAGCTCTCAAGAATTGAAGGCGCATTACGCCGAATTGACTCTGGTGATTTTGGATTTTGTCTCACATGTGAAAAGGAAATAAATAACCGCAGGTTAGACGTGGACCCTTCGTACACTCAATGCGTCAAATGTGCAGATAAATGACTAAAAATATATGCGGTTAGCTAAAGGCAATCATTCTTGCAGAATTTTTACTCTGACCCTAAATAATCGGGTAGAGTTAGGCGGCGGGCTTGATGAGTGGTTGTGGCTTTTCTATGCCCCAGCCCTGTGCGTAATCAACGCCGATATCACGTAAAAGCTCCAGGATCTCATCGTTCTCGACAAATTCGGCAATAATTTTCTTTCCCATGAAGTGGCCGATGTCGCAAATAGATTTTACAACAGCATAGTCATTTGGGGATTCATGCATGTTTCTGACGAAGGTGCCGTCGATTTTCAAGTAGTCGACCGGTAGATTTTTCAGGTAAGTGTACGATGACAGGCCGCTACCAAAATCATCCAGTGAAAAGTGGCAGCCGGTTTCCTTTATTTTTCGAATGAATTCGGCGGCATCTGATAAATCGTTGATGTCAGTGGTTTCTGTAATTTCAAAGCAGATCCACTCGGTCGGTATATCCGCCTGGGTTACTGCATTGTGGATGAAATCCAGGAAGCTTGCATCATTCAATGATTTTCCAGAAAGGTTGATGGCAAAGCCGCCGATATTCTGCATTTCATCGCGGTGTTCCTGCATCCATCCCAGCATGCTGGTAACCACCCAACGATCAAGGGTTGTGATTTGATTATGATGTTCGGCTGCGAGGATAAAATCCTGGGTGGGCAGAATATTCCCTTCGTCATCCATGGCTCGGATGATGATTTCAGAATGGTAGGGTTTGTCATTTTCGTGTTCCTGGATCGGTGTGATTTTCTGGCTCAGTATTTCAATATTGTGGTTATTGATCGTATTTTCGATCTGCAGGACATGGTGAATAATGCTTTGATGGATTGAGGTGCTCTCATCGTCACGCTGATAGATGTGAATATGATTACCGCCTTTGTCCCTGGCCGTACGACAGCAAATTTCGGCGGTACGTAGCAATTCCGATGCGCCTGTTTCATAGTCGGAGATCGGGACCAGTCCGGTATTCATAGAGATAGACAGGGCCTTGTCCTCCCATGTGAATTCGAACTCCTTGAGTGAAAGAATGTGTTGCTGAATGAGATTGCGTGCATCGGTTACCGATTGTTCTTCAAGTAGTAAGGCATAAGCATCATTGCTGACACGGGCCAATTGTCCTTTTCCATTTACCGTGCGGAGTAAGAGGCTAGCAATTTCTGCCAGCAGTTTGTCTCCCGCTTCGTAGCCGTACGTACTGTTGATGACACCAAAGCTGGCTATATCCATAAAGCAGAGGACATCCTGGTCATATTTTTCGCTCATTTTAAGTAGTCTGTTATCCAGCCTGTGTTCGAATTCCCGACGGTTGATTAATCCGGTCAGGGAGTCGTGTGTCGATTCAAATAGTAGCTGTTTGTGTAATTTGTCGAGCATTGTTTGCTGGGCCCGATCTAATGCCGGTTCATCATCATTTCCCAGCGGAATGATAGTTTCCTCGTGCAGATGCTGAGAAATTTGCTCGAATGTCAGTGTGTTTTCCTTAAGTCCTTTTAGATTGACGAAAACATAACGATCGTGATTCTTTGAAATCCAGGCCAGACGCAGGCGTTGGCTGCCTGACGTGGAGGTTATAAAATTGAGCCAGACACCGGGTCGCAGCCTCAGGGCCTGCTTTTCCCAGGGCTTCAGGTTTGGGTTTTCGTTTAACAGCTCGGCCGGGTCCATGCCTTCATCGCTGTCATTACTGCTGCATTCGTTGATGACTTCCTGGACGTTTTCCGTAAAGGCCTTGTTCTGTATTTTGACCAGTGAGTCAACTTCATTGAGCGAACTATTCAGGATGCCGGGATCGGTATCGATTTTTTCGGCAATGCGTTCCAGTAAGCTGTCAATCTTTTTCCAGATGGCATTCTTTTCACCATTGGCATTGTAATTTGTGTAGCCTTCGAGCTGGGATACCTTGTTTAATATCTGCCGGGCCGCGTGATTCTTATCCGTGAAAACACTTTCGTCTTTGAGTGCCAGTTTAAGAATAGGAATTTCCAGTTGGTCGATCCATTGTCTTACGCTATCTGCGACCAGGACATCATGCAGCAAGGTTTCAAATAGATTGCCGGTCACATCCATTATGTTGCTGTGTCTGGGGTCGATCTGTTTTATCGCGTCTCCGTTTAGACCTTGTTCTCGAAGAACCTCGATCATGCGGGCCCCGATATTGCTGTCATCCGTGCCGACGCTAGAGGATTTTTCTCCCTGGAGAGCGGAGAGGGCGGTGAGAATTTCGTCAACCGAGAACTCCGGGCGTAGGGATCCTGTATCGCTAATAGAATCGCTGCTGTCTATTGCTTCTCTGGTGTTTAAATCTTGCATGCCTGGGCGGGCGTGAGACTTCATTTGTGACTTAAGCTGTTGCAGCTCGCTTACCAGGTTGTAGATCGATTGTCCGCCGCTGCTTGTATCGACATGTGTGTCTATATTCTCTGAATCGTTTGAGGGCGTTGTTTCCTGCGCTTTGTTGATAGTCGGTTGTGACTCTTCGCTGGCTGTTGTCTGTCCGTTATCGGAGTCGTTGCTTCTCTCTTTTGTGTCATGCGTGGTGCTGATTGGCTGGGCTGGGTCGATGCCATATTGTTTTAGGATGTCGATTATCGACAGATAAATCTTTTCCAGTGATTCGGTCAGGATGGTATTGAAGACCGAATGGCAGAATACGTTGATTTTATGATCCAGGCCCTGCTGGGCAATGGCGCAGTCGAATGCGTGGGCGTAATTACCGGGATCAAAAGGATTGTTGTTTGTGTCTATTTTCGTTCCGTAGAGAGTGGAGAGGCGCAGCTCGAGTTCGTTGATCAGGATGTTGTGTGTGGAACGGGCGTGATTAATGACGTTTTTTACTGCCAGCCAGTTCTCAAAGGTTTCATCTTCCATGATGCTTAGCTCGGCGTGACCAGAGAGTTCGGATTTAGATGTGTTGTCGTCCCTTTTGCCGGTGTTTGTATTAATCTCGTGTATGACCGCCTTATGAAATGATTCCAGTAGTGACTTGTTCTGGCGTTTTAGAATTCCCAGTGAGCTGAAAAAGTTGCTTTCGTCCGCATCACTGCCGGCCTTGTCAGCCGCAGTCAGCATTTCCCGGTTAGCTGTCGTTAGAAAGCCTTGAATTAATGTCTGTGTCTGGCTAATAAAAAACTTGGCGCAGGTGTTCAGGATCTCTTTCGGTGACTTGTTTGCGCTATTGGCGCTGGCATGGGTTTTGTCATCAGGCAAGGACGATTGGTGGTGTTCGTGGGCGAGATTTTCGAGGTATGTTTTCAGGACGCTCAAGTCGGCTGGATCAGGGCCGTCGAACGCGATGCCAGCACCATTGGCGTAATGCCTGACAATTCTTGCTGGCAGCATCACTCGCCTTGTTGCTGACTCCGAGGGGATGAAGCAATCGAGCGCGTGTCTAAATACCACAGCGTACGTTA
>CAZYYM010000166.1:0-4882 GCA_964651385.1 uncultured Gammaproteobacteria bacterium | reverse complement strand
TTCTCGAGAACGTCGGTATACCTACATTGTCTGCGGTTCAGGAAGCGATTGATGGCTTGCGCGAGATTGACGCCGGAGACGATATGGATCTGATCATGATGGGCGGAATTAAAGATGGCGTAGATGTCGTCAAAATGCTGGCGCTCGGGGCAGATTGTACCTCGGTCGGTACCTCGGCGATTATTGCCGGTGGCTGTATCGCCTGCATGCAATGCCATGTCGGCAGTTGCCCGGTCGGCATTGCAACGCAGGATAAGGCGCACGAGGCGCGCTACGACATCGATCGCCAGGCCGAAAACATGCACCGTTATTTCGAGTCGTTGCGATGGCAGATAGCTGCAATTACCAAAGCACTGGGCTATGACGATGTACACAAAGTGAGTCGCGACGATTTGCTGGCCTTAACGCCGGAGGCGGCCGATATTACCGGATTGCCGTATCACCCCGAATATCGTAGTAGCAGGCATCCGCAAATCGGTCTGGAACTTCTCGATCGAAAGGCAGGGTAATCATGTCAGCGCAGATCTCAGAATTTTCTATCACGACAACGCCGGATCTTCAGGATGATCGATCCGATATTCACTATGTTCCCGCACCCTGTCAAGTGGCCTGTCCAGTAGGTACCGATGCACCCTCGTATATCGGTTACATCTGGGAAGGCAAAAATGAAGAAGCACTGGAAGCCATCATGGCTACCAATCCATTCAGTGCGATTTGCGGCCGGGTCTGCGATGCACCCTGCGAGCCTGCCTGTCGGCGTGCGGATAGCGATGGCGCTATCGCGATTCGGAATCTGAAACGCTATATCCTTGAGACTCTGGGCCCGGGTTATGCACTTCCGCCCGTGAAAGTAACCCGGGAAAAGACGGTCGCTGTTGTCGGCGCAGGCCCCGCGGGATTCACTGCTGCACACGATCTTGCTGAAGCCGGTTACGAAGTGCATATTTATGAAGCCACCGATAAGCTTGGTGGCATGATGTTCTGGGGGATACCGAGATTTCGTTTGCCGGAAGGAGCCGTACAACAGGATATAGATCGAATTACAAGCCATTGTCCCGGCATCAAGATTCATCTCAACTCGGCTCTCGGTGATCAGGTTACGCTGGATGATCTGAAGCAAAGGCACGATGCGGTGTTGGTTGCTATCGGCGCCTTTGTCGGTAAAAAAATGGCGGTACCCGGTGAAGCCGAACCATTCGTAGAGGATGGTGTCAGCTTTTTATACCGTATAAATAGCGGTGAGCGGCCGAAACTGCCAGCCACGGTTCTTGTCATTGGTGGTGGTGATGTATCAATGGATGCATGTCGGGCGGCAAAACGCTTGCCCGGGGTGAAAAACGTCAAGGTTATTTATCGTCGAGATGCCGATGGCATGCCGGCTCGAAAAGAAGAATTACAGGGCGCAATCGATGAAGGCATCGAAATCGTCTACAACACCCAGCCGGTCGAGGTCATCGACGGCAAAGCCTTACGCTGTATTCGTACCGAAATGGGTGAGCCGGGCGAGGATGGACGTCGCCGACCGGTAAACGTCGAAGGCTCGGAGCATGATATTGAATGTGGCCTGGTCATCGCGGCGGTCGGTCAGAAGGCAGAATGCAACGATCTGGAAAATTTCGGGCTGATGGACTGGGACCGGGTGAAAACCAGCTTCGAAGGTATGATTACGGCAGACCCAATGGTTTTTGCGGCAGGTGATGGGGCTTTCGGTGGCTCAACGATCGTAGAAGCGATGCATCAGGGTCACCGTGCGGCTTATTACATGAAAGCTTATCTCGAAGGTAACGATAATCCCTTGCCCTATCGTACGCCATACCGAACCCGACGTGTGCCGATCTGTAACGACCCTGACTGGGAATTGAATCCCCGGGTTCATCAACAATTTCATGGCCTCGGTCAAAAGCCGATTGAATTTCCTGAAATCGAGTCGACCTATACCGCCGATGAAGCCATGCGTGAAGCGGCACGCTGCTTTCGATGCGATGCAGAAACCGGTTCTGGTGACTATACCGTCAGCAGTCGTGAATCAATCTTTGCGATGGCCCGCCTGACGCCGTTTGACACCGACAAGCAGGCCAGTATCCTGGATAAAAGGCTTGAAAATCGAGACGATCCGTTCGGCGAGACGCATTTACCAACATTGGACGACCTGGTATTCCTCCCGGCCAATTTGTCTCGACTCGTTATCGATCCTTATCGCGAAGGTTGTAAGACGGCGACGAAATTGGGGACGATTAACGGTGTAAAGCTGGATATTCCGTTTACAGTTACCGGGCTGGATGACGCACCGGGTGAAATTCGTGAATCGTTTGCAAAGGCAATTGCACAACACGGCGCTGCCTACATCGGCAAAAAACCAATTGGCGGAAAGGCCAAATGGATTCAAATCGTTGATGAATTAGAGGATGCCAGTGCTGACGGAATTTTATTGAAGGCCGATAAAGCGATTGCTGCAGGGAAAGTTTCACGAGCAGTTGAAAAGCAACCCGCGGGTTTGCTGGTTAACAATACCAATCTGGAACAGGCGATACTGTTTGCCCTGGATCAGCAACTAGACTTTCTCTTGCTGGATCCAGGAGACGGCCTGCCAGGCCTCAGGGGGGAATTGTCGGGCGCACCTGATATCTCGATTATTAATCGGGCAGTCGTTCAACTACGCGCAATGAATTGCGAAGAAGAAATAGATCTGGTTTATTTTGGTGGTTTGCGCACCGGCACCGACGGCGCAAAAATATTGGCACTGGGTGCAAAAGCCGTGACATTGGGCGCGGCAGCGGCGCTTTCTATGGGTGTCGATGTATCGACCGGAGAGCCTGTCTATAGCGCCAATTTGAACGCGGATGAACGTGAGCAACGTAGTTCGAATTTGTTACAGGCGTTCAATGCCGAGTCTTCGATGATGGCGCGCTGTACTGGTAAGACGAATGTCCAGAATCTGGAGCCGGAAGACCTGCGGGCATATACTCTGGCTGCTTCTCATGCCGCCGGTGTGCCGATGGCCGGTAGTTTGAACCAGCACTGATCTGTGATTAAAATAGCAAAAATGAATTTACCACACTAAACGAAAACAAAAATGAGGGCAGGTAACGTGGCAAAAGATCTCGAGAAGATAGCGAAAGGCAAGGGCATTAAATACTTTCTGGTGAGTTGGGTCGATTTGTTTGGTGTACTTCGCGCCAAGCTGGTGCCGACTCGGGCGATCAAGGGGATGCAGAAAGATGGCGCCGGATTTGCTGGATTTGCCGCCTGGCTCGATATGACTCCGGCTCACCCGGATTTATTCGGCGTGCCCGACCCGGATAGCCTGATTCAATTACCCTGGAATAAAGAAATCGGCTGGGTGGCGTCTGATTTATGGATGGATGGGAAAGAAGTCGAGGCTTCCCCCCGTGTTGCGTTGAAACGACAACTGGCCAAAGCGATGAAAAAAGGCTACCGCATGAAAACCGGTGTCGAATGTGAATATCACTTGATAACCCCGGATGGCACGCAACTGGCTGATTCAACCGATACACAGGCCAAGCCCTGCTATGACCAACAGGCATTAATGCGTCAATATCCGGTGGTTGGTGAGATTTGTGACGCGATGCTTGAACTAGGCTGGAATCCCTATCAAAATGATCACGAAGATGCCAATGGCCAGTTCGAAATGAACTGGGATTACGATGATGCTTTAAGAACAGCTGACAAGCATGTCTTCTTCAAATTCATGGTCAAAACCATTGCTGAAAATAATGGGATGCGGGCTACCTTTATGCCCAAACCATTTAGTCATTTAACCGGTAATGGCTGTCACGCACATGTTTCTATCTGGGATAAAACAGGTAAGAAAAACCTGTTTGCCACCCCTAAAAAAGACCAACGCGGACTCGGTTTGTCGCCCCTGGCTTACCAGTTCCTCGGCGGCATCATGCACAGTGCCCATGATATGGCGGCGATTTTCAATCCGACAGTAAACAGCTACAAGCGCATCAATGCACCCCGCACCACCTCGGGTGCAACATGGTCACCGAATGCGGTAACCTATGGTGGAAACAACCGTACCCATATGGTTCGGATTCCCGAAGATGGCCGATTTGAATTACGACTGATGGATGGGGCCGTGAATCCGTATCTGTTACAGGCTTCAGTTCTGGCTGCGGGGCTGGATGGTGTTGATAACAAGCGAGATCCGGGTGATCCGTCGATGCTGAACATGTACGAAGAAGGCCATAAAGCGAAGCATGCGAAGAAACTGCCGAATAATCTGCTCGATGCACTCCGCCAACTCGATAAAAACAAAGTTTTGCGTGACGGTCTTGGTGACGAATTAGTCGATTCGTATCTGAAACTGAAGATGCTCGACTGGAATGATTACTCCTCGCATTTGAGTAAATGGGAACGTGACCATACCCTCGATTGTTGAATACACTGAAACTTCTTCGAGTGGTTAAACCTTGCTGCGACTCCTGATTGCGGCAAGCTTTACTCGTATAGCCAATCGGTATTTGCAGTTAAGCTTTTGCGATGGGCAAAGCCTATAGTAATCTTGATATTGTTGCCCAGGCCAAATGGGCCTGCGTCTATAGTGGTGTAGTTTGGGGCTAATACTGGATCCCATTACGATTGACGGATCAGGTGGGGGCAATTATACGGCCTGATCTACTGTCTTGTTCTATGCGGTGCTTTTACTGTTTATGACAGAAGTCAGTATCGCTGCCGTGACCGCCGCATTCTAGACTGGCGAACCCTTCAGCTTTCGTCGACCAAGCGGCGTTGTCCTCATTTCCCTGGCCGCGTGGGCGATTTTTTTTAACCCTTTAACGGCCTATCTATCGATAGATAAAAATGATCTGAAAAGCATTTCAATATCAGGAAAGTCAGGTTCATCTGATACTTGATA
>CAZYYM010000165.1:0-4970 GCA_964651385.1 uncultured Gammaproteobacteria bacterium | reverse complement strand
TTTATAAATGGCGATCAATAATCGAACTTATGCACTGCCCATTTCGACTTTGAAACATAGGATTGACAGTGATGCCGAAATTTACATGGTCTATAGGCTGTTAACAGCATAAACCAACGACCCGATATTCCGACTAATCCCGGATAATCGGTTCACGTGGCACATGGGTAATAATCTCTGGCTCGCTGCTGGTGATAATTGCCTGTTCAGCCACCGCCATCGACCGTCCTGATTTGCGATCATTCAGAATCATATGGGTGAAAAAGCTCATGTTTTCTTCCAGTATCAGCGGGTTGCCTTCGAATATCATGGGTTGCTCCATCCAGGTCGGCGGGCAGGTAGCGCCCATGGTATAACCACAGACGGTTAGCACCGCATCCTTTTCGCCATTGTCTTCGAGTGTGCGGCGGTAGCTATCGTAAAGTTCACCGACTGTGGTTCCAGGTCGCAGCATGGATTGTACAGCGTTAAGTGCGATGACACTGGTTTTGTGCATTTGCAGGTGTCGTTCGCTAATGTCGGGGCCGGTCAGCACGACACACATGCAGGCGGCGTGGTAGTGACGGTAGGCAACACCCAGTTCGAGCGAGACCTGGTCATTATTAAGCACATGCTTGCGCTTTGAAGTGTAACGCAGGTTAAGCGCCGACTTGCCACTGCCGAGCGGTGGGATATGCGCCGGCAAATCCGCGCCCATGCGAAACAGGCTATCGTAA
Source organism: uncultured Gammaproteobacteria bacterium (assembly GCA_964651385.1). Classification (GTDB taxonomy): domain Bacteria; phylum Pseudomonadota; class Gammaproteobacteria. The sequence goes on along the minus strand of CAZYYM010000165.1, from coordinate 4,254 downwards.
AAAGTGGCATAAATATCGCCTTCGTAAGCACCGGAAAAAGTCGCATTGATGGTTTTCTGTAAAACCGCATCCATGATTTCACCGGCCTTACGCATGTAGGCGAGTTCCTGTGGGCTTTTGACCAGGCGTAACAGGCGGATAAAATCGGGCGCGACAATCAGATCGCACCAGCCCTGCAGTTCTGCCTGTATCTGCAGGAATAGACGGGGTGTCAGCCCCATCGTATCGACCTGGATGCCGATTCTTTTTCCCTGCATGCCGAGCGATGCCAGCATTGCCCTGATTTGCCCGGCACGCGGCTGGCTTTCTGCATCTGCTGCGATGCGTACGTCATCGCAAATGGATGAATACGATGCGTTAGCAAGATCCGCCGGACGCGCCAGATGTGTCAGCGCGCCGTCGGTACCGAGAAACATACAACCAAAAATGGTGAAGCCATCCGAGTCATAACCCGTCAGCCAGTACATATCTTCGAACTTGAACAGCAGCATGCCGTCGAGTTCGAGGTCTGTCATGTGCTGACGGGTTCTTTGTTGACGGTCGGCAAATTCCTCGCGACTGAAATGAATATTGATGTCGTTCATCGGTGGCTTTAGTTTCTTAAAAGTAAGATTACACAGGCCTGTAACCGAAACATCAAGCCCGCTTTCAATTCTGGCCGGGAAAATCTGATATCGCAAGCGTCAACTAGCAGGTGTCACGCGCAAAACCTTGATCAGGGCCGCTGTGTCCTGATCACCCAGACCGGCATCGACCGCCCGCTGGTAGAGGCTCAATCCAAGCGACGGTAATTCGCTATTAATGCCGAGTCGCTCCGAGTGATTTTTAATTGATCTCAGGCAGGAAATCGCGGTGTTAACCGGTGCGATAACGTCGTCGGTGAAATTATTGTTATGAATGCTTAGTACCACCGAGCGAGCGCGATCACCTTCGGCAAACAGATCAGCGTAATGGGTCAGCGGCACAGCTTCGGATTCGCAGATGCGAGCACCATTGACGACGCCAGGGGTAATCGCACAAAGCCTCGACAATACCGCGAGATCGAGTGTTGCTGCGGCGCCGATGTTCTCTCCTACGTAGCGTACATCGCCGCCCAGGCAATTGATGTAGGGCTGGCAATCATGAAATATTGTTTCGTCACCCGATACCAGGATCTGTGCCTCTGCCTTGCCAATGGTCACGGGGTAAACCATGATTGATGCGTCGATGTAGTTCGCACCCTGTTGTTGAACCCAGCCGTAGGTTTTTCGTACTTCGTCGGGGGTTCCGGTACTCATCTGGATGATGGTTTTACCGGCCAGCTTTGTTTTTAGCGAAGCTTGATCGAGCAACGCACGGGAAGCTTCGTATTCGGTAATACAGATCATGATTCGCGGGCTGGCCTCGATGGCAGCTTCTAGCGAATCGGCTGCTGATGCACCGAAATGTTTTAATGCATCGGTTTTTTCAGGCGATCGATTCCATACTGTCAGGTCGATATTGTTGTCGAGTAGTGCGCCAGCCAGTGCAGAACCCATCGCGCCGAGGCCCAGTAAAGTGATTTCGCTCATTTTTTGCTCCGTTAATTGATTTTTGACGAGGCCAAATCTTAGGTTTTCCCGCTCATAACAGCTTGAAGGAAATCTGATTTAATTGTGATTAATTTATGACTGGGCTTGTGACTGCGTTACGATCAGGCAGAATGGGTTTAGCGGGTTTTCTTACAGGGGTTCATTACAAGGAGCAAAGCAGCCATGCAATTTGAATTCGATGACTTCAACTTGAGTACCGAGCGTTATCAACTGATGCGCAGCGGTGAAGCGGTCCGCACCGAACCACAGGTACTGGAATTGTTGATTTTCCTGATCGAGAATCGGGGGCGACTGGTGAGTCGTAGCGAATTAAACGATAGCGTCTGGCATGGTCGTGTGGTCAGCGAGTCAGCATTGAGCAGTCGCATAAAAATTGCTCGTCAGGTGCTCGGAGACAATGGGCGTAAACAGCACTATATCCGCACCATACACAAGAAGGGTTTTACCTTTAATTCCGATATTGAGGTCAGAGAGGCGGCTGATATCGATGGCACTGCCAGCGATGATGCCATAACCGAGGTTGAATTCCCGGGTAAACCACTCGACCGTCAAAAACCGACTATTGCCGTCATTCCTTTCGACAACCTCGCCGGGGAGCCGACAAAACAAACTATCTGCGATGGAATTAGCGAAGATATTACAACAACGCTGTCCAAAATTTCGAAACTAATAGTAATGGTATACCCGTACTCGGCACAGTCGCGTCAAACGCTTGCCGAAAAGCTGGAAATATCACAAAAGCTGGGCATCGACTATCTGCTGGATGGCAGTGTGCGAAGCGAAGCGGAAGCGTTACGCATATCGGCCAGACTAATCGAAGTGGGTAGCGGGCAGCATCGCTGGGCACAACGTTATGACCGTAAAAACAGCGATCTTTTCGAACTACAGGACGATATTACCAAGCAGGTGGTTTCCGCATTGCAGGTCGAATTAACCGATGGTGACCAGGCGCTACTGGCCTCGCGAGGGACCGAAAATCTGGCCGCCTGGCAACTCGTCACGGAAGCACTGGCCTTGATTCTAAGCCATCGTCAGGACTCGGTTCGACGCGGCATCGAATTACTGGATGAAGCCGTTCAACTCGATGCAAATTACGTTCTGGCATGGAACACCATGGCGACTGGACATTTTAAAGAGGCAATGAACGAAGGCTGGAGTCCATCGCGAGAGCATTCCCTGGAATTGGCCGTGGAAAGCAGTGACAAAGCGCTGGCACTGGATCCGCGGGATGCCAGAAGTCTTTCTGCACGCAGTTTGATCGCAATTTCTCTGCACGATTTTGGTGAGGCCTTTAAACTCGCCGAGCAGGCCCTGAGGCTCGCTAACAGCGACGCGAATACGATTGCAATCGCCGCCATTGCACTGCGCTACTGCTGTAAGCCTGAAATGGCCATCCGGTACACGCAAAAGGCGATGCGCCTATGCCCGATTTATCCGACCTGGTACCCCTACGGCATTGCGATCTGCCAGTGGATGCTTGGCAATATCGAGGAGGCCTTTAAAAGCATCGAAGAAGCAACGCGGATCGACCCGGGGCTATCGATTAACTATCTGGTGCTGGTCATGCTTTATACGGAATCGAATCAGCCCGACAAAGCGAAACAATGCGTAGAAAAGCTCTACCGGGCTGACCCGGGCTTTTCGACAGCCGCCTTTATCGATGGGGTGCCGTTTGGTGATCCAGTCATCGAAAAGCGCCGCGCTGATTTACTTCGACGCGCCGGGTTGTTGAGCTAGCCCTGGCCACAGGTGAAATAACTCCACAATTCAATAACAAGGCATTGACTCGCCTGTCTTCAAAAGCTAGAATTCGCCACCTTTTTTAGTATCGGTTCGGAGTATCACATGTACGCTGTCATCGCCACGGGCGGAAAACAGTATCGCGTTACCAGGGGCGAGACCCTGCGCGTTGAGAAATTAGCCGGCGAAGAAGGCGATTCTGTCGAACTCGACGGTGTTTTGATGGTAGCCGATGGTGACAAGGTCTCTGTTGGTACCCCTACGCTCGACAAAGGTGCCGTTACGGCGACAATTAAATCACATGGCCGAGGCAAGAAAGTGGAAATCATAAAATTCCGTCGTCGCAAGCACTCTCGTACTCAGGCAGGTCATCGCCAGAGCTATACCGAAATCGAAGTGACTGACATCAAAGCATAAGAGGCAGCGGAAATGGCACATAAGAAAGCGGCGGGCTCTACCCGCAATGGTCGCGATTCGGAATCCAAACGTCTTGGGGTGAAGAAATTCGGCGGTGAGGTAGTCATCCCCGGCACTATTATTATTCGCCAGCGCGGCACCAAGTTCCATCCGGGAAACAATGTCGGTTGTGGTAAAGACCACACGTTGTACGCGAAAGCCGAAGGCAAGGTCGAATTTCGCGTCAAGGGACGTAATAACCGCACCTTTGTGAGTGTTGTTAACGCCTGATCGGATTGAATCAGGTCCGTATTTAAAAGCCTCGCCGTCGCGGGGCTTTTTTATGCCTCCAATGCTAAGATCATAGCTATGAAATTTATCGATGAAGCCAAAATTTCCGTAAAAGCCGGTAATGGCGGTTATGGTATTGTCAGCTTTCGCCGTGAAAAATATATTCCTATGGGTGGGCCAGACGGCGGTGATGGAAGTGATGGCGGGTCGGGTTGTGCGCTTTGTAGCGGCGAATTTAATACGCGTTCTCGTTGCC
>CAZYYM010000164.1:0-5039 GCA_964651385.1 uncultured Gammaproteobacteria bacterium | reverse complement strand
CGCGCAGGCGGCGGCCCGTTTCGCCGGAGACGAACCGGGCAATATCTACGCTCGATTCACCAATCCGACCACACAGATTTTTGAACAGCGACTTGCCGCGCTGGAAGGTGGCGAGAGTTGTATCGCGACGGCTTCGGGTATGTCGGCAATTATGGCAATTTGTGTCGGCTTGCTGAAAGCTGGGGATCACTTGTTATCGTCGCGATCGGTATTCGGTACCACTACGGTATTGTTTGAAAAGTACCTGCCTCGTTTCGGTATTGAAACGAGTTTTATCGACATGACCGATTTAGATGCCTGGAAAACAGCCATCCAGCCAAATACACGAATCCTGTTTCTGGAAACGCCATCTAATCCCTTAACCGAAATCGCAGATATTCAGGCACTGGCTGACCTGGCCCATGAAAACGACTGTCTTCTGGTGGTCGACAACTGCTTTTGTACGCCCGCTTTGCAAAAACCGTTGGCGCTTGGAGCCGACCTCATTGTCCACTCGGCGACCAAGTATCTTGATGGCCAGGGTCGGGTTGTTGGGGGTGCTGTTGTAGGTAACCAGTACTTGGTCGATGAAGAATTATTCGGAGTGATACGCTCGACCGGCCCGACCATGAGTCCTTTTAATGCCTGGATATCCCTGAAAGGACTGGAAACCCTGTCGTTACGTATGAAAACCCATTCAGAACAGGCTTTGATTCTTGCGAGATATCTGTCCGACCATCCCCGTATTGAACGGGTATATTACGCCGGTATTGAGTCACATCCACAGTATGATCTGGCCTGTAAGCAGCAATCCGGATTCGGTGGTATTGTCTCGTTTGTTGTCAAAGGTGGGCGCGAAGCCGCCTGGAAGGTTATTGACTATACACGGATGCTATCGATTACTGCCAATCTCGGCGATGTAAAAACGACTATTACGCATCCGGCTACTACGACGCACGGGCGCTTGAGTGAGGAGCAAAAACAATTATCGGGCATCAGCGAGGGCTTGATTCGGGTTGCGGTCGGGCTTGAGTCGATTGAGGACATTATTAGCGACATTAGCTGGGGCCTGGATTAGATCAATCCAATGGGAGTAAATTTGTATCAGCAAACCGAGCTGGTATTGCTTGCGAATGATCCAGCAGATAAATGTTTCGCCGTGTCCGAATTGTTTAACAGTTGGCAAAAAGGTCTGTTACGCTCAGAGTCAGTTAGCCCAGTCTTCGATGTCGTAAATCCCGGTCGACCCGAAAAGCCTGCATTGGTTGAGCCGAGATATTTAAGGCGTCGCAGTATGGCGACTGAGCAGGGGCGAATTCATTTATTGCATGCTATCGCCCATATCGAATTCTGCGCCATTAATATTGCCCTTGATGCCGTGTATCGATTTCGTGATATGCCTGACTCATTTGTCGACGACTGGTTGCTGGTAGCTAGTGAGGAAGCCAAACATTTCAGGTTGCTTGACGACTGTCTAAGGCAACGCGGATCATTCTATGGTGACTGCGAGGCGCACTGCGGACTTTGGGATATGGTCTCTAAAACCCGGCACGATGTATTACATCGGATGGCGATGGTGCCTCGTGTTATGGAAGCGCGTGGCCTCGATGTTACGCCGGGCATGATTGTGCGATTTAATCAGATTAATGATATTCAGGCAGTCGAAATTCTGGAGATTATCTACGCCGATGAGGTCGGTCATGTCGCGATAGGTAACCACTGGTTTCAGCGGCTTTGTGACCAACGTGGACTTGAAGCAGATGCTACGTTCCAGACGTTAATTGAAGAATACCTCGGCGGTAACTTACGCGGTCCATTCAACTGGCCTGCCAGACTCAAAGCCGGCTTTAAAAAAACAGAACTCGAAGCGCTCGAACTGCGTCAGGAATCAACCCGATAATCGGTTAATACAAACCCTTGGTCGTCGCGCCAGCTCAGAAAACTCGGCTGTGGATTCCAGTCGCCGAGAACGTAGCGGGTCTTATCATTTGCATACCGATGTATCGCTGGGCGGTGAGTATGTCCATGAATCATGGTGTCGATGCCAAATTTGGCAAAGCGCTCGAAGACCGCATGATCATTTACATCCATGATATCCATTGACTTGTGTTGCTTCGACGTTTTGCTTTGTTCGCGTAAGCCGGTGGCGATTTGTCTGCGCTCCAGCAGGGGTTTCGCCAAAAAATCACTTTGCCAGGATTGCCCGCGTACCATTTTGCGAAATTGCTGGTATTCCGGGTCGTCGGTACACATTATATCGCCGTGCAGTAAAGCTACTTTTTGATCACCGAGCAACAGCATACCTGGTTCGGGAATGATGTTGGCGCCAATTCGTTTTGCGGCCTCCTCACCAAACAGGAAATCCCGATTACCAGCTAAAAAATATATCTCAACATTTCGCGACAGATCTGCAAAACTCTCGAATATTTGAGCATGGTCGGGAGCGGGATCGTCGTCACCAATCCAGGCTTCAAACAAATCGCCAAGAATAAACAAAAAACGGGCTTGAGAAGCCCGGTTCTGTAGGAAGTCGGCAAGGCGATCGGTAATATCCTGCCGGTTAACGTCGAGATGGCAGTCGGAGATAAACAGATACTCGTCTTTCATGTCGACGTGTAATCGCTACAGGCGCGATACAGCCGTAATGGCGATGGTTTCCAGTGGCACATTCTGATGTCCACCTTTGTCGCCTGTCTTCACCTGGGCGATCGCATCCACTACGTCCATACCGTCAGTGACTTTGCCGAAAACGGCATAACCCCAGCCCTGCATCGATTCGCTGGTGAAATTCAAAAATGCATTATCTGCGTGATTGATAAAAAATTGGGAAGTGGCTGAGTGCGGGTCATTGGTCCTTGCCATTGCCAGCGTGCCGCGATCGTTCTTAAGTCCGTTCCTGGCTTCATTTTCGATGGGGGCACGGTTGCTGGGTTTGTCGCGCATGTCGGGCGTTATACCACCACCCTGAATCATGAAGCCCGGAATCACACGGTGGAAAATGGTATTTACGAAGTATTCATCGTCCACGTAGGCGAGGAAATTTGCGCTGGTGTTAGGGGCATTCTGTATATCGAGTTCAATTGTAATATTACCCATCGATGTTTCAATTAATACCTTCACGTTTTCGGCTGTGGTTGCGTTCATTGGTTCATTACCTTTCAGAGTGGGAAAAAACACCAGGGATAAAATAGCTGCCAGCACAACCGCCAGTGGTAAAAGCGTTTTGTTCATCAGCGATCCTGTGGTTAAAAAGACAGGCGGATTTTACTGATTTGTTCCGAGATATGGAAGGCGAATAGGAGTATCACTTCTCAAGTCTATATCTTACACTCTACACCCCTTGATTAATCTCTAGATAATACGACTTTTAAGCACTCATGCTCACCATTTATAACACTCTGACCAATCGAAAGGAAATCTTTAAACCCATTGTTCCCGGACGGGTGCGTATGTATGTCTGCGGCATGACGGTTTACGACTATTGTCATATTGGCCACGCGCGCGTACTAGTCGTTTTCGATGTGGTTTACCGTTATTTAAAGCATCTGGGCTACGATGTTGTCTACGTGCGAAATATTACTGATATTGACGATAAGATCATTAATCGAGCCAATGAAAACGGCGAGGACTTCCTAAAACTGACGCAACGCTTTATTGACGCCATGCATGAAGATACCGATCCGCTCGGCGTCTTGCAGCCCGACCATGAGCCAAGGGCAACTGATCACATAGATGGGATTTTACAAATGGTGGAAGGATTGATTGAACGCGGCTTTGCTTACCAGGCTGAAAATGGTGATGTCTATTTTGAAGTTTCAAAATTCGATAATTATGGAGATCTGTCGGGCAAAAAACTGGAGGAATTGCGTTCCGGTGAGCGTGTAGACATTGACGAGGACAAGCGGGATCCCGCTGATTTTGTTTTATGGAAGTCCGCTAAACCCGGGGAACCAAGCTGGCCTTCGGCTTATGGCGATGGGCGTCCAGGCTGGCATATCGAATGCTCGGCTATGTCTACGCAGATGTTGGGTAATCATTTCGATATTCACGGAGGTGGCCAGGACTTACAGTTTCCCCACCATGAAAATGAACTCGCCCAGAGTGAATGCTGCACCGGTGAAACCTTTGTTAATTACTGGATGCACAATGGATTTGTCCGGGTAAATGAAGAGAAAATGTCAAAGTCCCTCGGTAATTTCTTCACCCTTCGCGACGTCATGCAGGAATATAAAGCCGAAGAGATTCGCTATTTCATGCTTAGCAGTCATTATCGCAGTCAGCTGAATTATTCCGAGGATCAACTCAACAATGCACGCAGTGCTTTGCAAAGGCTTTATGCTGCATTACTGGACGCTAAAAAAGCCGAAGTACCGAAAGATACTGAATATCAACAAAGATTCGAACGGGCGCTAAACGATGATTTTAATACAGCTAACGCACTGGCTGTGTTGTTTGATCTGGTAAGAGATATAAATCGCGCGAAAACAGACGAACTAGATAGTGCCGAGTCGCTGTCAAGTCTGCTTAAGTATCTTGGTAATATTATCGGTTTACTCGAAAGTGATCCAGAGTTCTTCCTGAAATCTCAGGTGAGCCCGGCCGGTGGATTGCCCGATACTGAGGTAGATATGCTGATAGATCGGCGTTTGCAAGCAAGAAATAATAAAGAATGGGTTGAAGCTGACCGCATTCGGGATCAATTAGCCGATGCTGGAATCGCCATCGAAGACGGCTCCAGCGGCACACGTTGGCGTCGTTCCTGAAATGGCTACTGGGCTTAAAGAACATATTTTGCAAAATCGGTAATGTTCAATTGACGATTATTTTTGATCGGCGTATTATTTCGCGCCTTGTCGAAAGGCAGAATTCGGGGTGTAGCGCAGCCTGGTAGCGCAACTGCTTTGGGAGCAGTGGGTCGGGAGTTCGAATCTCTCCACCCCGACCAGTTTTATAAAACAATGAATGATCCAGCTTTAGAGCCGGATAGCAAGTACGGATCAGGGTTTCTGCGCCCGTAGCTCATTTGGATAGAGCATCGGCCTTCTAAGCCGAGGGTAGCA
>CAZYYM010000163.1:0-5052 GCA_964651385.1 uncultured Gammaproteobacteria bacterium | reverse complement strand
CAATAATTTTCTCATTTCAGGTATTTGCCGAAAACAGAACCATCCGCACGTTATCAGTACCGGGGGGAGGAGGCGGCCATTCATATTTGAGGCACGACATTACTTTAAATTTAAAGGCTATTCGATTTTTTCTACTTACCCAAACAAAATTTACGCAACCTAAATTTTGTGACTATACTTACCTTTGGAAATAATTCGTTTCTTTATTGAGTTTAGTCCGAGAGATATTATGTCGAAAGCGAAAACACTACTGATTGTTGATGACAGTAAGGTTTCAAGGATGATGATCAGCCAAATCGTCAAAAAAAAACACCCGGATTGGAAACTTGTCGAAGCCTCTAACGGTGAAGAAGCCTTGGAAAAATCTACCGCTTTAGAAATTGACTACTACTCGATTGATTTGAATATGCCCATTATGGACGGACTTGAATTAATGATGTTACTGAAAGATAAGAGTCCACCATCCCACATGACTCTTATGACCGCAAATGTTCAAGAAACGGTGGCTTCCCAAGTACAGCAACTCGGAGCAAATTGTGTGCACAAACCTATCACCGAAGAAAGCGTTTCCAAAATGTTAAGCTATTTTAATGGTTGATTTATTCCAACTAGAAGAGTTAGAGCTCGATTTATTGGCCGAGCTTTTTAACATTGGTGTAGGAAATGCTGCAAACTCCCTCAGTAAAATGGTTAGTCAAGAGGTTAAGTTATCAGTACCGTCAGTTGATTTTAGGACGGTATCCCAAATGACCAGTTTGCTCGGTGATAGCACGAGTATTTGTAGCGTCAGTCAGCACATGGCGGGGGCTTTTGAGGCGAAGTCGATGCTGATATTTCCCGAAGAAAGTAGCATGGAGGTAGTAAGGCAGCTTATGGGAGAGGACAAGTCTGATGAAGTAATTGCAGACTTACAGGAAGAAGCTCTCAATGAGATAGGAAATATTGTGCTTAATGCTTGCATCGGAGCGATAGGCGCCACCTTGAATGAAAATTTTGAGGTTGGTTTGCCGGAGTTTCAGAAAGGCTACCCCGCCGAGCTGCTCTCGTCTTCAGTTACCAGCGAAAATGATGTTGTACTCATTATCCGTATTAATATGGAACTGAGTGTAAGCCAGGTAAAGGGATATCTGGCTTTTATACTGGGATCGACATCGTTAGTTAATTTGCAAAATTGTCTGGAAATAATGCTAGCCAAACTAAGCGCTTAAAAATTAGCAACAGGGCTTTATGAACCAGCAATTTTCATTACTGACTCAAGCTATCGACGGATTGGATTTGGGAATAGTGATATTGGATGAGAAGCTGGACATTCAATACTGGAACACCTGGATGCATACCTACTCGGGCAAATCCGGGGAAGATGTATGCCATAGAAATCTACTGGATATATGCCCCGAAATTAGCAACTCGAGAATATCCGATGCGATATACAATTCGCTTAAAAACAAGCATCCTGCCGTAATTTCAAATATTTTAAATCGAACTCCATTTGCGCTCCATACGCGATCTGTTTCTCAAAATCCTGATTTGGACCGAGGGAGGATTCAGCAGGCGATTAAAATAATACCATTAGTCGTTTCTGAAGGCAGTAGCCACTGTATGATCCAGATAAATGATGTTTCGGCGGCCTACAAAAGGGAAAAAGCTCTCGAGGATCAAGTGAGCGAACGTAAATTAGTGGAGCAGGACTTATTAAAAGCAAAAGACATGGCCGAATCAGCAGTGTTGGCGAAATCAAGGTTTCTAGCCACAATGAGCCATGAAATCCGGACTCCTATGAACGGTGTTATGGGAATGACACAACTACTCGAAGATACGCCGTTAAACAGCGAGCAAAAAGATTTTCTCGGAAATATTACCCGATCGGGTAACAGCCTTTTGTCAATCATAAACGACATTCTTGATTTTTCAAAGCTTGATGCCGAAATGGCAGAACTGGAATCTATTTCGTTCGACCTGGAGCGAAACTGTCAGGATAGCTTGGAACTTGTAACGGGAAATTTGAAAGGCAACGAACCGGAGATCATCCTGGATTATCACCCCGACTGCCCTCGGCATTTCATGGGCGACCCCTCCCGGTTTCGACAAATATTACTCAACCTAATCGGTAATGCGGTTAAATTTACATCGGAAGGTTTTATCCGGCTTGGGGTAACACTCGAATCAGAGGGAACCAGTGAAGAACACTTAAGATTGGAAGTTCAGGATACGGGTATCGGATTGAAGCCTGAGGCCATAGAACACTTGTTTGATGAATTTACGCAGGCGGATAGCACCACCACCAGAACCTATGGTGGCACAGGACTGGGTCTTGCTATTTCAAAGAAATTGGTCACGATAATGGGTGGAAAAATTGGAATTGATTCTGTATATGGGGAGGGCACTACATTTTGGATAAAAGTATCACTCCCGAAAGCCCAGGCACCAACGCCTGTCAAGACATCGTCTATAGCAGGTGTACGAATATTGTTGGTCGATGATAACCAGGAAAATCTGCACATATTTGGACGCATGCTTGAACATATGGGGACCGACGTCACCATCACGTCCAATCCTAACGAAGTGATAGAACGAGTAAGCAAAGCGGATCAATCAGGTAATCCGTATCAAATCGTTATTCTCGATCAGGATATGCCTGGAATAAGTGGAATGCAGTTGGGTGTCGGTTTCCGTGAAGATGGTCAATTTGATGAATTGAAGTTGCTTATCTTCTCCTCGGCCGGTCAAAAAGGTGATGCGTCCTTATTCTGGCAGGCCGGATTTAATGCTTACCTGAGCAAATTGAGTCGGTATGAAACAGTTAAGGGAATGTTGTCTGAGATTCTCAGTCACAAAATTGGCGATCCTATCATTACTCAACACAGCATCGCTGATTCCCTGCAGTTAGACGGAGATCAACCTCAATCCTTTAATGCCTCCATTTTATTGGTTGAAGATGTTTTGCCGAATCAAATTATAGCGAAAAAATTTTTAATCAAAATGGGACTTAAAGTTGATGTTGCCAGCGATGGAAAACAAGCTTTAGAAGCGTATAGCAATAACACTTATGACTTGATATTCATGGACTGTCGAATGCCGGAAATGGATGGTTATGAAGCAACACGGCTGATTCGGAAAATGGAAGTAGAAGACTTCAAGTCACCATTGCCGATCATTGCATTAACAGCTAATGCCACAAGTGATGATCGTATTTTATGCGAGCAAGCTGGCATGGATGGAGTTGTGACTAAACCATTTAAGCGAGCAGATTTATCAAACTGCTTACAACGGTGGTTGCCTCAAGAAAAAGGAAATAGTTAACTAACACATTGCCCACAGCGGGTACAACACGAACCAGCAGCGAAAAATCTTTGGCCAGGTCTTCTCATGCCGGCCCGAATACAATTCATAAGTGCAATTCCAGTTAAGATTTCAAGGGTCAAGAAAAGATTTCGAGGGCAGGGGTCTCCGACGACCTAGCGCTTGAACAAAGACAGCAGGTGTTTTAAATCACTCCAGTAATCCAGCAGTGGGTTGTGTCCATGCAGCCTTGAATTTTTCTCGGCTAACCATCGATTAATTAGTCTTCCAGCGTAAACAGCGCCCAGAATATTGGCAATTGCCAGGCCAATCCAGACACCTTCCAGGCTAATAATTGAGCCAAGCAGTGTTAGCGGAATCGTGAGCACCAGGGATTTTACCAGCGTAATCTTGAGCGAATCGAATGGTTGATACACGCCGTTGAATATTGATGTAGAAATCAGTGCCAGACCGAAGGCAGGAAAAGAAATCCCTACGATATAAAAATAGTATCTTACCTGGCGGATAACTGCTGCATCATCGGAAAAAATAGCGCCAAGCATTTCCGCCGAGAGCAGCATGACGATAAATAATAACAAACCCCAATAGACCGTCATTCTCCCGGAATATGCGACTACCTGGTCTAATCTGTCCTGGCGACCGGCACCAAAGTTTTGCGCCGAGAAAGGGGTTAAAATGACACTTAAGGCGAGTATACCGGTTAATCCCAGTGACTCGAGTCGTGCGGCAATGCCATAGGCGGCAACCGCTTCATGCCCATGTTGCGAAACCAGGCGGGTGATCACTGCGATAGCGACCGGATTGAGAACCTGCGCAGCAACGGCAGGTATCGCAATCCTGGATATTTCGAGCAGACTCAAACCTGCTTGTTTGAATGATTTTAGCCCGCTGAATGAGATCAAATTTTCGCGGGCAGCCAATATTGTCATTAAAATAAAAATCAGAAACCAGGAAATAACCGTAGCCAGAGCCGCACCTTGCAGGGCCATTGCCGGTATCGGGCCCATCCCAAATATTAGCAAATAATCAAGCACTAGATTAACCACGCCGCCAATACCCATGACTAGCGTTGATCTGACCATTATACCTTTTGCCATCAGGGCGGAATTACCGATTAAGCCACCGACTAACAGGAACATTCCCAGGTATAAAAGCTGCATGTAATCGGATATCAGCACCAGCATGTTTCCCTGCGCACCTAACTGGGAAAATAAAAGTGTGATGTTATGGTAGCCAAAGTAGCCGAGGCCAATGGTTATCAACATAAACGTGATAATCGATATCGTTGTGGCAGATTTCGCCTTTTCGAATTGCTGTTCTCCAAGTGCTTTACCTACTGTTGATGATACCCCCGACGCGATGCCCATGAACAGACCGATCACCAGGATATAGACCGGAAAAGAAAAGCTGATTGCAGCGAGTTCATGGCTACCCAGTTTGCCGACAAAATAGGTATCCACGAGTTGGAACAGAAAAGTCATCAACATGCCGATTGAGGCTGGAGCGGCCATGGCAATCAATGATTTTTTAACGGGTTGTTTTGTCAGGTCCGATGTCACGAAAAATCCCGGTTAGATAAGGGTTAGCATAAGGAACATTAAGCTGAGATGGTCATTTGGACGGGAATTTATGATTAACAGGTTAGTCATGTTTGATCTCCAAAATTTTCGAACTCCCCTCTGGAGTTCTGGTATTGGCTATAATATATTTAGTTATATTTGAGATTAATAGTCGAAATATGAAATCATTATT
>CAZYYM010000162.1:0-5337 GCA_964651385.1 uncultured Gammaproteobacteria bacterium | reverse complement strand
TCGGGTTTCTCATGCCGCATGGCAAAAAAACTCTTGCGTTTTAAATCTTCAATATGCGGGTGATCCGCATCAAATCCTTTCGGTGGGCGTTTCAACCCATCCCCACCAATGCCACCAAATAGTTTCCTGAACTTTACACCGGACCTAATTCGTTTCCATTCATTCGGGTTATCGACAATCGTATTGCGTATTTTGATTAACTCCGAATTGGGCGGCATCCAGATACCACCACCAAATACCACTTCTTCGGGTGACAGATGAACATAAAAGCCCGGCGCGTGAGCATCTTTACCCAATTCATGACGAAATTGACAGGCGGCATGCAGCTTGTAAGGACTCTTATCTTTGGTAAATCGTACGTCTCGATAAATTCGGAACATGGATCCGCCGCTGGCCCTCGGATCGGCTATAAAATGTGGCGATATCCGATTTAATCTCGGCGCCATTGCTTCGATGAACAAACACATGGGCTGTACAACAACTTTCTGATAATCTGTTTTATGCGCTTTAAACCATTCTCGATTATTATTTCGTTTTAATTCTTTAAAGAAGTTTATGAATTCCGGGGTGAACATTTTGTCCTCTGGTTATATTAGGCATCGACATTTGTCTTATTCGTTAAATTTTAATTCAGCCTCGATGTGGCGATTTGTGATTTAACCACTAAAACCAGTGTACACAAATCCCCTGGCCAGCAATAATACATTCCTTGGCAAGCCCGCGACTGAATTTAAAATAACCGCCCTATGTTTACCTATCTCGATCCTGAAATTCGTCAGCAATTGGCCGATGCCGGAAAGCTGATACGAATCAATCGAAGCGGCCAGGTCATTGATGAAAACAATCCCGCATCGAGCGGGGAGCTGGTCATCAATTTACTTGGCCCCATTCCTTTACCGTTAAAAATGAGCGGTCGGACTTACCAGGCTAGCTGGTACGCAGCGGTTAGAAGCACCGAACTCGAGAAAGTTGAAGAACTCGCGTCAACATTACGCGACAGTGGTGGCCAAAACCTGTTTGTCACGCTTGCCACATCCATGGCGGTAAACAGTGTATTGGTCATCGGCGATCCGGTTAAGGCCGAATGCCCACTGGTACGGGTACACTCCAATTGCCTGACAGGAGACGTATTCGGTTCAGAACGTTGCGAATGCGGTCCGCAGCTCGAATCGGCCGTGGATCGCATATCGCAGGATCCCAAGGGTGGTTTGATTGTCTATATGGCGGGTCACGAGGGACGCGGTATCGGTCTGTGGGCCAAAGCCGCAACCTACCTCTTGCAGGATGCTGGCGAAAACACTTACCAAGCTAACGAATCGCTCGGACTACCAGCCGATTCGAGGGATTTCACCGACGCCGCAGCGCTGATATTATATTTTCTTGGTGACCGGCCGATTCGTCTGCTTACCAATAATCCAAAGAAAATTAAAGATCTATCCGGCTCAGGACTCTCTCAGATGACCACCGAAAAGCATGTGGCGGGCGTGAGTAAATGGAATAAACGATATTTAACCGCGAAACAGAATTGGGGTCATCAAATTGGGGATTCGGATATTTCCGAATCCTGAATTCCAGTTCCGTGAAAAACCCCCGATACCACCCTTTCATCACCGGTGATTTGGGGGCTACTTCTTACAGCAGGTTAATCGAGTTCACCGCGTGCCGGGTAGTCATTGGCAATAACAAAACCGAGTGCTCCGAGTATTTCCTTGAAATGCGCCCTGGCAAACGGCATGGTGCTGACCTGACTCCAGTAAAGGGTTTCGTCGGGGCGAACTAAAAACAGTCCCGGTTCACTAAATTCAGCCGGCTCTTCGATTCCGATCGACGTCTTGCCCTTACCGGCAGAACGATGCAAGCCCCAGGCGCGTGTCTGCTCGACGCTCAAATCATACCCCAGATTCAGATTCGACAGACCCCAATCATCGCTTGCCTGCTGCGCACGCGACCGATCATCACTACTTAAAGCCAGTACGGTCACGCCACTTTCGGCAAAATCGCCATGCATTTTTTCAAGCTCCGCTAAATATTTAGAACAAATCGGGCAATGCAGGCCACGATAAAAAACCAGCATGGTAAAATGCTCTGGTGACTGCGCAGACAGCGACCAGGGACCCTTCAGCGTCGAAACTTCTAGCGCAGGTACAGCCTGGCGGGGTTTCAAAACATTCATATAGTTCTCCACGTCTCATTTGAATAATGACTCGATATTCGCAATATAGATGAAATTATCGTACTATCGGTACGTATTTTACCCATAATTTCTATCAGATAGTACAGAACATCATTTATGGATCGTTTATCGTCGTTACTTGAACTGTTTGGCCCAAAAACCGAGAAGATCGAAATTCTGACCGAACAGTATTCTCGAATCAACTTTGCCGGCGACTCTTCTATTGCACTGGTTCGTTGCGGTAATGCTGAATTAAACTTTGATAGTAACTACGGCAAGTTCATAGAAGCGGGTGACATTCTCTGGATCACACCCGGAAACAGCCCCGTACTAAATTCGATGACAGGTAATTTCGAGATGCTCTGCTGCCACCTGTGCTTCGGCCCGGTCCGCCTTAATCCATTGTTCGATATCATTCCGGCTGTAGTGCAGGTCAAAAATAACGAGCCTTCGCGGCAGAATCTGAACCCGATTACCCAGTTGCTGCTCGAAGAAAGTCTGCAACAACGCTGCGGGCAGAAAACGGTGTTGAATCGACTAGCCGAAGTCTTACTGGTACATGTGCTGCGCTACGTGATAAAACAACAGAAAATAGAAACCGGCGTCCTTGCCGGGTTGGCCGATATTCGCCTGGCGCGCGCCATCACGTCGATTCACCGCCATCCCGATCAGCACTGGACCGTGCAAACTCTGGCCGATGAAGCCGGCATGTCACGAACCGCGTTTAACCAGTTTTTTCGCCAAACCGTTGGCTGTACGCCGGGACAATACCTGATACAGTGGCGCATGCGCCTGGCCTGTCGATGGCTTGAAACCAGCCAGATCGTCGTCGGTCAAATCGTTGACCGACTCGGTTACCAGAGTGAAACAGCCTTCTTTCGGGCTTTTCGCCGGCAAGTCGGCATGTCACCGGGACAATATCGCGATAAGATCTTCGCCACTAGCTAACAACATTCCAACCATATGAAAAGAGATAAAACCATCGCCGTTGTCGGTGCGGGCATCGTTGGCTGTAGTTGCGCGTTGTGGCTACAGAAAAAAGACTTTAAGGTCATTCTCATTGATCCGGAAAAACCCGGCTCGGGAACGTCGTCGGGGAATGCCTGCACTATCGCTGACTATGGATGTGTGCCGGTTAATAGTCCGTCGATATTCAGAAACATGCCAAAATTAATGTTATCACCGGACAGTCCCCTGACGATCGATTTAGCTTATGCCGTTACGCATTTACCGTGGATGTTACTGTTCTTATCCAATTGCCGACCGGCCAAAGTAGCTCGAATAAGTCGCATACTCGGCAAATTGCTGAAAAAAACCTATCTGGGCCTGAATCCATTGCTTGAATATAGTAACGCCGAATCAATGTTGTCGTACCAGGGCTGTATGTACATTTATCAGGATCAGGCAGAGTTTGAAAGAGCCCGATCATCCAATCAGGTTCGACGTGATCAGGGGATTGAATTTACCGAACTCGATAGCAATGCCATCCGCGATCTCGAGCCGGGCATTAAAAAACATTTTGAGCGGGGTTTGTTGTTCGATAAAGCCGCCCAGGTGGTCAATCCGCAGTCATTAACAACGCGTTACTTCGATACGTTCATGGGACACGGTGGGCGTTATCTGGCGAGCCGGGTAAGTGCCGTTTCCCATCTAGAAAACGGCTTGAGCATTCACCTCGATAATGGCGAAAGCCTTTCGGTCGATCGTTCGGTAATCGCAGCCGGTGCTTTTTCGACCCAAATACAGGGCATAGGCGCCTCACAATTACCACTCGATGCCGAACGCGGTTATCATGTTCAATATAACGGTATGCAGTCGCTGCTCAATCGCCCGGTTAGCTGGAACGAAGCCGGATTTTATGCCACACCGATGGATGAGGGCCTGCGTATTGCAGGCACCGTAGAAATTGCCGGTTTGTCTGAACTAAAAAATTCTCGAAATCTGAATTACCTGATCAAGCACGGACAACAAATGTTCGACCTGCCCGACCAGCCAGATCAGGACTGGCTCGGCTTCCGACCAACCTTTCCGGATGCATTACCCGCGATTGGCTATAGCCTGGGTTCAGAGTACATTCTGTATGCATTCGGTCATCAGCATATCGGACTGACATTGTCCGGTATCACAGGCAGATTAATTTCGGAATTGATTAATGGTGAGACGCTCAGTCACGATATTAAAATGTTCAGTCCCCGCCGTTTTCTTTGAAACAAGTCACGCTATGGCATAACAATTGAGTATTCCCGTCATTTAAATTTTATGCATAATCGTCGAAATAGGGTCGTTGTCAGGTAATAATTCATTCGTCGACCTCCGTTCTCAAAAAACACTATTAAGCGTGACAATATGAAATTTCAGAACAAACGCGTCGTCGTTACCGGAGGGGTTGGTGGCGTCGGACAGGCTCTGGTCAAACTATTTTCCCGTCAGGGTGCACAGGTTTTATTTACTGATCGCAGCAATGACGATTGTTCGGAATTTTCCCGAACTCTTGAAACATGCGGTTTCGAAACGGACTTCATCGCCGCTGATTTGCGTAATAAATTTGATTGCGAGAAGATCATTCAGACTGCTTTCGATACACTGGGCGGGATCGATATTCTGCTTAATAACGCCGGTATAATTCCTCGCGGCACGATTTTAGAGACCACCGATGACATGTGGTTTAGCGCCCTCGATATCAACTTAAACGCTGTGTTTTTTCTCTGCCGTGCAGCTATTCCCTACATGCAGAAAAATGGCAGCGGCGCTATTGTTAATACTTCTTCAACCTGGGGTATATACCCCGGGCCTGCGCATGTCGCCTATTGCACCAGTAAAGCCGCACTCGCGGCATTAACCAAAAATCTCGGACGCGATCATGCCGGTGACGGCATTCGTGTCAATGCAGTATGCCCGAATGAAGTTAACACACCAATGCTACGCAGCGGTTTCATTCGTCGTGGTATAGACCCCGATAACGGTATTGAAGAACTGGGTAAAACGGTACCGCTCGGTCGTGTTGCCGAACCCGGCGAAATTGCCAATGTCATCGCTTTTCTGGCGTCGGATGAATCCAGTTATATTTGCGGTGAGACGGTAGAGATAACCGGGGCCAAGCCGGTTTATGGTTAACCCCATTAATGCAATTAGACAGGTTAGGTTATCGAATTCTTCTTGTAGTG
>CAZYYM010000161.1:0-5383 GCA_964651385.1 uncultured Gammaproteobacteria bacterium | reverse complement strand
CAGTTTGCAAACTCAAACCTTACTATTACATGATTTATCGGCTAAAAATGCGAAGCATTACACTTTAGTACCTATCCGGATAAAGCAGACAAGTAGATTAAAGCTCAATTGCCGCCAAATTCAATCCATGCTCTTGTGCACATTGTCTGGCTTCTTCATAACCGGCATCGGCATGGCGCATCACACCACTGGCCGGATCATTCCAGAGTACCCGTTTAATGCGTTTGGCCGCAGCATCGCTGCCATCGCAACAAATGACCAGCCCGGCGTGTTGCGCGTAACCCATACCAACACCACCGCCATGGTGGAATGACACCCAGGTCGCACCACCGGATGTACTGAGTAATAAATTCAAAAGCGCCCAATCGGATACGGCGTCCGAGCCATCCCTCATCGCCTCGGTTTCACGATTTGGACTGGCCACCGAACCGGAATCAAGATGGTCACGACCAATAACTACGGGTGCTTTGAGGTCGCCATCTTTCACCATCTCGTTAAAAGCGAGGCCAAGTCGGTCCCGGTTACCAAGACCGACCCAGCATATACGTGCCGGTAAGCCCTGAAAACTAATACGCGATTGCGCCATGTCGAGCCAGTTATGCAAATGCGGATCGTCAGGAATCAACTCTTTGACTTTCGCATCGGTTTTGTAGATATCTTCCGGGTCGCCCGACAGCGCCACCCAACGGAAGGGACCGATACCTTTGCAAAACAGTGGGCGAATATAGGCCGGAACAAAACCGGGAAAATCGAATGCATTGTTGACACCCAGGTTAAAAGCTTCCTGACGAATGTTATTACCGTAATCGACGGTTGGAATACCTTGACGGTGGAAATCGAGCATGGCGTTGACGTGAACAGCCATGGATTTCCTGGCTTCTGTCGCTACCAGCTCAGGATCGGTATTTCGCTTCATTCCCCACTGTTGCATGGACCAACCAATCGGCAGGTAGCCGTTAACCGGGTCGTGTGCGGAGGTTTGATCGGTAACCAGGTCCGGTCTAATACCTCGTTTTACCAGCTCGGGCAGAATTTCACCGCCATTACCAAGCAATCCTACCGATACAGCATCGCCTTTGGCACAGGCTTCATCGATCAATTTCAGGGCTTCGTCAATATTTGCAGCTTTTTTATCCAGATAACGAGTACGCAAGCGAAAATCAATCCGGCTTTCGTCGCATTCGACACAAAGAATACTGTAGCCCGCCATGGTAGCGGCCAACGGTTGCGCACCACCCATACCGCCGAGTCCCGAAGTAAGAATCCATTTACCGGCTGTACTACCATCGAAATGTTGCCGACCGGCTTCGACGAAGGTTTCGTAAGTGCCCTGAACTATGCCCTGGCTACCGATGTATATCCATGAACCCGCTGTCATTTGACCAAACATCATCAGGCCCTTACGATCAAGTTCGTTGAAATGGTCCCAGTTGGCCCAGGCCGGTACCAGATTTGAATTGGCGATCAGCACCCGCGGCGCATCGATATGGGTTTGAAATACCCCTACTGGTTTGCCCGACTGAATTAACAGACTCTGGTCATCTTCGAGATTACGCAAACAATCGAGTATCTTGTCGTAGCATTGCCAGTTTCGCGCGGCGCGGCCAATACCGCCATAAACAATGAGCTGTTCGGGTTTTTCAGCTACATCGGGATCCAGATTATTCTGGATCATCCGGTAGGCTGCTTCGGTCAACCAGCTTTTGCAGGTCAGCTCACTACCGCGCGGTGCGCTAATTTTTCGGGTACTGTCGGTTCTGTCCAGGGGCATTGCGGTTTCCTCACTGTTGCACGCCCAAAGGGCGCGGCTCAAAATCATTAGTGGCGTATCGGGCGCCAAGGTCATAACGGTTGCCGGGATAGGTCAGCGTTACCTGTGTAACTACCTGTTGTCGAGTCCAGGTACGGCGGCTCAGTTCAAGGCAGGGTTGCTCCGGGCGGATGTCTAATAAATCGCGAGTCGTTAGATCGGCGATAACCGCTCGAACGATGTGCTCCATTTCATCCGGCCGAAACTGCTGCAGTAAATATGCGGTTGATGTAATCTGGCTAAAATCCTGTTGCATAAACTGCGGTACCAGCGCGGGGTTTACATAACGGGATTCAAGCTGAATGGGTTGGTCATCCTGATAATGCACAGCCCGCAGGAAATACAATTCGGCGTCCAGTTTAACCTGCATGATTGCTGCGAGCTGATTATCGGCAGGCCCCTGCAGAAGGCTAATCACTTCGGATCTATAACGTTTACCACTTTCACTGACTTCTACCGCGATATCCTCTAACTCAATCAGGCTAGCATGTCGCGGACGCTCCGCGACATATGATCCGCGACCGTGCACACGATTGATTAAACCCTGTTTGGTGAGTTCGCAAAAAGCACGGTTGACGGTCATACGGCTCACGTCAAGTGCAGTTACCAGTTCATTTTCAGACGGTAATTTTTGACCAACGGGCCATTCACCATCCTGAATGCAGCGTTCCATGGTCTGCTTGATTTGTAGATAAAGTGGCTCGGGTGCAAGCTTGTCGAATTCACCGAAACTATTGAGTATCGCCTGCATTAGTTGCGTCCACTCTGTATTGGATTACGCCACTTTCCGGCCCGCATGACCGCAGCGCAGGAATTAATTCCGATCTGGTAAGCCAGCATCGCTGGTTTGTTGACATCCCAAAGTACAAGATCGGCCTGTTTCCCCACTTCGAGCGAACCGATTTCATCTTCCAGGCCGAGTGCTTTCGCGGCATTGATGGTAATACCACGCAGCGCTTCAGCAGGAGTTAAACCAAAGAGTGTACAGGCCATATTCATGGTCAACAGGATTGAATGCAGCGGCGAACTTCCGGGATTGGCATCGCTGGCTATCGCAATCGGAATTTTATGGTCGCGCAGGGCCTGCACGGGTGGTAGTTGGATTTCACGCAAAACATAAAAAGCGCCCGGCAATAAAACCGCTACGGTATTTTTACCAACAAGCATCGGCACATCATCGGCAGACAGATATTCGATATGATCGACCGAGAGGGCATCGAAATCGCAGGCCAACGCCGTACCGCCCATATCACTTAACTGTTCGACATGGGCCTTGACTGGCAGGCCGAGATTTTTCGCGCATTCAAACACGCGTTTCGCCTGACTGGTATTAAATGCGATCGACTCGATAAATACATCGACAGCATCAACCAGGCCTTCGGCATGCGTCTGCGGCAGCATTTGAGAACAGACCAAATCGATATAGGCGTCCGCCTGATCGGTATATTCCACCGGCAGCGCGTGCGCTCCAAGAAAGGTCTTCAAAACTCGAACGTCATGCAAATCTTCCAGTTTTTTAGCAACGCGCAGCATTTTTATTTCGGTATCACTATCCAGACCGTATCCCGATTTGATTTCGACCGTAGTGACGCCCTCGTCAGCTAATTGCTGAATCCGGGTCCGAGCCTGCTTGAGCAGTTCCGTTTCCGAAGCCTGACGCGTGGCTTCGACCGTAGCACGAATACCACCCCCACGTCTGGCGATTTCTCTATAGCTCAAACCTTCAAGCCGCGCCTCAAATTCATCGGAACGATCACCACCGTATATCAGATGCGTATGACAATCGATCAGTCCCGGGGTAACTAAACAACCCTGGCAATCAATCTTCTCCGTATCAGGCCAGGACCCTGCTTCTGCCATTGACCCAATCCAATTAATGCTGTCTCCATCCACCAATAAAGCCGCTTTTTCCAGTAGCCCGTATCCAGATGAGCCGGAAAATGTAGCTATGGTTGCGTTTGTCAATAAAGTTGAGGACATGTCCGGGAGCTATACTTGTATATACAAGTATGCTACGCTGATTAACCTGACAGTGCAAGCACTGCCACATAAGCGATAAACTCTAGGGTTCATTTAAGACAGGTTGGTGCATGACACAGATAATTTGGACGGCCTCGGCTCTACTAACGGATGGATGGGCGCAAAACGTCGAAATAGAAATTGACTCTCTGGGCAATATTGCATCTATTTCGCCCAATACAGTCTACAAAGCAGGTGAAAAACACGCTGTATTGATACCGGGCATTGCCAATGTGCATTCCCATGCGCACCAACGCGCGATGGCCGGGCTGGGTGAGCGGGCATGTAAAAACAGCGACGGGCTCAGCGACAGTTTCTGGACCTGGCGCAAAATCATGTATCACTATCTCGAACGTATACAGCCCGATCATTTATTTCACATCGCCTCACAGCTTTACCTGGAAATGCTCAAACACGGCTATACCTGCGTCGGCGAATTCCAATATTTACACCATGGCATCGATGGCAAAGCCTATCAAAACCCGGCTGAAATGAGTTTGCAGTGTATGCAGGCTGCAAAACAGCTAGGATTTGGCTTTACCGCGCTACCGGTCTTGTATCGATACAGCGGTTTTGGCTCGGCAGAGCCTCTCGAAGATCAAAAACGATTTATCAATGATGCTAATGCTTTCGTCAACATCGTTGAGAATTTACAGGCTGTCTCACGCGACGATCAAAGTATATCGGTCGGTATCGCTCCCCATTCGCTCCGTGCTATCGATCAATCCTTACTCCGTTCAGTTGTCGGTCAGCTTGACAACCTGGCGGCGATTCATATTCACATCGCTGAACAGCTTAAAGAAGTCGACGACTGCACAAAATGGTCCGGCAAACGACCGGTACAATGGTTATTCGATCATTTCCATGTCGATGCACACTGGTGCCTGATTCACGCCACTCATATGAATAAAGAGGAAACACGAATAATGGCCGATAGTGGTTGTGTCGCCGGACTTTGTCCGACTACCGAGGCGAATCTTGGTGATGGCTTTTTCAATGCGGTTGATTATTTTAAGCAAAGCGGACGATGGGCGATAGGCTCGGACAGCCATATATCTATCGATCCGGTCGAAGAGCTGCGCTGGCTCGAATACGGTGTCCGACTGCAAACCAATAATCGAAATGTGCTGGTTTCCGAGAGGGTTCGAAATACAGGGCGTCATCTGCTTGATGGCGCCTGGCAGGGGGGTGAGCTGGCATGTGGTCGCAAGATAGGCAAAATCCAACCGGGTTATCGAGCAGACTTTGTGGTACTCGATGAAAACCATCCCCGGCTTTATGACCGACGCGAAGACGACTTACTCGATAGCTGGATTTTTTCGGGAAATCAGAATCCGGTGAAAGATGTTTACGTCGGTGGCAACATGGTTATCGCGAATGGCCGGCATGTAAATGAAGAGTCTATTTTACATCAGTATCGCCAAACACTCGATGCGCTAGCGGAATAATTATATGTCAGAGATCATCAAGTTTATTCCCGGTAAAACAACATTAAACGATTTACGCCGCGTTTATAGGGAGCGGGTGGAAATTTCGCTCGATAAACATTGCAAA
>CAZYYM010000160.1:0-5589 GCA_964651385.1 uncultured Gammaproteobacteria bacterium | reverse complement strand
GCGCGTACTCGATGCTTTTGCCGACCGGATTGGCGATAACACCTGGCAGACGGTGGGCCGGGCGGTGGTGCGATTTGTTCACTGCCGCACAGGCAGCTTTGAAAATATCCGCCCCATCGGATGCCCGAATTATTCAACCTCACCCAACAAGTCAAAATCATCCAGAATGCAATATAGCGAGGGTACCAGAAAAAGTCCGATCAAGGTTGCCGATGTCAGACCAAAGGCCAGACTCGCAGCCATTGGAATCAATATTTGTGCCTGTAAACTGGTTTCGAGTAGCAAGGGCGTCAGCCCGGCGATGGTTGTTATTGAAGTCAGTAAAATAGGACGGAATCGGGCTCGTCCCGCTTGTTTCGCCGCGGTTTTGACATCGATACCCTGGCTTCGTGCCTCGCGAATAAAAACGACTAGCAGTATTGAGTCGTTAACTACGATGCCAAATAACGACGCCATACCGATGATGCTGGGCAGGGTTAAATCGAGTCCGAGCATCCAGTGACTGAACATGACCCCAACCAGCGCCGTTGGAATTACGGTTATAACCGTAAATGGCGCCAGATAGCCACGGAACTGAAACGCCAGCAGCATATAGACACCGAACAGACCGAGTATGACATTGCGTACTATTGACTGACCGGTTTCCGCCGAGCTTTGGCTTTCTCCCTGAATTTCAATGTCGATTTCGGGATATTTCTCCTGGAGTTGCGGAAACAAATCTTTGGCGGCGAGATTGAGTAATTCCTGTGCGTTCACCAGATTACGCTGTACATCGCCAAAAACCGTTACGGCGCGTTGGCGGTTGATGCGATTAATACGCGCCCAACCACGCGTTTCGGTGATATGCGCGACAATAGGGAACGGAATAAGGCTGCCATCTGCCGCAGTAATACTCAATTGTTCGAGATTGTGTCGGTCCAGTCTGTCCGATGCGGGCAGGCGTAAATTAATTTCGTAAGTCTCAGAGCCGACTGGAAATTCATCGACTTTGACCCCTTGAAAGGCACTACGAGTCTGCTCGGAAACCGTACGCGCATCAATACCCAGGAGACCGGCGCTCTCTTTCAAACGCAGTCGTAATTCGCGTTTTCCCGGACGCAGGTCGTCGGTTACATCGGTGACACCGGCGTAGTTCCGAAACCACTGCTGCATCTCCCGGGAGGCTAGTTTGAGTCGATCCAGTTCCGTGCCTTTTATGCGAACTTCAATGGGTCGGCCGCCCGGACCGACCGAGGGCTCGGTGAATTTTAACGCGATCACGTCACTCAGCGCACCCAGTTGGTCGCGCCAGGCATCGCGAAATTCGTCCATGCGGGTATTTCTGATTTCGGCGCCGAGCAGGTCGACGATAATTCGGGCAACATGCGGGCCGCTTTCGAAAGCGTCAGGGTTCTGACCATAAATGACGGTGATATTTTGCACTAAATTCTGTGCTTCAGGCTGGAACTCCTGGAATCGATTGTTCAAATTCCATGCAGCACTCTGAATTTTTCCAACCAAAGATTCTGTGCGTGATAACGGCGTACCCTGCGGCAATAGCAGGCGCGCTTCGACAATATCTCCCTCGGTATCGGGGAAGCCGACAAACTTGAGGTACCCGCCGGCGGGCAGGGTGATCGAAAGAATAACCGACATGATTGCCAGCCCCAGGGTCAGGTATCGATAATTGACCGCCCGATCCAGTAACGGGCCGAACCAGTCATTCTTTAACCGATCAAATTGCCTTTCAAATTGTTGTCGGAATCTGGATTCAGGCTTATTTTCGATAGCACTCAAACTATGGCCGAGGTGGTTCGGCAATATCAAAAAAGCCTCTATCAGGCTGACACTGATGACGACAATTAAAACAATTGGCATGATACGTAGAATTTGCCCGATTTCGCCGGTAATGAAGGCGAGAGAACCAAAAACCAGTAGCGTGGTCGCAAAAGACGACATGATTCCGGGTAGTACCTGGCCAGCGCCACTCACAGCTGCCTGCATGGCGTGCTCGCCGCGACCGATGCGGACGGCAATATTCTCGGCGATTACAATGGCATCGTCCATCAACAGGCCGACACCAATGAGTAAACCGACCATCGAGATCATATTTATAGTGATCCCCAGAATCGGCAGTACAAATAATGCCCCGAGGAATGACACCGGCAATCCCATTGTGACCCAGAAGCTGTATCTTAAACTGAAAAATAGCCACAGGATGAGAAATACCATGATCAGCCCCTGTGCGGAATTTGCGATGATCATATCCAGGCGATCCTGAACGATCGATGCCATGTCCTGGGTAATCGAGAGCTGAATGCCTGTGGGCGCATGTTGATTTTCGTTGTCGACAAAGCGCGCCACATCGGCGTAGGATTTCAACACATCCTGGGTTTTGGTCTTGGTGATCTTTAGGATCGCAGCTCGTTTGCCATTGAATATAATTTTACTATCAGGTCGATCGAAACGATCGCTGATTGTGGCGATATCGGCCAGTCTGATGGTAGCGCCTGAGCTATTGGAAATGATTACCAGCTGACCGATAGTCTCAGCTGTTTTGCGTTGATCATCGAAGCGTAAAATCAGGTCTTCCTGCTCACCTTCGAGCAAACCGGCCGGAACGCCGATGCTCTGGTTTTGCATACGTCTTGCGACTTCGGATATGGATATGCCGTAGTGGCGAAGTCGTGCAGCGGAAATTTCGACACGGATATGGTGATCGGAGAATCCCGAAATTTCGACATTGGCTATCTCCGCGGTTGCCAGTAAACGGTTTTTCACATCTGAGGCATAGGCTTTTAGTACAACCGGGCTCTCCGGGCCAGTTATTGCAATGGATACAACCAGATCAGTGCGTCCAAGCTCTTCGACGACTGGTGACTCAACCTGATCGGGGAAGTCATTTATCGAATCCACTTCAGATTTAACGTCGTCGAGAAACTGCAACATGTCGCCGCCTTCGAGCATGACAGCGGTCGCGCTACCGATCCCTTCGCTGGACTCACACTGTATTTCGTCGAGATCGGCGATACTCTCGAGTGCGTCTTCGAGCCTGCGACAAATGGCGTCCTCGACATCGGCGGCGGTAGCGCCCGGATAACTGACTATTATACTGACCTTATCGTTGTGAATCGCCGGAAAGGTTTCGCGTTGCAGATCGGGCAGAGCAATAATGCCCAGTAAAATAATCGCCAACATCGTCAGATTGGCGGCGGTCGGGTGTTCGGCAAACCACTTGATCATGAGTTATTTCCTGAAAACGAGGCTGTCCTGCAGGGTTTTATCGACTTCGGTTCGCAGCAACATGCCGTCGACTGCCGGCACCAGATCGCTAACCACAATGCGGTCACCCGCTTTCAAGCTGTCACCTACTACCGTAAATTGAGCCTGATCGTAGAGCCGATGGATGTTACGTGTTTGCAGGCGGTTGTTGTTGTCGACCAGGTAAACTTGATTATTACGAATAACCGAACGTGGGATTACAATTTGGTCTCGCTGGGTATGGCCTGCTATCGAGACCTGAACAAACATGTCCTTCGACAGTGGCGGACGTTCGCCGGGAATAATTTTCTCCATGGGTTTGTCCACAGCAACGACAATTCCGATAGTTTGCGTCTGTGCATCGACGCTATCGGAGATGCGCACAAATTCGGCCTCCCATTCGGCCAGTTGCTCACCACCGATATCCAGTTTTACCGTAGGTTTAAAACCCGTAATGCTGATTAAATCGCTATTCAGGGTATTTACATCGGTCGGAAAATCGGGTCGGCCGATAAACAGTTTTTTTAGACTATTCGCTGCGATGTGCGCGGTAATTTCTACTCGATCGATAGAATCTCCGGAAAACAGCCTCTGACCCGCCGAGACAAACTGGTGTTGCTCTACCGAGAGCCCGGAAACGCGCAGGTTAAATGGCGCCGACAATCGGGTATTGGCGAGGTCGCGTTCGGCCTGGGTAATTTTGCTCTCCAGCAATTTGCGCTGTATCGGCAGCAGGGCCAGTGTGTTCTCCAGGTTTTGCACCAGGCTGCGTGAACTCAACATGGCTCGTTCGGTTTCATCGGCACTGCTTTTCGATATGGTACCCTGGTTGGCGAGCTTCTGTTTGCGATTGAATTCCTTTTCAGCCAGCGCCAGATTCCGCTTCTCGATATTCAGCGAAGCGAGTGCATTGGCTCCCTGCACGTTAAGCTCGGCCAGTTCGTTGCGTGCCCGTCCCAACGCGAGTTTGTAGTCACCCGGATCAATGCGAATCAACTCGCTATGCGCTGGAATGATGCCACCGTTACGTAATTGGGGATGCATATCGGTGACCCGACCGGAAACCTGCGATACAGCGGCCCATATCTGCGCTGGCTGGACGCTACCATATCCTTCCGCGACAGGTATGAAGTCAGTTGTCTGTATGTTGACAATGCGCGCATATCGCGTGGGTTCACCACGGACTAATTTTTCCGGTGACTGTTTGCCACTGACCATAATTAACAGTATCGAGACGCCGATAACAATTGGAGGTACGACCAGGAGAGCTCGCCATTTAGAAGTGGAGCTTTTAACCATAATGCGTTCCTGTGACTAATGGGGGTAGATAAACAGGTTACATTGTCGGATATTGAGCGGTTGCGTCAAATGATAATTAGCAACAAAATGATGAATATTTGGCGATGCCAGTCAGACTATTCCGCCCGTAAAGATTGTCAAAATGGTCTTACGGCAACCAGATTGCTGCCTAACGGCAGTTTATGAATTGTCTGGGTTAAAAACAATTATTTCTGGGAGTCTCACTGTCCCGGAGTTTAACAGACCTCAATCGCAGCATAATTGCTAATTCGTCAAGTACTCGCTCAGACTAACCTAACCACTGCTGTAGGCAGTTGGATATATCAGTTCGTTTGAACGGCTTTGTCACTACATCATTCATGCCGGCTTGCTCGCACAGCGCACGGTCCTCACTGGTAGCGTTAGCCGTTAACGCTATAATAGGGGTTAGCGTTTTACTTTTCTCGTTTTCTGCAGTGCGAATTGCTTTTGTTGCCTCGTAGCCATCCATTAGTGGCATGTTACAATCCATTAATACAAGGTCGTAATTATGTTGCATAAATAAATCAACCGCCTCCTGTCCGTTATTGGCGATATCGACACTAGCTCCCATTTTAGTTAACATCTTGTTCGCTATAATTTGATTGGGCAAAACATCCTCGGCAACCAGGATATTGGCCGTGAATAGCGGAGCTTGGTTATTGTCAGACTGAATAGAGTCTATAATGTTGTGTTGAGTAATGATGGCATCGCCAGCACGATGGTTCAGTGTTGCTGATAATGCCAGAAATAGAATTTCATAACTGCTGAGTTTACTCAAGTAAGCGTTGAACCCCGCTCGGGCGAATTTGGAGGTATCACCTTTTCTACCGGCTGAGGTTAGCAACAAAAGCTTGAGATCATCAAACTGAGGCTCCTCACGAATTTCGATACCAAGCTCCTCGCCACTTTTTTCTGGCATGTGCTGATCTATAATGGCCATATCATAACTCGACCCATCCCGTTTCGCCTGATAAATTTTCTCCAAGGCCAGGTTTGGATCATGCACGATTGTAACAACTGCCCCCATGT
>CAZYYM010000159.1:0-5654 GCA_964651385.1 uncultured Gammaproteobacteria bacterium | reverse complement strand
TTAATGGTAAATTCTGGGAGCAGGTTATAACCGGTATACCTACATTGGCGGACGAGTCCGAGGATAAAAAATTTCTATTTTCGTTCTACGAGAAATTTGGCTATTGGTATATGGCATACTCGAAGACAGACCGATAGGCACGGTTTTATATCACCTGAAAAAAAGACTGTTTTAATTGTTATAATTTAAACAAATCCAGAATATTGGCCAGATCACTTTTCCCTTGAGCAATCTCCGAGGGTTGCAAACCGGCGAGTTCATGCGGGAATACCAGCCATTCTTCACTTTGATGAATATAGTAATCGGGTTCAAAGTCGACCGAATTCTTGGTGGGTTTATACCAGGGACAGGCAACCCGGATATCGTCGGGTGTGTTTAAGCGGGATTGCTTTCGGATCTGTTTGATCAGTGCGTCGACACTACGACCTGAATCAAATACATCATCAACGATTAGTAACTTGTCATCGGCATTGGCGTTTTCGATCAGATAATGCAATCCGTGCACACGAATGGTTTTGGACTGCTGTCCAATACCGTAATACGACGAAGTGCGTACCGAAATATGATCGGTTTCAATGCCTTTATATTCGAAATATTCCTGAACAGCGATACCGACCGGCGCCCCGCCACGCCAGATACCAATAATAAATTCCGGCTTGAATTTATCCAGATAAACCTGGCTAGCCAGACGGAATGAATCTTCCAGTAATTGTTGGGCGGTTATATAAGTTTTGTCCACAGCGATACCCTCGGTAAGGTAACTAATACTGTTATTCTTGCACAATGACCGGGGTTCGCCTAGTAGTCTAACAACATAGGTATGCATAACTGGCGCTGTCGGGATTGATCAAAAAAGTGATCAACACAGTTATTAGCCCCGCCTTCCCAGTCGACGCAGATAAAGTCCATTGCGGCATAAGGCGTCAGTAAAACATGATGCCAGGTCCCCGCATGATAATTGATTCCCTGTCTGCCATTGGTAACAAAGGCTTTCAAGTCCTCTGGCATCGGGTCTTTCCCGGGATTTGTTACCACAACTACAAACGGCGTTTGATCAAGGGGTATAAATGCCTGGCTACCCAGCGGGTGATATTCAACATGGTCCACCTTACGCGGCAACTCGAACCGCTTGCTCTTTACCAAACTAATGACCGGATTAAATGCTTCACCTTTTGTCTCGACCCGAGCGAGTGCATGAAAACGCTCAGCCATGCCATTGTTAATTAAATACGAATCACGATCCACACTTTCAATGACGTCACCGAAGGGTGCAAATTCAGCCCGGGTAAGTGGCTCGACAGCCAGTTGCACATTCATAACAGTTTTCCGAATATCCGAACCCGACTCAGACCACCATCGGGGAAAATACTGATCCGCACGTGATTAACCGGACCCGGTGACTGGATGGATTTGGAGAACTCATGAACCTCGTCCATCTCCAATTTACTCGAGGGTAACAAATCCGGCCAAAACTGACTTTGGGTAATTATTGAATCGGTGGTACCACCTACAACCAACGCCGCCTGAATCGAGCAACGATCCGGATAATTGCCTTTGAAATGCGCGGTATCGATAGTAATTTCTTCAATAGTGCCGACATGCCCCAATTCGACTATACACCAGTCGTATCCGGGCTCGCGCCGACGCCGTGTCTCCCAGCCATCTCCCATATTGACGCCGCGCCCTGGCGCGAGCAAATTGGCCGGTGAGCCATAATGCGAATCGTTCCAGGCGATGGCGCGTGCACCGCTCTCAACAGCGGCTAGATCATAAATCTGACCTTTATCTTTTTCTTCCCAATTGCATTGTACCTGTCCATAAATGCGTAATCGTGCGACGCCACCATCAGGAAAAATATTCAACCGTATATGTGTGAAGGTCCGTACCTCATCAATTTCAAAATAGTGATGCCTATCGCCTTTCAAACTGACCGATGGTATCAACGAAACCCACTTTGTGCTGCCATCGGGTACGTCCTCGCAAAAACAGGCATCGAGTGAACCGGCGGGTGGAAAGTTGCCGGTGAAATGTGTTGTATCGATATCGACGCCTTTGACAATGCCGGCCAGACCAAGTTTGACAATAGCATGATCGTATCCCCCGTTACGACGTCGACGCGTCTCCCAGCCATCCATCCACTTACCGTTATCATCGAACTTACCATCGATAAAAACAGCCTCGTGTGGCTGTAGCATACGACTGCATTCGGCAAAAAAATCGTCGCTACATGAAACGATTTCTGCACCGAGTCGCAGCTGTGCCAGATCGATGCAGTCATTTACAAAATCGGGGGTTGCGTCAGTCATTTCTCTACCTTTGCGAGCATACGCTGTGAAATTTGATTATGTTGCTGGATCAGGCCGGTGATATCAAGACCAGGTATCTCTCCTTGCTCGACAACCACTTTGCCATTTATTATGGAAAACCAAACACGCCCCGGTGAACAGGTTAACAGGGATGCTACCGGGTCACTTAAGCCTCCCGCATGATTGATATCATCAATTCGAAAAGCAACCAAATCGGCAGCCTTACCCACTTCCAGACTACCGATATCATCGCGGTTTAATACAGCTGCGCCGCCAAGTGTAGCAAGCTCCAGCGCTTCTCTCGCGGAAAATCGTCCGGCATTCGATTCAAAACCCGGCCAGCCAACGCGCTGCAACAACATCGCCTGCCGCGCTTCGCCGAGTATATGGTTAGCATCGTTACTGGCTGAACCGTCCACACCGAGACCGATGCGAACACCCGCGTCACACATTTCACGTATCGGTGCGATACCAGAAGCAAGAATCATGTTGCTACTCGGGCAATGGCAAACACCGCTGCCTGTCGAGGCCAGCATCGCTATTTCGTCACCATCCGGATACACCATATGCGCGAACCAGACATCATCACCCTTCCAGCCCAGGCTTTCCATGTATGCCAAAGGTCGCATGCCAAACTTGTCTTCGCAGAATCGATTCTCGTCGATGGTTTCCGCCAGGTGTGTATGTAAATTAACCGCTGGATAACGGCGTGCCAGGTCGGCTGTTTTACGCATTAAATCCGGCGTGACGCTAAATGGCGAACAGGGCGCAAGACCAATTCGTAACATCGAGAAAGGTTCAGGGTCATGAAATTTTTCCAAAACTCGGACGCAGTCGGCAAGAATATCGTTTTCATTTTCACAAATATTATCCGGTGGTAAACCGCCCTTGCTTTCTCCCAGACTCATGCTGCCACGTGTCGGATGAAAGCGAACCCCGAGTTCCTGCGCTGCCCGGATCTCATCGTCGAGTCTGGCCCCATTTGGAAACAAATACAGATGATCCGCTACCGTCGTCGCACCGGTAAGCAGCAACTCTATCAGACCGAGCCTGGCGCTGACATAAACCGCTTCGGCATCCATCTGACCCCAAATGGGGTAAAGTGTCTTTAACCAGTCGAATAACGACAACCCCTGCGCGGTGCCAATACTACGAGTAAGCGTCTGGTAAAGATGATGATGGCAGTTGATCAGACCCGGCAGTACAACAGTACCACTTGCGTTAATGACAATTTCAACTTCGATAGAGTGATTTTTTAGCCATCGCACAGCTTCATTATTATTACCAACAAAAATAATTTTATTATCTTTAGCGAGGACCGTACCATTGGATATTTCACGACGATCACCATCCATGGTTACCAGTCGCGTTGCATTTTGAATCGCCAGTATAGTCACGCTAATTACTCTTTAAATGCAGTCGATTTCCCATCACATGCGTGGCGTGAATATTGCGGTCATCGCCTAGCATCATCAAAGCAAACAATGAATCTGCGATCGAATCGGAATTCGCCATTCGGTATTGCATCAACGATGTTGCTGTCAAGTCTAGAACAACAAAATCGGCTTCCTTTCCCGCTTCGAAATTACCCAGGGTGTGATCCAGGTATAATGATTTTGCCCCACCCAATGTTGCTAGATAAAATGCCTTCATCGATGACAAGGTCTGTCCTGCCATCTGGCTCACCTTGTAAGCCTCGTTCAGCGTTTGCAGCATGCTGAAGCTAGTGCCACCACCAACATCGGTTGCCATACCTACTCGAATATTATGTTTGTTAGCCTGGTTTAAATCAAATAGTCCGCTGCCAAGAAATAAGTTCGAAGTCGGACAAAACGCCATTGCCGCACCGGCGTCGGTCATACGCTCCCGGTCGCCTTCATCCAGGTGAATACAATGCGCATAAACCGCCCGTTTTCCCAGTAATCCGTAATGATCGTATACATCCAGATAACTTCGTCGATCTGGAAATAATTTTTTAACCCAGGCAACTTCGTCGTGGTTTTCAGCGACATGTGATTGCAGATACAGGCCAGGGAATTCTTTCAACAACTGCCCTGCCGCTTCGAGTTGCGCCGGACTCGATGTCGGTGCAAATCTGGGCGTAACGCCATATAAAGCACGACCTTTATGATGCCACTGTTTGATCAGTTCGACACTTTGCCGATAACTACTTTCGGCGGTATCACAGATGAAGTCTGGCGCATTTCGATCCATCATCACTTTACCGGCCACCAATCGCATGTCTCGTTTTTGCGCGGCAGTAAATATAGCGTCTACTGATTCCGGATGTATCGTCGCAAACACACCACTGGTTGTTGTTCCATTGCGCAACAGTTCATCGCAATAGAACTCGGCGATCGAATCGGCAAATTGCCGGTCACCAAATTTCGACTCAGTCGGGAATGTATATTTTTCCAGCCATTCAAGAAGTTGCGCACCATAGCTTGCAATCATTCCAGTTTGCGGATAATGCGTATGTGTATCGATGAAACCGGGCATAATCAGCTTCCCGGAGTAGTCAAAAAAAATCACACCGTCAGGTACCTGACTATGCCGATTTTTGCAATAATCAAAATCAAAAACCTTTCCCTGTTTTAACAATAGTAACCCGTCTTTGATGTATTCCCAGGCATTATCGTTTGAATCAGGATCATCCAGGAAATGCAGAAAATCGGCTCGTACCGCAATGTCACAATCGCTATTCATTTAGCAACTAATCTGACTGCTTCTGAGCGTACCAGCTTGCGACGAGACTGCGTTCTTCGTTAGTCATGGCAGTAAGATTGCCAATCGGCATATAACCCGACTGCACTGCGCGCGCTATTTTTTCAGCATTGAGGTGGATTTGTCCGTTCGATTCGAATATTAAGCCCAAAGGCGGCGCGGCAAATCCAGGCTGAGTGGGTGATTTGGCATGACAGGATGTACAACGGAGGTTGATAACCTGCTGTATTTGATCATCGCTCACAATCTTTTGACCACCGTCCCTTGAGGCCGGGCGTAAAAACCACACCATCGCCAAAAGCAAAATAATCCCCATTACGGGTAAAGCCCATTTCACCTGACCCCGATGACGCAATACAAAAAATTGCCGAATGAGCACACCGGCTATCATTATAAATGCCAGTACTAACCACCCGTGTTCATGGCTATAGGTCATCGGATAGTGATTACTGATCATGATGAACAGCACCGGCAGCGTAAAATAGGTATTGTGTACCGAGCGTTGCTTACCTACGAGGCCTGGTGTCGGATCGGGATCTGCGCCAGCTCGAATTTCTGCAACCATTTTTTTCTGGCCAGGAATAATTTTAAAGAATACATTGGCAACCATGATGGTGCCCATCA
>CAZYYM010000158.1:0-5729 GCA_964651385.1 uncultured Gammaproteobacteria bacterium | reverse complement strand
CTATGTGTCCGGTTCGGACCCTTGATAAATTGGTCGGGGCGAGAGGATTTGAACCTCCGACCACCTGCACCCCATGCAGGTACGCTACCAGGCTGCGCTACGCCCCGAATATTTGAATTTGTTTAGACCTTAAACTAGCGTTTAAGCAGGGTAAGTAATTCTTCCAATTCTATCAATGTTTGCCGAATAATTTGTTGACTCTGATTGATATCATCTTTGGCACTTTCGCCTTCCAGCCGCTGTCTTGCACCTCCTATAGTGAAACCTTCATCATATAACAAGCTACGAATTTGGCGGATAAGCAATACATCATGGCGTTGGTAGTAACGACGATTGCCGCGACGTTTTACGGGCTTTAGTTGTGGGAATTCCTGTTCCCAGTAACGTAATACATGTGGTTTAACGTCACAAAGCTCAGCAACTTCACCAATTGTGAAGTAACGTTTACCGGGTATGACCGGCAATTCGTTATTGTTGCTCGCTTCCAGCATATGCTTCTACTCTTATTTTTAATTTTTGTCCGGGCCGAAAGGTCACGACTTTTCGCGCTGAAATGGGAATCTCTTCGCCAGTTTTGGGGTTCCTACCGGGCCTTTCAGCTTTAGACCGCGTTAGAAAATTGCCAAACCCAGACAACTTCACCTGGTGCCCTGTTTCTAATGCTACTTTCACTTCTTCGAAAAACTGCTCAACTATCTCTTTTGCTTCTCTTTTGTTGAGACCAAGCTCTTCAAACAGCATTTCGGCCATATCAGCCTTGGTCAATGACATCAGATATCCCTCAACACAGCGTTATAGTGATTTTTTAATTGAGCAAGAACTTTATCTACCAGTTTTTCAACGTCCTCGTCAACTAGAGTGCGGGAAAAATCCTGTAAAATCAAGCCAAAAGCGACACTTTTTCGATTATTTCTCACTTCTTTACCAGTATAGACGTCAAATACGAATACTTCGCGTAAAATCTCGCTTTTTAGTAAAAAAATACAGTCAATAAGTGCCTGAACACTGGTTTCAACGCCAACAGAAAGCGAAATATCACGCCTGATTGAAGGATATTTCGATATTTCCCTGAAGGCTGGTAAAACCGAACTGAGTATAGAATTAAGGTCGATTTCGAATGCAAATACCGGCTGATTTAGATGCAAACTCGCCAAAACAGACGGATGTAACGACCCTGCAAACCCAATTACACTGTTTTTACAAATGATATCAGCGCCCTGTCCAGGGTGTAAAATCGAATTCTCAGTCTGTCGAAATCGATAATTTTTCTCGCCTGACAATCGCAAAATAGATTCCAGAACGCCTTTGATATCAAAGAAATCCACCTTTTTCGCTTCCCCATGCCAGTCTTCATCAAATTGATTCCCGGTGATTACTGCAGCAATATGTGGGCTTTGATTTAATTCCGCTTCTTGTGGAATGAAGCATAACCCGCTTTCAAACAGACGGACTCGGCTCTGCTGCCGCTTCAAATTGTACTGAAGAGCCTGAACCAGTCCCGGTAGTAAGCGAGTACGCATTACCGACATATCAGACGAGATTGGATTCGATAAAGGCAATACGGCCTGACCGGGATCAAGAATAGCCTGAAATTCCGGCGAAACAAACGAATAGGTGACGGCTTCATAAAAACCCTGCTCAACCAGCACATCTCGTATTTGATTCAGACCAAGCTGTGTCTCGGAAAAACTATCCATACGTACATGGGCGGCTTCGCGAGTGCCCGGTATATTGTTGTAGCCGACCATTCGACCGACTTCCTCGATTAGATCTGCTTCTATATTAATATCGAACCGAAAACTCGGTGGTGTTACCAACCAGCCATTTTCATTGACTTCAACAGTCATTTGTAAGCCTGACAGCATATTACTAACCGCTTCAGAGGCAACATCAATGCCGAGTAATCGTTTCACACGGGCATAGCGCAGCACTATCTGTGGTTGTTGTGGGAGACATTCCGTATCCAGAACATCAATAACTGGACCGG
This sequence comes from uncultured Gammaproteobacteria bacterium, assembly GCA_964651385.1. Taxonomy (GTDB): domain Bacteria; phylum Pseudomonadota; class Gammaproteobacteria. The sequence continues at coordinate 3,742 of CAZYYM010000158.1, read as the reverse complement.
CTTCTCCACCTGCAATTTCTGTCAATAATTCTGTCGCTCGATGCATAGCCCGTATCTGTAATTTCGAATCGACACCACGCTCAAAACGGTGCGATGAGTCGGTATGCATGCCGTAGCTACGGGCTTTACCGGCAATATCAATATTGCTAAAGAACGCGGCTTCAAAGAAAATATTGGTTGTATCCGATTGCACCGATGAATCAAACCCGCCCATGATACCTGCCAGGGCCAAAGCTTTTTTGTGATCGGCTATGACTAGCGTATCGGCCCGACATTCGACTTCACTGCCATCGAGTAAACTAATTTTTTCACCCACGGCTGCTGGTCGAACGCGAATTCCGCCTTCGAGCTTATCAAAGTCGAATCCATGCATCGGCTGGCCCAGTTCCATCATCACGTAATTGGTGATATCAACAACGGGGCTAATTGGTCTGAGACCGCAACGGCGCAATTTTTCCTGCATCCAGATCGGTGTTTTTGCCGTTGGATCTATATTTCGAATGATACGCCCTACATAGCAAGGACATGCTTTGGGCGCCTTCAGCTCAACTGGAAAGGTATCGTTAATAGACCAATCTGCTGTTGAATTGGGTAGTGGCGTCAATGCAACTTCGGTGATTGCCGACAATTCGCGTGCCACACCTGCAATACTCAGGCAATCGCCCCGATTCGGGGTTAAATCGATTTCAATAATTTGATCTTTAAGCTCCAGGTATTCAATAATATCAACACCAACCGGCGCATTCTCAGGTAACTCAAATATACCATCAGAAGTTTCTGCCAGCTTCAACTCGGCAGCAGAGCAAAGCATTCCCTGGGATTCAATACCACGCAGTTTGGCTTTTTTTATTTTTATATCAGATAGCTGTGCGCCTACTTTGGCAAATGCGACTTTCATGCCTTGTCGAACGTTGCTGGCACCACAAATTACCGGAACCTTGACACTACCATCGCTAACCTGACACAGGCTCAGTTTATCGGCGTCTGGATGCTGTTCTAACGACACCACTTCGCCGACAACGACTGATGACAACTTCGGCCCGGCGGGTTGAACACTCTCGACTTCCAGACCGGCCATGGTTAGCCGGTCTATCAAAGTAGTCGTATCGATATCGGGGTTAACCCATTCACGTAACCAGTTTTCGCTTATCTGCATTTTGCGATCTCCTGCCTATGCAAACTGTTTCAAGAAATGCAAATCGTTCTCGAAGAATAGCCTTAAATCATTGACACCGTATCGAAGCATCGCCAGACGTTCGACTCCCATACCGAATGCATAGGCCGTGTAAGCCTCTGTATCCAGGTTTGCATGGCGGAATACTTCCGGGTGGACCATGCCGCAACCGAGGACTTCCAGCCAACCGGTATGGCTGCATACACGGCAGCCCTGGCCGACACACATGACGCAGCTTATATCCACTTCCATCGAAGGCTCTGTGAATGGAAAGTAAGAAGGCCTAAAGCGGGTTTTCAAATCATCCTGCTCAAAGAATTGCTTGAGGAAGTCTTCCAATGTGCCTTTCAAATCAGAAAACGAAACATTTTCGTCAACCAGTAAGCCTTCAACCTGATGGAACATCGGTGTGTGGGTCAAATCGGAATCGCAGCGGTATACACGCCCGGGTGCAATGATGCGAACTGGTGGCTTTTGATTTTCCAGTACGCGAATTTGCACTGGTGACGTGTGCGTCCGTAGCAAATGATGGGCATCGAAGTAAAACGTATCATGCATAGCACGAGCCGGATGATGCGCGGGAATGTTCAAGGCTTCGAAATTATGGAAATCGTCTTCAACTTCGGGGCCTTCGGCGATATCAAAACCCAATTTACCGAACATTTTCTGGATTCGATTCATGGTCAATGTAACCGGGTGCAATCCGCCTGCCTTCACACGGCGTCCTGGCAAGGTGATGTCAACGGTATCTAGATGTAATTTATCGGCGATTAGCTGATCATTGATAGAAACTTTGCGATCCTCCAGTAATGCAAGAATCTGAACCTTGATCGCATTAATAGCCTGACCGGCAGCAGGCCGCTCTTCGGCAGAGAGTTTGCCGAGGTTTTTGAGTTTTGCTGTGATCTCGCCTTTCTTGCCCAGATAGGTAACACGCACTGCATCGAGCGATGCCAGATCAGACGATTCTGCGATGGACTGGGAGGCTTGCCGGAGAAGGTGCGCTAATTCTTGTGACACTTTATTATCCAGGGTTTAACGACAGAGGTGAAATTCCACCTCTGCCGTGACTACGGATATGCGTTTAAGCAGCAGCTGCTGCTTCCAGGCCGGCTTTGGCCTTCTCGACCAGGGTGGTAAATGCCGGCTTGTCGAAAATAGCGATATCAGAAAGCACTTTACGATCGATTTCGATTTCTGCTTTCTTCAGTCCATTCATGAAAACGCTGTATGACAGTCCATTTTCTCTGGCCCCGGCGTTGATGCGGGCAATCCACAAAGCACGAAACTGACGTTTACGTTGACGACGGTCTCGATAGGCATATTGACCGGCCTTGGTAACGGCCTGCTTGGCAACACGTAAAACGCGACTGCGAGCGCCGCGATATCCTTTGGCTTTATCAAGAACTTTCTTGTGGCGGGCGTGAGCGGTGACGCCCCTTTTTACTCTTGGCATGGTTTTACTCCTTAACTGTAAGGCAGCATACGACGTACCATACGGACATCGTTTGCATGAATTTCAAGTATTTCGCCAAGTTGACGCTTGCGCTTGCTGCTCTTCTTGGTAAGGATGTGGCGCAGATGTGACTGCCCACGTTTGTAGCCGCCTGCCGCGTTTCGTTTGAAACGTTTAGCAGCGCCACTGTTAGACTTCATTTTTGGCATTGTATGCTCCAGTTAAAAACTTCAATTTCAAAAACCCTGGACGCCGGAGACGCGTCTTTAGGTGAGTAGCCAGCACATTCCGGATTAGTTTGGGCTAACGTTTTTTGGGCACCAGTAACATCGTCATCTGGCGTCCTTCGGACTGTGGATACTGATCCACAGTCGCGAAATCCTGCATGTCTTCTTCAACACGCTTCAATAATTCGGTTCCGAGTTCCATGTGCGCCATCTCGCGCCCCCGGAATCGTACGGTGACCTTGCACCGGTCTCCGACTTCGATAAATTTTACCAGCTTTTTCAGTTTTACCTGGTAGTCACCCTCTTCCGTACCGGGCCTGAATTTAATTTCCTTAATTTGTACCTGGCGCTGTTTCTTGCGCTGGTCGTGCAGTTTCTTCTTTTGCTGAAAACGAAATTTGCCGTAATCCATTAATCGGCAAACGGGTGGCTTAGCATCGGGTACCAGTTCAACGAGATCGAGCTTGGCTTGTTCGGCGAATTTTTTCGCCTCTTCCAGCGTCACAATTCCCTTTTGTTCGCCATTTTCGGCTACCAGCCTAACTTCAGGCGCCACTATATCATCGTTTAAACGGCTTTGTTTATTGTCTGCGATTAGAGAATCTCCCGATTTTTACTCTAGTTTAAGTATATCCGCAAAAATTAATCCGGCTCAAAAACCGGATTGTTCGTTGACAAGCCTGACATATTCGTCAACTTGCATCGCACCCAGGTCATTTCCACCCAGGCTACGCACGGCGACCGTGTTCTCTCCCATCTCGCGGTCACCGACCACCAGCAGGTATGGAATACGCATCAATGTGTGCTCGCGAATTTTAAAGCCGATCTTCTCGTTTCTCAAGTCGGAAATGACCCTGATTCCCTGATTTTTAAGCATTTTTTCGA
>CAZYYM010000157.1:4389-5828 GCA_964651385.1 uncultured Gammaproteobacteria bacterium | reverse complement strand
TTAGGCTTCTAGTTCATATTACTGACATTTTTCGTCCAAATTTTCCCTGATTTTTGGGATTTCGCTCAAACCACCCTACCGATCTCGAAAAAGCTATGAAATAACGCTCAAGTTCTCCTATATATACCCGTTATAGAGTTTAACCCACAATATCAACAGGTATATTTTCGTATGTTAAGGGAATTAATTTACCTCCCAACTGGTATTGCAATAATCAGTGTTATTGCGGTTACCGCTATCGGTGGTTTTTCTAGTACTGCGATTTTGTATGCTTTATTGATTCTGCCTTTCAGTTTAACAGCAGCCTTTCTAATTCGGAAAAAGATAATCAACAAGCTTGAATGTGAAACCAGTGACCTGAATGACCTTCAAAATAATTTAATAGAAAATCAAAACAGGGTACTGGACAGCTTAAATCAGAATTTCCGTGAGTCCACCGAAATCTGGAAAAAACAAATCGATCAAATCTGCATAGAAGGTAATGCTGAAGTAGACCAGTTAGCCGATCGTGTCGCTCATATCATGACCCGCCTGACAACAGCTATGAAACTGTTCCTCGACACAATCGATTTCAAAACGCCCGACAGCAATAGCGAATCACCCACTAAATTGACCACCGAAATCCAGTCCAGGCTTAAAGGCGTAACCGAATCTATCCAGACCGTTCTCGGCTCCAAAAATGAAGTCATCGATCATATAAAACCTTTAACCAACTATACCGAATCGCTGACTGAAATGGCTAACGACATTAGCGCCATAGCCAGTCAAACCGAACTACTGGCGCTCAATGCTGCGATTGAAGCCGCTCGGGCTGGTGACCAGGGCAGAGGTTTTGCGGTCGTTGCCGACGAAGTCAGATCACTGGCGACCAGCGCCAACCAGTCCGGGAAAAAAATCATTCAGAATGCCGAAGAAATCAATAAGCAGATTTATCTAACCCTGGAGCAGGTTGCCAGCCAATCCGAGGAAGATGTTTCGAAGATGGAACGCGCCGATGAAATTATCCATTCTGTAGTGAATACCTATCAACAATCTGAAGCCACTATGTCTATCGGTGCTAACGTCATTGCCGGCATTACCGCGGAGATTCAGGATGACATCAGGGATACCCTCGTATCGCTGCAGTTCCAGGACAGGGCAACACAAACGCTGCAACATTTGATCACCAATATAGACAGCATAGAAGCCGGAATGGACTCCGCAATCGGGGCCATAAAATCGGGTGAATATGAACAAGTGGCCAAATCGATAGACTGGCTCGAGCAAATGAAGAATACCTATACCACTGCATCCGAAAAATCAATACATGGCGAAGTCAGCGGGGAAACCTATAACGATGAAACCAACCAGGCAAGTGGCGAAGTCAGTTTCTTTTAGAGGAGCAATTTAATGAGTAAAACAATTCTAGTAGTGGATGATTCATCGTCGGTCAGGACAGT
>CAZYYM010000157.1:3038-4289 GCA_964651385.1 uncultured Gammaproteobacteria bacterium | reverse complement strand
CTACTCGATGCTGTTTCAAAACTGGTTTTACCCTAGGAGATTTTGATGGCGATTAACATACAAAAAGGTTCCAGTAAGAAAACAGGTCATTGCCTGCTCGCTGTAGGGGAAGATATGACTATTTATAGCGCAAGCCAGAATCACGAAGAATTGACCGGGCATTTTTCTGATTACAGCAGCTTCGAAATCGACCTCTCGGCAGTAGAGGAAATCGATTGTAGTGGCATTCAATTACTGCTGGCACTTAAATATAGCGCCGAAAAAGAGTCAAAATCGCTGACTTTATCTTCAGTTTCAGATACAGCAGCCGAAGTAATGAATGTATTGAACATCAAAGACCAGTTTGAATGGTCTTCTAAGAAATAGAACTCAAAATGAGCGACGACATCGATTATCTGGCAGAAGGCAGGCAGGCATTTGCTGAAGAGGCAACCGAGCTACTGGAGCAATCCGAGTCCATTTTACTCAGGCTCGAAGACGAGCCCGATAACGACGAGCTAATCAACGACCTGTTTCGGGCGGTGCATACTATCAAAGGCTCGGCAGGCATTTTTGGCTTTGATGATGTGGTGTCATTTACCCATGTCGCCGAATCGGTTATGGGCATGCTAAGAGATCATGAGCTGTCTTTAAGCGAAAACCTGATGAGTCTGTTACTCGATAGTAGAGACCAGATGAATCGACTGGTACGACAGGTGATAGATAGTCCCGAGGAAGCTTTGCCCGAGGAAGTCAGGCAGGGTGGTGATGCTTTGCTTGTTCAACTAAAGCAATATCTCGATGGTCAGGAACCCGATTCGCAAAACTCAAATCCAAAAGAAACCAGTTCCGGGGAATCGAGCGATATTCAGTCCTCCTCTGATCAGGTTGGTAGTGACTACTGGCATATTTCGATTCGATTCGATCCCAATGTGCTGGCGAATGGGATGGATCCACTGTCGTTTTTCAGATATCTGAATACGGTCGGTGATATCGTCAGTATGACAACTTTAACCAGCGAACTGCCGCGGCTCAGTTTGATGAATCCCGAAAATTGTTATCTGGGATTCGAGATCGATCTCAATACTTCGGCGTCAAAGCAGCAAATTGCCGAGGTTTTTGAGTTTGTACAGGAAGACTGCCAACTCCATATTCTGCCACCACGCAGCAAAATTTCCGATTACACGACACTCATCGACGCGCTCCCGGAAGAAAATATGGCCATAGGTGAAATCATGGTCGCTTCGGGTGCATTAACCCGAGAAGAGCTCA
>CAZYYM010000157.1:0-2938 GCA_964651385.1 uncultured Gammaproteobacteria bacterium | reverse complement strand
ATTTCGAGTGCCCATACCGAACTCAAGGCAAAACAAACCGAACAGGACGAGCTACTCGAAACAGCCGAGAATTTAACTCGACTCGTCGAAGAAATCAGGGATGCGACATTAAGCTTACGCATGGTGCAAATTGGCGATACCTTCAACCGATTTAAGCGTGTCGTACGCGATATCAGCAAAGATCTCAACAAGAAAATTGATTTGGAAATTTCCGGCGGTGATACCGAACTGGATAAAACTGTCGTCGAAAAAATAAGCGACCCACTCATGCATTTAATCCGAAATTCCCTGGATCATGGCGTCGAATTGCCCGATGTACGTGTTGCTAATGGCAAACCCGAAACTGCTACAGTAAAGCTCGAGGCTTACCATGATTCCGGCAGCATTGTAATCGAGATATCGGATGATGGTAAAGGACTGGATCCTGATGTACTGATAGCGAAGGCTATAGAAAACGAAGTAATTTCCCCTAACCATAACCTATCACTAGCGGAAATTCACCGATTGATATTTGCGCCGGGTTTCTCAACCGCCGAAGAAGTCACTAGCATTTCTGGACGAGGAGTCGGTATGGATGTCGTCAACAAAAACATCGACGCGCTGCGCGGGCAGATTTCAGTTCACAGTGAACTCGGAGTCGGTACAAGTTTCACCATTCGTCTACCACTGACACTGGCAATTATCGATGGTTTTCAGGTTCAGGTAGGTCAATCTTCCTATGTTATTCCGCTCGATCTGGTCGACGAGTGTATCGAACTTGGAGAGCGAGAGTCACATACAGATAGAGGCGAATATATCGATTTACGCGGCGAAGTAATGCCTTATTTGCATTTGTCCGATGTGTTTGGCGACACTGCAGAAAACAGCGATGAAAAGCACCGAAACAATATTGTCGTCGTTCAATATGCCGGTCAGAAAACCGGCCTGGTAGTCGATCAATTGCTTGGTGAGCATCAGACAGTCATCAAGCCGCTTGGCCAGGTTTTTCAGAATTTAAAAGGTATTAGTGGTGCAACAATTTTAGGTAGTGGAGAAGTCGCAATGATCATCGATGTGCCCGCTCTGGTCAGTCGTGTCATCAACGGCGGTAAAGACTCTGCCGAAGCCAGGCAATTACACTAGGAAACGCAATGAACTCGTGCTTCGATAAGATTATATACCATGACTAACTCCCTCAATATCGAACTACTGGAAAGTAGTTTTAAGGCAATAGCACCACAGGGTGAATTACTGGTCGAAAAATTTTATGCGTCGTTATTTGAGCAATACCCGCAGGTCAGGCCACTGTTTAAAAATACAGACTTAAAATCTCAGCAGAAAAAGCTACTCGCTTCCTTGCAACTGGTGATCAGCAACTTGAGAAATCCAGACGCTCTGATTTCGGCACTAACAGAAATGGGGCAGCGGCACCAGGCTTATGGCGTTCTTCCCGAACATTATCCTGCTGTCTCAAACACTTTACTGAGTGTCCTGGAAGAGCTTGCTGGCGATCTCTGGACGCCACAATTGAAAACGGCATGGGAAGATGCCTTGAATACGGTAGCGGAAATCATGATCGGCGCCTATACCCAGTCAAACGTTATATCTGATCAGACGAATTCTGTTAGTCCCAACAACCCGGCCCGGAAACATAAATCCTCAGGAAGCAAAATCATGAGTAATTCAAAATTTAGTATGTTCAATAATCTTAGTGTCAAACAGAAGCTATTTTTGCTGCCATTGTTTTTCTCGGCAACCCTGATTGGCATCGTCTGCTATACCGTGCTTACATTGAATCAGCAAAAAGCGGATTCTACGGTCATCAACATTGCCGGGCGGCAAAGGATGTTGACCCAGAAATTCTCCAGGGAACTGTTGGATGAACTGAATACAGCGCAATCGCTTCTAGCAAGTAAGGATCGAGTCAATAACTCTGATAAAACCGCCAAACTTTTTGATACTACTCTCAAGGCATTACGCTACGGCGGAGTTACCTATTTAGATCTCGGAATGACCAAAGAGGTTAGCCTGCCCACCAACAAGGAGGCTGCAATCGAGGAAAAACTGACCGAAGTGGCATCGCTATGGGACCAATTAAAAACCGCTTCCCGGAAAGTCCGACAGGCCGAAGTCAACTCCAACGAATATATGCACCAACTTTCCCTTATCCGCACAGGCAGTATGGATACGCTTAAAAACATGAACCAGGCCGTTACCCTTTTTGCCAGCCGATCACAAAGCAAGACGGTAACCATGATGTACGTGGAGGGCGTGATTTTATTGATAACGCTGATTGCCGGTATCGCCTTCGCATATTTACTCACACGCAGCCTGACCGGCGTGCTGAGTTCCGGCCTGGGAGTGGCGCAGAAAATCGCCCAGAACGACTTCAGTTCGGTCATTGATATAAAAACCAACGATGAAACGGGTAAACTGTTGCAAGCGTTACAGGTTATGCAGGACAACCTGAAACAACGCATAGAAGCTGATGCAAAAGCTCAAGAAGAAGCAGCGCGTATATCTGCTGTGAATACGCGCATCAAGACCGCGCTCGATAACGTAAAAACCAATGTCATGGTCGCCGACAACGATATGAACATCATCTACATGAACCAGGCCATAACGGAAATGATGAAAGATGTTGAGCCTGATTTAAAACAGGCTATTCCATCATTCAATGCAGACAAGCTGATCGGCGCCAATATGGATACATTCCACAGGAACCCGGCCCATCAACGCTCATTACTCGAAGGGCTGCAATCGACTTACGAGTCGACGATAGAAGCCGCAAATTTGACCTTCAATGTCATCGCCAACCCGGTTCTTGACGAAGACGGTACCCGCCTTGGCACGGTTATCGAGTGGGATAACCGTACCACGGCACTCGCCGCCGAAAGGGAAAGGGAAGAACAGGCCAAGCTAGATGCAATCACTGCGGCTGAAAACAGCCGGATTAAGA
>CAZYYM010000156.1:0-6427 GCA_964651385.1 uncultured Gammaproteobacteria bacterium | reverse complement strand
AGCATGCCGACGGACTACAACAGTACTGCTACGATGGGCGTATTCCGATTTCGAATATCCGCGCCGAGCATGTCGCCAAGACCATCGCCATTGCCCGCAAGAACTTCCTGTTTGCCGATACCAGCGCCGGCGCCGAAGCCAGTGGACGAATCTTCAGCGTCATCGAGACCGCGCGGGCGAATGGCCACAACCCGCAACGATACCTGACGATATTGCTCAACACGCTGCCAAATGCCACTTGTGTTGAAGAGATCGAGCAACTGCTGCCCTGGCAGATTACACCAGCAGAGGTCGATGTCGGTTACGCGGATTATCCCAGGCCTTAGTCCCTACAGACTGTTTCAAAGTTAAGCCAGCCTGTGGTGTATGGATCGCTTGCGGCCATCGGCCAAGGCACTATAGCTTTCACCGCCTTGCACGATATGTACATGCCGCCAACCGCTGTGCGCCGGTCGAAACTGGTACAGTAGGTGATCGAACGGTTCTCCGGCAATGGTGATGGCCGTATTGGGATGGGTGAAATCGGATAACCCTTGGTGGCCTGCGGGTACCGACTGACGAAACATGACTGCTTTGTCTGGACCGCAGGTAGCCCGCCAGTGTTTGACCCGGCGCTGCAGGGTTCTTAACAATTTCTCGGGATATTGCCCCGGATATTTATCGTCCAGATAGTCCCAGAGCGTGGTGCCCGTTAGATCGGGTTGATTTTCCAATAAAGGCTCAAGCTCCGATTCCCAAACTGATTCAAATGAGTCTTGACGTGTTTTCCATTCGTGCAATCTCTTCCCAGGCTTCTCGCCTTTTTCAATGCGACGACCCGAACGGACACTGATGCCGGCTTATATAGCGGACATTTCCTGACTACAACCTGTTTGACGATGCTTCATGTAATAATTTTCCTGTCGCTGAGTGATGTGTTTACCTGACAAGCATTCTTCCTCCATAAGGACAAAAAATACTTATCTCTACACACGTTCAAGCGGTCAAGATAATTGTCGCCTGACCGGACAGGTTAATTGTTGTCTAACACAAAAGCGTAATAAGGGTGATCGTACCTGGGCTGAGAAAATTAGTGAATTCGAGGTAAATTCAACCACCATTGTCGAGCAGTGCCGCGGCAAAGTGATTCGATTTACAGGCGATGGTGTCAAAGCCGCATTCGAAGTACCGGGAGATGGGCTGCGTGCTGCCCGCATGCTGGTACAAGATGCGAGCGAGTCGGGGCACCCGATTCGGGCCGGGTTACATACAGGCGAAGTTCAATGGACAGACGAAGATTTGCATGGTATGGCTGTGAACATCGCTTCCCGTGTCGCAGACCAGGCGGATGCAGGAGAAGTGCTTACCACAACTGTGACTCAAGGAATTGTCGAAGGTGGGGATTATACATTTACTGAACGGGGAGAAGCGGATCTAAAGGGAATTGGGGTTCGCAAGCTGGTTCGATTGTTACAGGATTAATTCTTCCGCTATAGGGGCAACAATCTTTTTGACATATGAGCACATGCCACATAAAAAATGATAACGAGATCCACTGGGTCTCGTTTATCATGCTGTTAACTGCCCAATAATCCAGTTCTTGACTATAATTACAGTGTAGTTATATTGTCGTTATGGATCATCTACTATTTGAGTGGGCCGACAGCAAAAGTGCTTCAAATGAAAAGAAGCATGGTATTTCCTTTAATGAGGCGAAGACAGTATTTACCGATTAATTCGCCCGTTTAATTGTAGACCCCGATAACTCAGATGAAGAAGACAGATTCATTCTTTTAGGTACAAGCATTCATTCTAAACTATTGGTTGTTTGCCACTGTATCCGCGCGATTCAATTCGTATCATTTCCGCTCGAAAAGCGGATCGACAAGAACGTGAAATTTATGAAGGGTATCGCCATGCGTAAACATTATGATTTTTCTGAATCCATTCCTAACCCATATGCTCAAAAACTAAAGAAGCAAATCACCATTCGGCTTGATGAAGATACCATTGATTATTTCAAGGGTATGGCGGAAGATAAAGGCATACCTTATCAGAGTTTAATCAACCTCTATCTTCGTGATTGTGCGCAAGCACATCGGGATCTCAAATTACAATGGCAATAGAACCAGCAGTTAACAAGGTGCTCGTGATGGATGGCCAACCCGCTGCGCGATTTGTCAACACAGCACGGCGTTATGTGCAAGGTAGATTGGAGTAACATTTAGAATTCGCCGGCTTATGATAAACAAAATGGAGGCATTTAAGCTGGTTGAGAATCAATTAAGGAAACTAGAATCCTCTGATGGTAAATTCGGGATTGATGAAAGTAACACACAAGAACACGAATGGGGTTGGGTTGTCTATTACAACTCCGAGAGATTTCTACAAACCCATGATGTTCAATTCGCACTGATGGGTAATGCTCCATTTCTAGTCAATAAAGAAACAGGAAAGGTAGAGTCAGTAAGTTCTTCGGAACAAGTCGAGAGCCACATAGACGCGTGGATAAATAACGACATTGAATAAAATATTAAAAGCACATAACGAATAAGGCCCTCAAATCGACCTCGCTATGGCTCAGCGATTTAGCCCGGCGTTATGCAGCACAGTAGGTTCCCGGCAAACTAGCCCGACTTTCGCAACTCACCCCTTGATTTGATTAATTTCAGGGTAATGTTGTTCGTAAGTCTTTGATTCATAAGGACGCTGATTCAAAAACCCCGCTGTAGTGAAGACTTTGCCCATTGCTTTGTTGTCTCTATTTGCAAAAATAGGCAGATGTTTTTACGTGCAACCAAACGTGTCAAAGATGGTAAGGAACACCGTTACTGGAGTATTGTTGAAAGTAAACGATGTCAGGATAAACGCGTCGTACAACGCCAGGTGTTGTATCTTGGAGAGCTCAATGATTCTCAAAAAGCGGCCTGGTGTAAAACGATCAATGTCGTTATGGAAGACGCACAATCCCGCCAGATGGCCATCTTTCCACAAGACCGTCAGGCACCGCCATTAGACTGCGATGTAGTAGAGGTTGATCTGAGTCGATTGCAATTGAAGCGACCCCGACAGTGGGGTGCTTGTTGGCTCGCTTGCAGCTTGTGGGATCAATTGAGACTGGATGAATTCTGGCAAGATCGAATGGGTGTCAGCCGTCAGAGGACACGTTGGTTGAATGTGTTGAAGACGCTGGTCTGTTTTCAGCTGATAGATCCAGGCAGTAAGTGGCGCTTACACCGTAACCGGCCATTTTAGGCAGTACTGCATTAACGCTTTTTATTCTTTCGTCGTTGGCGCTTTTGTTGGTTTTTCGTGGTAGTAGCCTGTAACTGGGGTGACACTTCTTTCACTTCTGACAGCAGATGAGGTGCGATTCTCCATCTGCGTCCATCCTCGGTATCCACGTTCACCGTCTTGCGGGAGCCTGCCCCATGAGCCCGCGAATGCTTTGGGTATTATATTTAACCAGCCGATGGTATTCCAGTACCAGATAGCTGCCTCGGCGTAGTGCCAGACGATGGCTGATTTTTTCGCCGATGACTTCGTACTGATCGCTGGTCAGGGCTTCCATCTCCGGGTCTTTGAGTACGATGACTTCACGAGGAACATCGTCGCTGAAACGCAGACCACTGTCGTTGAGTGCATTATCGCGATTCTTCTTGCGACGCTGATAGCTGATGGTCTCGGTATCGTCTGTCTTCTGGGGCGGCGAATCGACGCCCAGCGCCGATAACAGGTTGCTCTGTACGGCTGGGTCAATATCCAGCCGCTTTTCCGATTTCTCGCCGAACAACTGGCGCTTGAGCCAATCGAGTTGCCGTTTCAAAGAAGCCAGTTCAGTGGTTAAAAGCGCATTTTTCTGCTCTAATTCAACAATGCGCGCGGGTGTTGACAAGTCGCCTATCCAGTTGATTTAATAGACTATATTCTACCGCAACCGGCCTTCTTATGCCGCTCTTTTATACCTTTTTCGCTGCCTTTTTATCTCCATATCGATGCCATCAAGCAAGGCCAGGAACGCCGTGCGACTTAAGCCTCGTTTCACTTCATCCGCCTGTCCAGGTAAGGCAAACTGACCCTGCTCCAGACGCTTCGCCCAAATACAGTAGCCACCGGCTTCATAGGCCAGTATCTTCAGTTGGCTGCGTCTGCGATTAATAAACACAAACCAGTCACCGTGATCCGGATCTTCACCCAGAAGACTACGCGCCTGGCCAGACAGACCATCGAAGAATCGCCGCATATCGGTTGGACGGGTGCACAGCCAGATACGTCGCTCCCCGGCTATGTTCAGCATCGGTGGCGCAGACGTAAAACCATATCTGTCCCCAGTTGGAGTTCGACATCCCAGAGGGCGGATGAATCAGTCGCTGGGGACTCATGGGGAGACAATTCGATAAAGCCCGTTTCACTGTCAGGCACACAATCGGAGTGTCCTGTCAGTCTCTGGTGCCAGCGACTGAAAGTGCTTAGCGCGAGTGAATAGCCGTTACAAAATTCGGCCTGTGTCTGACCGCTTTGTTTATATTGGCGAATAATATCCCGCCACCGCGTGGCGCTACGGCGTATGCGTGATTGTGATACCAGGCTGCTTGATGTTTTCAAAGATTTCTCCCATCATGGTAGTGATCGTACTTCGACAGAACAGGATGATAACGGGGGGATGAATAAACGGGAATAACGGCCTAAAATGGCCGGTTATGTTAAAATAGGGGGGGTCCATCTCATTCATTAGCAATTAAAATCCATGAAAATACCAACTAAAAAAGATGTAATTCTTCGGATAGCTACAATTATTGCCTTTGTAGAGTTTGCCATTATGTTTGTTTTCGCAAACTTAACCTTTGATGTTGGAAAATATGTAGAGGCCATTCTAGATGTGATCATATTGATATTATTATCTACCCCATTGATTTATATCTGGGTTATAAAGCCGTATATAGACTCTCGCGATGAAGCTGTACGCCAAATTAGCCATATGGCATATCACGATGCCTTGACGAAATTAGCAAATCGTCGCTTTTTAAATGAGTATCTAGGTAAGTTGGTGTCCAGGCTTGTAAGAAGTCAAACGTATGGCGCTATTCTGTTTATAGATTTGGATGGATTTAAAGTAATAAACGACAAGAATGGACATGATGCAGGAGACGTGATACTGATTGAAATTGCAAAACGCCTGGCTTCCACAGCAAGAGGTGAAGACCTTGTCAGCCGTATTGGCGGCGATGAATTCGTTGTTCTGTTAAGCGATCTGGATGCCGGTGAAAAACTAGCAAATGATAAAGCACAAGTAGTTGCGGAAAGAATACTAAAAAAAATGAAGAAAGAAATTTGTTTTAGAAATACATCGCTTCAAGTTGGCGCTAGTATTGGTCTTCGTCTTTTGGCGCCTGAAGCAATAAGCGCTGACACTGCACTAAGAGATGCTGACACCGCAATGTATCGTGCCAAGAAAGCCGGAAAAGGTAATTTAGTGGTTTATTGTAATTAGCCCATTTGCTAAGGCGTTGCTGTCGGACAATTTTTCCGCTGCGCTCCAAAATTGCCGCAGAGCGCTGCCTTAATTGATAAAAATACATTGCAAAACATAAAAGTGATTGAATAGTATCACTTTTATGAAAACTGAACTCGTGACCACATTAAAAAGGCAAGCTACAAAAATACTTGCTGATCTTCATTCCTTAAAAGAACCCGTTCTAATTACAGAGCATGGACAACCTTCTGCGTATTTAGTCGACTTTGAAGACTATCAGCATATGCAAACTAGAATACGAATTTTAGAAGGTATCGCTAGAGGGGAAAAAGCGGTTTTTGAGGGGCGTGAATATTCGGAATCAGTAGCCGAAGAGAAATTGAGCAAATGGCTCAAATAAAGTGGACTGAGCCTGCATTAAATGATCTAAATGAAATTGCTGAATATTTAGCGCTGGACGAGCCATCTGTTGCAAAAAAGTTGGTAAGTAGTGTGTTTAAATCAGTCAAACGGCACAAAGATTTTCCCGAATCTGGTAAGAAGTCATCAGAATTGCCCAAAACTAACTATCGGGAGGTAGTCGTTGGGCCATGTAGAGTTTTTTATCGGATCGAAGGAAAAAAAGTTTTGATATTATATGTAATGCGCGGAGAAAGAGAGCTGAGACAATTTGTTCTGGCAGATAGAAGCAATGAAGTCAGTTAACCAGGCCAATCACACAGATTCGACGCTGGCGCGGCTTTTTGGTGTTGGCTGGCGATTATGCGGCTTTACAAGCACACATTGCTAATGTGCCATCCAGTTGTGAGTTCATAAACTATTAGCCTGTAGAATAGTTTTTTTAGTTTCAATTTGTAAATAGTATAGTCATCAACCAGAAGGAGAGAATTATGGACAAAGATTCGAGAATTCGAGATGCGCAAAACCGGGTCAAAGATGTTTTTAGAAAACGACCAGAAAAAGCACGAAGTACAA
>CAZYYM010000155.1:0-6449 GCA_964651385.1 uncultured Gammaproteobacteria bacterium | reverse complement strand
GATAACGTGCGGATGGTTCTGTTTTCGGCAAATACCTGAAATGAGAAAATTATTGTTCATTAAACACCGGGGCAAGGTGGTTGAGGGCGTGCAATTTAAAGATGGAATCGAGGTCGAATATGACAGCCGGGTCGCCGCTTGATTCAAAGGCTCAAACACCATATATGACAATAACTGTGCGCAGTTTCGTATTCCATTGACCGAAGAGGGCGACGGGAGGAAGGTGTAATTGTTGGATTTATACGTGATGCAGATGATGGTCTCAGACAGATGAATGGACTTGACCACTCCTAAATCGGTTCAACCCCATTATTGCGGTACCTTACGCTGCATATATCTAATTTTATTTTCCAACAATAAATTCTGCGCACGCGATAATGCACTATTGCTGGCAAACGGTCCAACCTGTACGCGATGCCAGGTGTCATTATTCACCCATGCGGACTTCACTCTGGCCTCCAGGCCGAGAAAGGCGAGTTCGGCCTTCAAGCTGTCGGCATCACCAGCGTTGTGAAATGACCCAACCTGCAATATAACCTGATCTCCCGATGCCTTATTGATGGAGGGATTTTTTATTCCTTCCCTTTGTTCTTCAAGCACGGTTATCTCGACCTTGCGGTCGGGTAATACCGAATAAAAATCGATCGTGGGTTTGGTGTAATTCTGACTTTGGTTTGCGACCGGATTAGAGTCACGGCCACTGTGGCCAATTTTCTGATCGAGGAAGACAATGAAGGCGGCGAATGACGCCAGTATTAATAGTAAAAATACCCAGACCCAGGGTGAATTTGATTTGTCAGTCGTCATTACATTTTTTCCGGTGCGGATACGCCCATGAGTGTGAGTCCGTTCATCATCACCTGACCAATCGCAGCGGCCAGAGCGATGCGCGCGTTACGTAGTTCGGCATCGTCGACAATAAACTGATGCGCGTTATACCAGGAATGAAATTGATTGGCGAGATCGCGTAAATAATTGACCACAATATGCAGCTCACGGCGCATTGCCGAACGGTACACATGTTCCGGATAAAGATGGAGTTGCCTGATCAGTTCGAGTTCGTGACTGTTATCGAGGCGCGACAAATTCGGCGATGCTATCGATACCTGCAGTCCTTTATCTTCGCACTGGCGTTTGACGCTACAAATCCGCGCATAGGCATATTGCAGATAATAAACCGGGTTATCACTCGATTGATCGCGCGCCAGATCGAGATCGAAGTCCATGTGTTGGTCGGCCTTACGCATCACGTAGAAGAAGCGTGCCGCATCTTTGCCGACGTCTTCTCGCAGTTGTTTAAGCGTAACGAATTCACCGGAGCGCGTCGACATCGACATTTTTTTACCATGTTCGTATAGATTAGCGAATTGGACCAGTTGAATTTCGAGCCGGTCGGCTTCGTAACCCAAAGCGGTTAACGATGCTTTAACCCGTGCGATATAACCATGATGGTCGGCGCCCCAGATATTAATGACCCGATCAAATCCGCGGTCAAGCTTGTTCTTGTGATAGGCGATATCCGAGGCGAAATAGGTGGTCTGACCGTTTTCACGCTGTACCACTCGGTCCTTTTCATCACCCAGTTCGGTAGAGCGAAACCAAAGCGCGCCATCTCGTTCGTAAATATAGCCCTTGTCGTTAAGTTGTCTAATCGAAGCTTCGAGCAGCCCATTATCCGATAACGAACGTTCGGAAAACCACTCATCGTAATCGACACCAAAGGCATGCAAGTCGCTGCGGATCAGATCGACCAGGGTATCAAGCGCCAGATCAAATACCACTCGGTAATCATCACCTAGCAATGTCTGAGCATTGGCGATCAGGCCGTCGATATGTCTTTCTTTGTCGCCCAGTGGTGCATCATCGCAGACATTGTAAAATACTGCAGCCTGATCGTGTCGAAAGCGCTCGCCATTTTCACGGTGCAAGGTTGCCGCAATATCCCAGACATAATCGCCCTGATAACCATTGCTCGGGAAGGTTAATTCAACACCGCAAAGTTCGAGATAACGCAACCAGGTCGAAGTGCCGAGTATGTCCATCTGTCGGCCGGCATCGTTAACATAATATTCGCACTGAACTTCATAGCCGATATAACGCAACATGTTTGCCAGTGTTGCGCCGTAAGCCGCGCCGCGTCCATGGCCCACATGCAAGGGCCCAGTTGGATTCGCTGAAACGAATTCGACCTGGATCTTTTTACCTTTGCCATGTTCGCTCTTACCGTATTGATCGCCTTGTTGCAAAATATTGGTGATTACCGAGTGGCTGGCATCGCCGTCGAGGAAGAAATTAATAAAACCCGGCCCGGCGACTTCAACTCTTTTGATAGTGCTATTGTTTGCCAGTTGCCTGACGATCAATTCAGCAAGCTCTCTCGGTGGTTTGCCTGCCTGCTTCGCCAGCATCATGGCAATATTACTGGCAAAATCACCCTGACTACGGTCTTTGGTCACGCTAACCTGCAGGTTGATGTTGAGATCGGTCGGGAGCTGCGCATCTTGCTGTAAATCGGCAAGCGCCTTTTCGATCAGATCATAAATAGCCTGTTTCAATGGAAATTAACCTGGATTCTGGCAGTGACTCTGCCGGTTAAAAATAAACCGCGATTTTACATGGATGCGGGGATGGACAAAAGGGGAATGGTGTTCTAAGTGTTGCCGACTTTACGCTCGATATGCCATCGGAAACTGTTTCTGGCTCTAATCAGTGTCTTTGCGGTAAAAACTTGAATTCTAATCCTTCCTCTGCCCTTGCTTATACGATATTGGAGTCGGGTAGCCAGCTACTACCCAATATGTTGAGGCGATGAATGTCAACACGACAACCAGTTGTATCAGATACGACGAGCGTTCTTCTATCAGACCCGAGCTAAGCGCACTGAAGGCGATCAACAAAGAAAACTCACTGGCCTGCCCTAGCCTGACACCCATCTCGGTCGAATGCTGCGGCTTTTCTCCAATTGCCTTAAACCCCCATTTAAATATGGCTGGTTTTGCCGCCATCAACAACCCGGTTATTATCAGCCCGGGCACGATGAGTTGTTGAGATGTCACTAAATCAAACTCAGCGCCGATTGAAAAGAAAAACAAAATAAGGAAAAAATCACGCAGCGGTTTGAGCTCTTCGGCAATCACCGGCGCAATTGGCACTGTAGCCAGACTAATGCCGGCAATGAAGGCACCCATTTCCAGAGACAGGCCGAGCATTTCGGCAGCTCCGGCAACAAACAGGCCCCAGCCTAAAGCCATAACAAAGGTATGCTCTTTGATCACATCGAATTTGAACAATAGTTTAGTAATGACAATCTTGACAAAAACGAATGAGATAACACTTAAACCAAGCAGTTTGAGCAATAACAGGGCAACCGACAGGGTAATGTTGTCCATGCCGCCTTCACTGACCAGAACTATTAACACGATAGCTATTACATCCTGCAATAACAGAACGCTGATCATCAATTCGCCGATATGATGATGGTGCAATTGCGTGGTTGGTATTAACTTCAGACTGACAATGGTGCTCGAGAACATCAGTGCCGCGCCAATGATTAAACTATCGATAAAGGGATAGCCTAAGGCTAGTGCGGCTGCCAGGACCAGTAACATGAAACTGAAACAGGTCGTTAATGTCACAACGCCGACGCGTCCGAGCAATCCGACGAGTTTTGCTGGCTGGAAGTTAAGCCCTATTAAAAACAGCAGCAGGATTATGCCGATATGCGCAAGCCGTTCAATTTGCTCGGCATCGTTGATCAGCTCCAGCCCCCTGGGGCCGATGACGATACCCAGGGCAATATAGGCAAGTATTATCGGCTGTTTCAAATACAGAAACAGTGTCGAAAACAGAGCCGCACCAGCGAAAATCAGTGCAAATTGAAGAGCAAGATGTTCGATCATTGCCTGCGTTAAAGTTCCCGTAGCGTTTCCTTAAATGGCAACTTTGCACTATTTAGCGAATGCATTCAATTTTCATTGCCTGACGACCACTCGAAAGGACCGGTATATAAAACAGTCCTCAGAGACCTAATTAGCGATTAATCAGGCGCCGCTAGCTCAACGCTAGCGGCTTTTTAGCTAGTATGGAGGTTTAAGCAGTAATAATATTGTGTGCGGGACCATAAGGAAAAGCCGTGATATTTTCAACGCCATTTTCCCCGATCACCAGGATATCGTGCTCGCGATAGCCTCCGGCGCCCGGTGTACCCAGGGGCAGGGTTAGCATCGGCTCCATCGAAACCACCATACCTGGAACCAGCTCGGTATCGATATCTTCACGCAATTCGAGGCCGGCTTCTCGACCATAATAATGTGATAAAACACCGAATGAATGACCATAGCCGAATGAGCGGTACTGTAGCAAATCCTGCTCTTCGAAAAAGCGATTGATTTCGGCACAAACACCAGAACAGGTCGCACCCGGTTTGATCAATGACAGACCGAGTTCGTGCGCGCCAATATTGGCTTGCCAGATGCGTAACGATTCGGCATCGGGTTCGCCTAAAAACAAGGTGCGTTCGAGCGCGGTGTAATAACCCGAAATCATCGGGAATGTATTCAGGCTGAGTATGTCACCCATTTTCAGCTTTGCGGTGGTGACCGGGTTATGCGCGCCGTCGGTATTCAAACCGGCCTGGAACCAGACCCAGCTATCGCGTAATTCGCTATCGGGATATGATTTTGATATTTCCAGTTCCATCGCATCTCGACCGGCCATCGCGACGTCGATTTCTCTGGTGCCTTCCTTAATTGCCGCGTGAATCGCTTCACCGCCAATATCAGCTGTGCGGGCGCCACCCTTGATCAGCTCGATTTCTTCGGCGGATTTAATCATGCGCAATTTCATGATTCCAGGATTTAAATCCGTGACATTCACATCGGCTAGAAACCCGTTCATGGTTTCGCGCGATGCCAGTGTCATCTGATCGCCTTCGATACCGACACTCTTCGCATTGTAAATAACCGACTTCACCGCTCGCCAGTAGTTATTGCGCTGCCAGTCGGTATAGATAATATTTTCACCGTAACAACGACGCCAGGGCTGGCCACCGTCGATATTGGCCGAAACCGTGACACATCGAGTCGAGGTGACCACGCAGGCGTATGGTCGTCCGAAGGAGCAGTATAAAAACCCCGAGTAATAGGCAATGTTGTGCATAGAAGTCAGCAGCATGACATCGATACCACTGCTTTCCATTAATTGCCGAAGACTGGCGAGACGCGTTTCATATTCGGCGTCAGAAAAGGGGAGATTGGCCTTGTTACCGTTTTGTAATTGGAAAAATTCAGGTCGTACAGTTTGCGATTGAGACATAGTCACTCCGAAGTTGTATCCGGGTAACTATCACGATTTCCCGGTTTGTTTATCCGGGCGTACAGGATCAAAAATCTGCAAAAGCAGTAATCGATTACGCTGTTTGATAGCGACGCCATCGCTACCAGCGGATGGCGATTTTAACGATTTCGATTAGGCCAGGCAAGTTTATTTTGGAAGCACTGGCGCCATTGAAATGAGAAACTGATTCCCCTGCTATGGTTGATTTTTGTAACTGTCCTGGCGCGGGCCAGTATAGACCTGACCAACGTAAAGAGTTCGCACGATGTTAAGACTACAGTCGACCGATTAGAGGCAGTACTAAAGAAAAAGGCATGATTGTAGAGAGCTTAACCGACATGCGAGTCCTGCTCGACATTGCGATAATTAATAAGTTTACATTGCACGACGCCAGCCGAATTTATGACTGCGGAGAGTAATAATTTCAGTCTTTATAGAATATAACCTATTCGCCATTGCCACCCTAAGAACCAACATTTTCGATGTTCGCGGGGTTCATTTCAAAATATAATTTTCGACCGAAGTTCCTAGATGAAAAAACCAGGAAGTCGAAACTGAAACCTAGGTTTTTATAAACGCAAGATCAATTTTCAATTCCTCGTATAACTTATAATTGGTTTCATCCATACCTAACGATTGGTAAGTTTTTTGCGCGGTAGTATTGTCATGCTCGACATAAAGCCTAAAACCGCAAACGTTCGAATCGTTTTCAGCCATTTTCTTAACCTGTGCGTAAAGCTTTCGGTACAAACCCTGTCGACGATATTCAGGTAAAACATAAACACTTTGAATCCACCAGAAAAGCCCGTTACGCCAGTCGCTCCATTCGGTTGTGGTCATCAATGCGGCTGCGATCACGCCGTCACTTTCAGCCACGAGATAAAATCCCATTTGCGGGTTTTCGATCATTGTTTTAACACCGGCATCAATCACTTCGGGTATCAGCTCGACACCTTCGGTTTCATAGGCCATGTCCTGGTTAAATTTTGATAAGGCTTCGGCATCACCGGGTGTGGCACGTCGGATTTTCATACTAGTAGTCTAACAACATAGGTATGATGGATACAGCGAAACGTGAAGCGGTTAGTCGCGCGACGCGCCTTGCAGGCAATGGC
>CAZYYM010000154.1:0-6533 GCA_964651385.1 uncultured Gammaproteobacteria bacterium | reverse complement strand
GCCGAGAAGAAACGTTGCTGGGTACGACCGGCGAGCTGCTCCTGATGCAGCCCCATGTCGTGAGATGTGGTTACGCTGCCCATACTTTTACCTCCCCTTGATAAGGATCCCAGGTGTCGATTTCACGTGGGAAAATACTGCGGATAGCCACTTCTTCCGAAGCCAGGCCGACAAATTCATCACTCTCATAGAGCACCATCGGTTTGGCTGACATGACGTCTTTCGCCATGCCTAGCTTGTCGCTGGTGGCCACCAGATAAGTGAACACACCATCGATGACATCAATCGAGCGTCGCATCGCACCCTCAAGGTCTTCGCCGCGGTCTATCGCATCGGCAATATAAACGGCTATCAGTTCCGAATCACAGTTAGACATGAAGCGATGACCACGTCGTTCCAGATCTCGACGCATTGTCCAGTAATTGGTCAACTGACCGTTATGTACCACCGATACATCGTTAAACGGATAGGCCCAGTAAGGATGCGCTGAGCGAATATCAACATCGGATTCGGTCGCCATTCGCGTATGCCCGATTGCATGCGTGCCGACAAAGCCCTTGAGGCCATACTGTTCGGAAACCACCGTTGCATCACCAAGATCCTTGATCAGTTCTAGCGCTTTGCCGACTGATAAAATTTCGACACCATCGATATCCTCGATGTAGTCGATCAGTCGCGTTAAATCGCCAGTAAATTTGAAGTGATAGCGAAACGCGTATTCAGTCGCGTCTTCTTTAGCAGTAATTTCCGCGCCCATCTCAACTAGGCGATCATCTACCGCCGCTTTTCGTTCTACGGCCTGTTTGTGAATATTAAACCCCTTTGACATTTCTTCCTGTTCAGCCACTTTAAAGCGAAGCACCTGCACTCCGTCTTCACCTTTTCCGTAGAGCGCAAAACCGGTCGAATCGGGCCCTCTATGCTTCAGGGCCTGAAGCATCTGGGTCATTTCCGAACCGATATCACTGCTTGCTCCACCCTTCCAGATAAGTCCAGCAATACCACACATGAGTATTTCCTCTTAAGATTAAAAAATAGCTGTGTATAGACAGCACTAAAGCATTGTTACGCCCGGTATTGAGACGCCGGGCGTATCCCAATTTGATCTATGGTAAGCAGTCGAGGTACTGCTCAACGTCCCAGTCGGTTACCGTGGCGTTGTACCTCTCCCATTCGTCTCGCTTGTAATGTTCGTAGACCTTGTACATTTCGCCCGGCATGGAAGACTTGATCACTTCGTCATTACGCAGTTCTTCGAGCGCATCGCCCAGTGACATTGGCAGCTTCTTCACGTCCTTACCGGCTTCCATTGCGGCGTAGATGTTGCGCTCTTCAGCTTCGCCAGGATCCAGATTGTTATCGATACCATCATCGAAAGTTTTCAATAAGGCTGCCCCCATCAGGTAAGGGTTTACCATCGAGTCAACTGAACGATATTCGAAACGTCCGGGCGCCGATACGCGCAGCGCACAAGTACGGTTTTGATAACCCCAATCGGCAAAGATAGGCGCCCAGAAACCGGTATCCCATAAACGACGATAAGAGTTAACGGTTGAAGAGCCGATCGACGTTAATGCACCGAGGTGTTTGATAACGCCACCAATCGATTGCAGGCCGATCGGACCCGGAGCACGTTCATCGATCGAAGGATCGGGCATGAAAGTATTTTCGCCGCCAACACGATAGCTGAAAGAGCCATCCATACCCGGTAAAGAATCCATACCCAGCTTATTAACAACGTCTTCACCACCGCGCCATAGCGACATATTGTGATGACAGCCTGAAGCGGACACACCCATAAATGGCTTGGACATAAAACAGGCAATTAAATTATCTTCGCGTGCCACCTGTGCGCAGATCTGGCGATATGTTGTCAGTCGATCGGCATTACGCAGGACATCGTCGAACTGAGTATTGAGTTCCAGCTGACCGGGCGCATCCTCGTGGTCACCCTGGATAATATCGAGACCCATTTGCTGTGAGTACTCGATAACCTTCATGAAGGTAGGACGCAATTCTTCAAACTGGTCGATGTGGTAGCAGTTTGGTTTGGTAACACCACCATTTGGCTTACCGTCTTCACCGCGTTTCAACCACATCATTTCCGGCTCGGTTCCACAACGCATGTCGAGGCCATGTTTGTCCTGGAATTCATTATGGATACGACGCAGATTACCACGGCAATCCGAGGTTAAAGCACCGCCTGGATTATCACGTTCTTCACGGTTACGGAATAAGGTACAAAATACCCGGCCAACCCGCTTGTCCCAGGGCAGTTGACAGAATGTTTCGGGGTCAGGGATACCAACCAGCTCAGACGCTTCTGGGCCGTAACCGATATAATCGCCATGTCGATCAATAAATAAATTAGCCGTTGAACCATAAACCAGCTGAAAACCTTTCTCAGCCAGGCGTTCCCAGTGTGCTGCCGGTATACCTTTTCCGACGATACGCCCAGTAACCGAAATAAACTGGTAATAAATATAATCAACGCCGGTCTCTTTTATTTTTTCACTTACCTGCTTGACAAGGTCGGCGCGACCCGGTGCTTCAACATGTGCTTGTAAATCAGTCATTTATTCCTCCAAGGTTTTCTTAAAATTAGGCTTTTATGCGTTTACGATCATCGAACACCGATCGATAACATACTTAATCACCCTATAAAACAGGCTAATTTGAGGCAATGGTATACCCAATCCTTCTACCTTTACAAGACCTGTTTAATGATTTTTTAAACAATAGGATGATTTAAGCAGAAAATTTTTAGCCGAATTTCCTTTTCGATATTTTTCAATATCCATCTGGCAACCCGGGAGTTTTCAATCGACTACAAATTAATCAATATTAATTGTTATTTATCATATACTTAAATGAATATAAAGAAATCTATAAGCAGTTAAAAATATCTCCGCTAGTGATCATCTATTCAATATCAGGTTCGTTTTGCAGACAGAAAAATCGCGTAATAATTGCAAATCACTAATAAATTTATCTTGATCCTTGCAATTTTTTGGTCCAATATTGTACCAATATTCTATACCAAATTAAATAATTGGTTTAAAAACGTGATATATGCCCTCTAACGGAAAAGAATATTACAGTTCGCTAATGCCTGATAAAAACTCAACAAACGGCTTCGGCAATACACGAGTTGGTGGCACTACCAGTCTGGTAGTGACACAACTTCGCAATCGTATACTCGATGGTCAGTATCGCTTCGATGAAAGACTACCGGCGGAGCGTAACCTCGCCGAAGAATTCAGTGTCTCGCGTGGTACCATCCGTTCCGTGTTACAAATTCTTGAAGATCAGCAGCTGGTTGCCCGGCAGATTGGCAGTGGCACTTATGTATCCCATCGGGAGCTCACCAATCAGCAGGAAATTTCCAGCATCACCAGCCCGCTGGAAATGGTGGAAGTGAGAATCGCGCTGGAACCTCAAATCGTGCGTCTGGCGATTACTAATGCCAGTCATCGTGATCTGGAGGAATTACGCAGTGCTTTACGTCAATGTGAAGACTGCGGCGGTGACGCCGAAAAATTCGCCCGCGCTGACACCGCTTTTCACATGGCGCTGGCACACTGTTCAAAGAACAAGTTACTCTACTGGGTGTACGAACGTATTAGCGAAGTCAGGCGATTTTCTCAATGGCGAAGTATGAAAGCCAAATTGCTCACACCCCAGCGAATCGACTATTATAATGCTCAACATCGTGCCATTTATGAAGCCATTGCGGCACGCGATACTACTACGGCCGTAAAGATAATCAAAAGTCATCTATACGATGTACATGATGATTTGCTTGAAACCGACTAGGTAACTAATCAATATGAATGCGCCATTATTTGTCTCCCCGGTTCGAATGCTGGAACCCGGACTGAATACCCTGCCACCCGATACGGAACGCTACGTTGTTCGTGCTGGTGGTATTACTGCGATTGAACTGCTAGCCGGCGACAAAATTAATTTGGTTAATCCGGAAGGCATGCAAATTGGTGAGATTACTGTATTTGATGCTCAGGGCAAGAGCGATATGAAACTAATTGGCGCGACAGCTAATGGCAAGGCCGAAGGTTTCAAGGCCATTCTCTCCGGCCACGACGCCAGTGCCATCAAACTGGCTCGCACACTCCGGTTTCGGAACATTTCGCTAGAGTCAGCCGAGAGTACGCGTGTATTCGGCCCTGAATCGCTGGCGGGAGATAATATCGAATTTTCTGCGAATGAAGATGTCACTTGCGTGATTGCAGCGCCCGGGGAACCAATGCAGGTGGATCAGCAAAATACGGTCACCGACCTGACATTGTTTGTCCATCGGCAACCGCGAGAGACCGGCGAACGAATTACTCGACTTCCGGACCCACTGGCCGACCCGCTACAAGATATACGAGTAGAAGCCCGTACTGCTCACGTATACGAAGTCAAGGCGGGCCAATATATACAGATCATAGACGTCGAGGGCCGTGAGTGCTCTGATTTTCAATGCTTCGATATCGCGGCACTGGACAAAGGCCTCGAGCGATGCCTGGACGCGACCAGCACGCGGCACGTAGTGGGTGCGTCATACCCGGCGCCTGGATTGCTGGCCAAATTTTACACCCAGGACTTTGAACCCATGATCGAACTGGTTCGCGATACCTGTGGTCGCCATGACAGTTTCGGTACTGCTTGTACCGCTAAATATTATGACGACCTGGGGTATCCAGGGCATGTCAATTGTTCCGAAAACTTCAATCGCGGCTTGAAGCCTTTTGGTATCCAGCCCAGACCCGGCTGGATGGCGATCAATCTGTTTTTTAATACCAACATAGACGATACCAATCAGATGTATTTTGACGCACCATGGTCACGACCCGGTGACTACGTATTGATGCGAGCGCTCAAAGACATGATTTGTGTCACTTCGGCCTGCCCCTGTGACGTCGACCCGGCCAATGGCTGGAATCCAACCGATATTCATATGCGGGTTTATTCCGGCAAAAATTCATTTAGCAAAGCGATGGCTACTAGAATGACAACTGACGCAGAAAAACAATTGACCAAAGAAACCGGCTTCCATCCGAGGACGCTGGAGCATACACGAAACTTTACCGAATATGCAGGGTACTGGCTGGCTAACAGCTATACCAGGCATGGTGCTATAGGGGAATACTGGGCCTGCCGTGAGGCGGCGGCAGTCATCGACCTGTCACCACTACGCAAATACGAGGTTCTTGGCCCCGATGCCGAGCTATTGATGCAAACTTGCGTCACACGCAATATTCGTCGGCTCGCAGTCGGGCAGGTTGTTTATACCGCAATGTGCTATGAAAATGGCGGTATGATAGACGATGGCACTGTATTTCGACTCGGCCAGGATAATTTCCGCTGGATTGGTGGTAGCGACGAGAGCGGCATCTGGTTGCGAGAACAGGCCAAAAATCTGGGTTTGAATGCCTGGGTTCGAAATTCGACCGATCAACTACACAATCTGCAAGTTCAGGGGCCCAATAGTCGCGAAATATTGAAAGAGTTCGTCTGGACACGTCCTGACCAGGCAACCGTAGAGGAACTCGAATGGTTTCGATTTTCGATTGCTCGTATTGGTGATGAGCTCGGGATCCCGATTGTGGTATCGCGTACCGGATATACCGGCGAGTTAGGTTATGAAATTTTTTGCCATCCCCGTGACGCCGTGGCTGTATGGGATGCCGTTTGGGAAGCAGGAAATCCACACGGCCTGACACCGCTCGGGCTCGAAGCACTCGATATGCTGCGCGTTGAAGCGGGCTTGATATTTGCTGGATACGAATTTAGCGATCAAACCGACCCGTTTGAAGCAGGTATCCCGTTTACGGTGCCCTTGAAGACCAAGGAAGATGATTTCATCGGCAAAAATGCACTGATAAAACGTAAGCAAAACCCCCAGCGAGTACTGGTTGGGCTTGAACTAACCGGTGATGAAATGGCAGCAAATGGAGATTGCGTCAATATCGGTCGCAATCAGGTGGGCGAAATCACCAGTGCGGTACGCTCACCTATCCTCCGCAAGAATTTTGCCCTCTGTCGCATATCGGTAGAACATAGTGCACTGGATACTGAAGTTGAAGTAGGCAAGCTCGACGGCAAACAGAAACGACTGCCCGCTAAAGTAGTTCCTTTCCCATTTTATGATCCGACCAAATCGAGGGTCAGGGATGTGCCTGCCCCGGAATAAACCGGGGCCAGCATACCGCAACGTGTATGATGTATCAGAATTACTTCGTTGGTATTCAGCAGATAGTGGGAAACAACCAGACAGCGAATCGTGTCTTCGGTAACAACCCCACCAGCATTTCTGATTATGTGTACGTCGCCGGATGTTAGTTTCATGAATTGTATGGGAATTGTTGGTCGATTACAGCATATTGCGTCGGTAGTGGGAGCTTGAGCCGCGAGGGTGGATGCCGTTGAGTTTGCGGCGGTGAATTTTTGTCTTTGTATATTGATTTTTGAATGTCGGCGCACACCCTTAGAAGTCATTCATTAACGATGCATTAAACGGAGCAGTAGGC